>JBJMJD010000107.1:0-23550 GCA_045806525.1 Gaiellales bacterium | reverse complement strand
GCCTGCACGACGGTGTTGTAGTACCGGCGCGCTGCCGCGATCTTGTCCTCGGTGTCGGTCAGCTCGTCCTGCAGCCGCTTGAAGTTCTCGCTGGCCCGCAGCTGTGGATAGGCCTCGGCCACGGCGAACAGCTGGCCCAGCGCCGCCCCGGTCTTGCCGGCCGCATCGGCCGCACCGGCCACCCCCTGTGCCGACAGCGTGCTGGCCCGGGCCTGGGCCAGTTCCTCGAACAGACCCGACTCGTGCGCCGCGTAGGCCTTCACCGATTCCACCAGGTTCGGGATCAGGTCGGCGCGCCGCTTCAACTGGATGTCGATGCCCGAGAAGCCCTGATCGGTCTCGTTGCGCAGCCGCACCAGCCGGTTGTAGGTGTACATCAGCCAGCCCAGCACCAGCACGACCAGCGCGATGATCACGATCAGGACGATCACGAACAGAAGCCTACCGGGCCGGCGCGACTACAATGGTGATACCAGAAACGGTTGAATCCAGGCGGGGGTGCGCAGATGGCTGTCACAAGCGGTTCGCAGATCGAGCAGTTGCTGGGCGACGAGGCGGAGGCGCTGCTGACGTACGAGGCGCACGGCATCGACAAGGACCAGCTGCACCTGCCCGGCCCCGACTTCATCGACAGGGTGTGGATGGACTCCGACCGCCCGGTGCCGGTGCTCCGCAACCTCGGTCAGCTGTTCGCGACCGGCCGGCTGGGCGGCAGCGGGTACCTGTCGATCCTGCCCGTCGACCAGGGCATCGAGCACTCGGCCGCGGCCTCCTTCTCCAAGAACCCCGCCTACTTCGATCCGCGCAACCTGGTCGAGCTGGCCCTCGAGAGCGGCTGCAACGCCATCGCCACCACCTTCGGCGTGCTGGGCATGGAGGCGCGCCGTTACGCACACCGCATCCCCTTCATCGTCAAGCTCAACCACAACCAGCTGATGACCTATCCCAACGAGTACGACCAGATCATGTTCGGCTCGGTGCGCCAGGCCTACGAGCTGGGTGCGATCGGCGTCGGCGCGACGGTCTACTTCGGCTCGGAGCAGTCCAGCCGCCAGATCATCGAGGTCTCCGAGGCCTTCGAGGAGGCCCACGCGCTGGGCATGTTCACGGTGCTGTGGTGCTACCTGCGCAACTCGGCCTTCAAGACCGAGAACGGCGACTACGCCGTATCCGCCGATCTCACCGGCCAGGCAAACCACCTGGGCGTCACGATCCAGGCCGACATCATCAAGCAGAAGCAGCCGGAGCGAAACGGCGGCTTTCTGGCCTTCAAGGGGTACGGCAAGACCGATCCGCTGGTCTACGACAAGCTCACCACCGACAACCTGATCGACATGACGCGATGGCAGGTCGTGAACACCTACATGGGCCGGGTGCCGCTGATCAACTCCGGCGGCGAGTCCGCCGGCGACTCCGACCTCGCCCAGGCGGTGCGCACGGCCGTGATCAACAAGCGCGCCGGCGGTGCCGGGCTGATCGTCGGCCGCAAGGCCTTCCAGCGGCCGCTGGCGGACGGCGTCGCGTTGCTGAACACGGTCCAGGACGTCTATCTGGACGAGTCGATCACGCCCGCATAGGCGAGCCCACCTGCATGGCCGCACCGATGGCGCCGCCGAGGTCGCCGAGCTCGGCGACGACCACCTTGGGCGGGTGGTCGTCGACGAACAGGTGCGGCAGCATCTGCTCGCGGATCCTCGCCACGTAGGGCTCACCCAGCCGTGACCCCAGGCCGCCGCCGATCACCACGGCCTCGAAGTCCATCAGGTTGACGGCAGAGGCGATGCCCGCGGCGAGGGCGGCGATGGCCCGCTCGACCAGCTCCTCGGCCATCGTGTCCTTGTGCTCCAGGGCACGCGCCCAGACGCCGCTCGAGAGCGTCTCACGCTCGCGCTTCTCCATGATCTTGAACAGGTCGGTGTGGTGGCCCTTGTCGTGCAGCTCCTGGGCGTGCAGCTCCATCGCCCTGCGGCCGGCATAGGCCTCGACGCAGCCGTTTCGGCCGCACGTGCAGCGCGCGCCGTTCAGCTTCACGACCATGTGGCCGAACTCGCCGGCGGCGCCCCGTCCCAGCCAGCGCTCGTGGTTGAGGATGATGCCGCCGCCGATGCCCGTGCCCCAGAACACGCCCAGCAGCGAGGCGTGGCCCCGGCCCGCCCCCAGCCGGGCTTCCGCCATCGTGGCCACGTCCACGTCGTTGCCCAGCCGCACCCGCAGCCCGCCCAGGGGCTCGCCGACCGCGTTTGCGAGCGGGAAGCTGCCCGTCCAGTCCGGTGTGACGTTGCGGGCCTGGGTGACGGTGCCGGCCTCGTCATCGGCCACGCCGGGCGAGCCGATGCCCACGCCCTCGAGCTCGCTCGGGCCGGCGCCTGCTCCCTCCAGCGCCTCATGGATCGCTGCGACGATGCCGACGGCGACCCCCTGCGGGCCGTTGTCCTTGGGGGTGGGGTGGCGGGCCTGCCCCAGCACGGTGTGCTGGTCGTCGGTCACCACGGACTGGATCTTGGTGCCACCCAGGTCGACACCCGCGCGCAATGGCATAAGCGGACTCCCTTCGGGGTACGACCAATCTAGATGATCGGCCTCCGGGTATCCCCCCGCAGAGGTTGCGGGAGCCGGTGATAACGTCTCACCGCCAGCCGTTTTTGAGACCTCCCAAGGAGCGTGCGCGTGTCACGACCGTTCGATGACATCGACCAGCTTTGCGTGAACACCGTCCGCACCCTGTCGCTGGATGCCGTGGAGAAGGCCAAGTCCGGTCATCCCGGGCTGCCGCTGGGAGCAGCGCCGATGGCGCACGTGATCTGGACGCGGCATCTTCGCTACAACCCGGCCGATCCGGCGTGGCCCGGCCGTGACCGGTTCGTGCTCTCGGGCGGGCACGGGTGCATGCTGCTCTACTCGCTGCTGCACCTGACCGGCTACGACCTGCCGCTGGAGGAGCTGAAGCGGTTCCGGCAGTGGGGCAGCCGCACTCCGGGACACCCCGAGTACGGGCATACGCCGGGCGTGGAGGTCACCACCGGCCCGCTCGGCCAGGGCACCGCCAATGCCATCGGCATGGCCATCGCCGCCAAGCATCTGGAGGCGGTGTACGGGCCTGACGCCGGCTTCCGCGTGTACGCGATCGTCACGGACGGTGACCTGATGGAGGGGATCAGCAGCGAGGCATCGTCGCTTGCGGGCCACCTCGGGCTGGACAACCTGGTGTTCCTCTACGACGACAACCACGTCACGATCGACGGCAACACCGAGCTGGCGTTTACCGAGGATCGGAATGCGCGCTACGAGGCGTACGGCTGGCACACCTCCGTTGTCAAGGATGGAAACGACATGGCCGAGATCGAGGCGGCGGTCGACGACGCGCTGGCCGAGACCGACAGGCCCAGCCTGATCTCGGTCAAGACCATCATCGGCTTCGGCTCACGCGACGCCGGCACCTCACGTGCCCACTCCGACGCCCGCGGGGCCGAGCAGCAGGCCGAGACCAAGCGCGCGCTGGGCTTCGATCCCGACCAGTACTTCGTGATCCCTGAGGCCGCGCTGGCACGCTATCGAGAGGCACTCGAAGTCGGGGCCCGGCTGCAGCGCGAATGGGAGGAGCGCATCGCCGCCCACCCGCAGCGGGCCGAGCTGGAGCGGATCTTCTCCGGCACCGGCCCCGACTCGCTGGACATCTCCTCCTTCGCGCCCGGGGACGGCCCGATGGCGACTCGCGCCGCGTCCGGCAAGGTGATCGCCGAGATCGCGGCCCAGGTGCCGGAGCTGGTCGGCGGCTCGGCCGACCTGACGCCGTCCAACAACACGAAGCCGCCCGACTGGACGGACTTCCAGCCCGGCAGCCACAACGGCCGCTACCTGCGCTTCGGCGTCCGCGAGCACGGAATGGGCGGCATCGTCAACGGGTTGGTGGTGTCGCGCCTGCGCGGCTACGGCGCCACCTTCTTCAACTTCCTCGACTACATGAAGCCGGCCGTGCGTCTGTCCGCGTTGATGAACATCCCGGCGATCTGGATCTACACGCACGATTCGGTGGGCCTCGGTGAGGACGGCCCCACCCACCAGCCGGTGGAGCAGCTGGCGACCCTGCGTGCGACGCCCAACATAACGGTCTTTCGCCCGGCCGATGCGAACGAGACCACGATCGGATGGCGGGTGGCGATGGAGCGCCGCAATCCGACCGCGCTGTGCCTGAGCAGGCAGGCGCTGCCCGTTCTCGACGCCGCCGCGCTGCCGGTGTCCGATGCCGCCCGCGGAGGCTACGTGCTGGAGGGCGACGACGACCCGGAGGTGATCCTGATCGCGACCGGCTCCGAGGTGCACACCGTCCAAGAGGCGCGGGGGCTGCTGGTCGCCGAGGGTGTCACCAGCCGGGTGGTGTCGCTGCCGTCGTGGGAGCTGTTCGACGAGCAGTCGCAGGCCTACCGGGACGAGGTGCTGCCGCCCGCAGTCGAGGCCCGCGTCTGCGTCGAGGCCGCGGCGTCCCTGGGCTGGGATCGGTTCGCCGGCCCGAGAGGCGCGATCGTCGCGATCGACCGCTTCGGCGCCTCGGCGCCCGGCCAGACAGTGCTCGAACATCTCGGCTTCACGCCACGCCACGTCGCCGACGAGGCCGTGCGCGTGCTTTCTCTGATCCGCGAAGGGGGCATCACGCAATGACCAGGCTGCATGAGCTCGCGGCCGCGGGCACCAGCCCGTGGCTCGACAACATCCGCCGGGGCTGGCTCAGCTCGGGCACGTTCCGACAGTGGGTGGACGACGGGGTGGTGGGGGTCACCTCGAACCCGACCATCTTCCAGAAGGCGATCGCCGACTCCGACGACTACGACGATGCGCTTGCCGCCGCCGCGGCGCCGGGCAAGTCTCCCGCAGACGTGTTCTTCGAGCTGGCGATCGCCGATGTCCAGGAGGCGGCCGATCAACTGCGCGGCGTGTACGACGCCACCGGCCACCTCGACGGGTTCGTCTCGTTCGAGCTGCCGCCGTCGATGGCCAACGACACGGACGCGTCGACCAGGGCAACGCCGGAGTTCTGGGAGCGGATCGGCCGGCCCAACATCTTCATCAAGATCCCGGGAACGGCCGAGGGCGTGCCCGCCATCGAGGAGTCGATCGCGGCCGGCATCAACGTGAACGTGACGCTGCTGTTCTCGCTGGCCAACTACGAGGCTATCCACTGGGCGTTCATCCGCGGGCTGGAGCGACGGGTGCAGCAGTCCCAGCCGATCGACGACGTGCACTCGGTTGCCAGCTTCTTCGTCTCGCGGGTGGACACGGCGGTCGATGCGATGCTGCCGGAGGGATCGCCTCTGCGCGGAAAGGCGGCCATCGCCAACGCCAAGCTCGCCTATCAGCGCTACCTCGAGATCAAGGGGGACGACCGCTGGCAGGCGCTCGCGGCGAAAGGCGCCCGCGTGCAGCGGCCGCTATGGGCGTCCACCGGCACCAAGAACCCCGCCTACTCGGATGTCCTCTACGTCGACAACCTGATCGGGCCCGAGTGCGTGAACACGATGCCGGACCCGACCATCGCCGCATTCATGGATCACGGGGTAGTGGAGCGCACGGTCGACAGGGATGTCGATCAGGCGCGCCGGGAGCTCGAGCGGCTGCAGCAGGCCGGCATCGATCTCGACGACGTCACCCGCCGCCTCGAGCTGGACGGCGTCAAGTCGTTCTCGGACTCGTTCGACTCGCTGGTGGGGACGCTGCGTGAGCGGCTCGACCAGATCGGTGCCCGCGGCGCGGTCTGAGCCCGCCGACGTGCGATACCAAGGAAGGTGACATGGAACTGGCAATGATCGGCCTGGGCCGGATGGGCGGAAACATGGCGCATCGCCTCACCGACGCCGGCCACACAGTGGTGGGCTGGACGCGTAACGGCGACGAGTCGCTGGAGAAGCAGTACGGCATCACCTGGGCTGGCACGCTAGAGGACGCCGTGGCCGCCCTCGAGCAGCGCCCGCGCGTGGTCTGGCTGATGATCCCGGCGGGTGCTCCCACGTCGGGGACGGTCCAGCAGCTGACCGGGTTGCTGGAGTCGGGCGATATCGTTGTCGATGGAGGCAACACGAACTTCCGCGACTCGAAGCAGCACGCGGCGACGCTGGCGGAGCACGGCATCGAGTTCATCGACTGCGGCACCTCCGGAGGCGTCTGGGGCTACGCCAACGGCTACTGCCTGATGATGGGTGGAAGCGACGCGGCGGTGGCCACGCTGGCGCCTGCCTTCGAGACGCTGGCGCCGCCCGACGGCTGGCTGCACACTGGGCCGGCCGGGTCCGGGCACTTCACGAAGATGGTGCACAACGGCATCGAGTACGGGCTCATGCAGGCCTACGGCGAGGGCTTCGAGATCCTCGAGAAGAGCGAGTTCGATCTCGACCTGCCGGCCACGGCCGAGGTCTGGCGGCACAGTTCGGTGATCCAGTCGTGGCTGCTCGACCTGCTGGCGCGGGCGCTGGCCGAGGATCCCAAGCTGGAGCACATCAAGGGCTACGTGGACGACTCCGGCGAGGGTCGGTGGACGGTGATGGAGGCGATCAACGAGGGCGTGGCCGCTCCCACCATCGCGATCGCGCTGATGGCGCGGTTCACGTCCCGTGACCCCGACCCGTTTGCGATGAAGGCGATCGCGGCGCTGCGAAACCAGTTCGGCGGGCACGCTGTGGTGCGCGAGTGAGGCCACGTGCTCGGCCCGAGGACAACCCGCTGCGCGAGGGCCTGCGGGTCGGCGGAGCCAGCGAGCCGGCGCTGTTCACGATCTTCGGCGCGACCGGCGACCTGGCTCAGCGAAAGCTGCTGCCGGCCATCTACAACCTGGCCAAGCGAGGCCTGCTGCCACCCCGCTTCGGGGTGGTCGGGTATGCGCGCACCGACATGGACGACGAGGCCTTCCGCCGCTTCGCCAAGGCCGCGATCGAGGCTCACTCACGAACGCCGATCGACGAGCGCTTCTGGCCGGCGTTCGCCTCGATGCTGCACTACCACGCCGGCGGCTTCGACGATTCGTCGCACTTCCACGCGCTGGCCCGGACGATCGAGGGGCTGGACGAGCAGATCGGCGGCGGGGCGCACCGCGTGTTCTACCTGTCCACGCCCTCCAGCTTCTTCCCCGTGATCGTGAAGGGCTTGGGGGCGGCCAAGCTGAACCGGCCCACCGACCTCGTCCGGGTCGTGATCGAGAAGCCCTTCGGCCACGATCTGCAGAGCGCGCGCGCCCTGGCCGAGACCGTGCACCGCTGGTTCCACGAGCGCCAGGTCTACCGGATCGACCACTACCTGGGCAAGGAGACCGTCCAGAACATCTATGCGTTCCGGTTCGCCAATGCCATCTTCGAGCCGATCTGGAGCAACTCGTACGTCGACCACGTGCAGATCACGGTGGCCGAATCGCTGGGCGTCGAGCACCGGGCCGCCTTCTACGAGGAGACCGGCGTCGTCCGAGACATCGTCCAGAACCACCTGCTGCAGGTGATGGCGCTGGTTGCGATGGAGCCGCCCGCCGCCTTCGAGCCGGAGTCCGTCCGCGACGAGAAGGCAAAGGCGCTGCGTGCGACCAGGCCGCTGGTGTTCTCGGATTCGGTCCGCGGTCAGTACGGTGCGGGCTACGTGGCCGGCCAGGAGGTGCTCTCCTACCACGAGGAGCCGAACGTCCCCGCCGACTCGAACACGCCCACGTTCATCGCCGCCAAGCTCGAGATCGACAACTGGCGCTGGGCCGGGACGCCCTTCTACATCCGCACCGGAAAGCGTCTGGCCAAGCGCGTGACCGAGGTGGCGGTGCAGTTCAAGCGGCCACCGCACCTGCCGTTCTCGCGCGAGGCGGCGGAGCATCTCGAGGCCAACTCGCTGGTGCTGCGGATCCAGCCCGACGAGGGCATCTCGCTGCGGTTCGGAGCCAAGGCGCCGACGCCGACGCTCTCGATCCGCAGCGTGAACATGGACTTTCAGTACGGCTCCTCGTTCCTGGCCGACGTGCCCGAGGCCTACGAGACGCTGCTGCTGGACGCGATCCGCGGCGACAGCACCCTGTTCACGCGGCAGGACAGCGTGGAGCGGTCATGGCAGATCTGCGACCCGTTGATCGAGCAGTGGCAGACCGGGCAGCCGCAGGTGTACGCGTCGGGATCCTGGGGGCCGGACGCCGCCGACGAGCTGCTGGCACGCGACGGGCGGCGTTGGAGGCGGCCATGAGCAGGCACCAGAGCGGCTGGATCGAGGTCAGCGAGGTAGAGCGCACGCTGGCCGCGCTCCGCGCCGGTGAGGGGCATCCCAGCGTGCGGGCGACCACGCTCAACCTGGTCGTGCGCTGCGCGGACGCCGAGCACCTCAAGATCGCCAACCGCGTGCTCGACCGGATCGGTTCCAGCCGCCCCTTGCGCGCGATGATCGTGATGCCCGCCACGGGCACCCCGCGCGCACGCGTGTCCAGCGACAGTGGCGGCGACGTCCGGCGCGGGGTCTTCAACGAGCTGGTCGAGCTGCGCGGCAACCGCGTGGCGCTGCCCAGCTCCGTGACGTCGCTGCTGGTGGCCGACCTGCCGGTGTTCCTGTGGTGGCAGGGCGAGCTGCCCCCGGAAGGAGACCTGGTGCTGGAGGAGATGATCGAGATGACCACGAGGATGATCGTCGACTCGGATCAGGCCGGCATCGACGCGGTGGCCCGTGTCGACGCAATGGCGACCGGGCTGGTCGACCTGGCCTGGGTGCGCACGGGTCCCTGGCGGGAGGCGATCGCGGCGCTGTTCGATGGACGCAGCCAGCGACGGCTGCTCGATCATCTGGCCGCCGTCGAGGTGAACGGTCCCCGCAACCAGTCGGCGCTGCTGGCCGGGTGGCTGCGCTCGCGGCTGGGCCGGGAGGTGGGGCTGGACACACGGCGGGCAGTGCGTGTCAACCGGGTGCGGCTGATCTGCGGCAACGAGTCGTTCCTGGTCGAGCGCTCCGGCCGAAACGAGCACGGCACCGCCAGCGGCCCGGGGCTGGCTCCGCGGACGGTGGCGTTGCCCAGCCCGCCCGTCGCGCTGCTGCTGGCGGGTGAGCTCGACCGGCTGGGCGCGGAGCGGCCGTTCGAGGACGCGCTGGCGGAGGCGCAGGCAGCATGAACGCGCGCGTGTTTCCCGACACAGAGGCGCTCGCGCGGGCTTCGGCCGAGCTCGTGCTCGAGGCCGAGGCCGCCTCCGGCGAGCGGTTTGCCATCTGCCTGACGGGTGGCTCCACGCCGCAGGCGACTCACCGGCTGCTGGCGTCCGACGAGTTCCGCGGCCGCGCCGACTGGTCGCGCTGGCACGTGTTCCTGGGGGACGAGCGGCGCGTGCCGCTCGATGACCCCCGGTCGAACTACTTCAACGCGCGAACGTCGCTGCTGGACCACGTGCCGATCCCCGCCGGCCAGATCCATCCGCTCACCGATGCCGACCAGTACGAGGGCCTGCTGCGCGCGTTCTTCGGCGAGGCGCCGCGCTTCGACCTGCTGATGCTGGGGATGGGGGACGACGGGCACACGGCCTCGCTGTTCCCGGGATCGGTGTCGCTGCTGGAGTCGGAGCGCTGGGTGATCGCGCCGCCCGACGTGGTGCAGGGCATGTCGCGGCTGACGCTGACGCTGCCCGCGCTGAATGCGGCCAAGCGCAAGGTGTTCCTGGTCGCAGGTGCAGCCAAGGCCGACCCGATCCGGCGGATCAATGCCGGCGAGCCGTTGCCGGCGGGAATGGTGCAGGGCGCGGAGTGGCTGCTGGACGAGGCTGCTGCAACGGGTCTGGCCTCCGCCTGACTCTGGCAGCGCCGCTATTCGCCGGGATGTGATGCGTCGGTGAACTCGCGGAACTCGCCCGACGCCAGGTAGGCCACGCGCTCGCCGATGTCGACCGCGTTGTCGCCGATCCGCTCCATGCAACGCGAGATCAGGATCGCGCGCAGGCCCGCCTCGCGCATCCGCTCGTCACCGCCCAGCGCCATGATCCGCCGCGACAGCTCGCGGTTCTCCGCGTTGATCACGGAGTCCATGATCACCAGCCGCTCGGCCCGTTCCACGTTGCGCTCGGCGAAGGCCGCCATGGCCTCGGTCGTCATCGCCTCCGCCTGCTCGCCCATCATGCGGAACGACTCCAGCAGCTCCGACGCGATCACCAGCCCCAGCGTCAGCTTCGTCAGCTTGGCGATGTTGACGCACTGGTCTCCCATCCGCTCGAGGTGCAGGTTGATGTGCAGGATCGCGAGGATCAGCCGCAGGTCGGTCGCCACGGGCGTCTGCAGCGCCAGCAGCCGTTCCACCTCCTCCTCGATGTTCATGTAGGAGGCGTCGTTCTCGTCGTCCTCGGCGATCACCATGTCCGCCAGCTGCTCGTCCCCGGCCAGCAGCGCCTGCACTGAGCGGTCGAGCGCCCGTAGCACCAGGCGGCCGTGGTTCTGCAGCTCCTCCTCGACCGCGTCGAGTTGCTGCTGGAAGGACTGTCGTGTGCTTGCCATACCCGGGAGTCTGGCAGAACCGTTCCCTGGCAGGGGCCTTCTCACGCGCGGTTCACCGTATCTTCACCAAACAGCCACCGTTCTGAACCCCCGCCCGCAGACCCGTTGACCGATCCTGCCGCCAGAGGCAAACGACATGGAGATGAATGGGATGCAGAGAGTGACGAAAACCGCTGCAGTGGCGATCGGGCTTGCCGTCGTCGCGCTGTCGGCGGCCTGCGGATCCTCCGGCGGCAGTGGCTCGGGCTCCGGTGGCAGCTCCAGCACCGTCTTGACCGGCGCCGGCAGCACGCTGGTGGCGCCGCTGATCTCGCAGTGGGAGCCGGATTACGCGAAGCGCGCCGGCATCACGATCACCTACGGAGCCGTCGGCTCGGGTGGCGGCATCGATGCCATTACAAACCGCACCGTCGACTTCGGTGCCAGCGACGCGCCGCTCAGCAGCGACCAGGCCACCGCCTGCAAGAGCTGCCTGCAGATCCCGTGGGCGTTGGCGGCCACGGTCGTGACCTACAACGTGAAGGGCGTGCCCGACAAGCTGAAGCTGACAGGGCCGGTGCTCGAGGCCATCTTCTCCGGCTCGATCACCAGCTGGAACGACTCCCAGATCGCGTCACTGAACCCGGGCGTGAACCTGCCCTCGACCCACATCACTCCGATCTACCGCAGCGACGGATCCGGTGACAGCTACGTGTTCACCAGCTACCTCTCGGCCGTCAGCTCCGACTGGAAGAGCAAGGTCGGCGCGTCCACCCAGCCCTCGTTCCCGACCGGCCAGGGCGCCGAGAAGAACTCGGGCGTGGCCGCGGCGGTGCAGGCGACCGACGGTGCCATCGGCTACGTGGCGGTGTCGTACATCGCCGCCGACTCGCTGGACGAGGCGCTGCTGCAGAATGCGGCCGGCAACTACCCGGAGCCGACCACGAAGGCGATCACGGCGGCCGCCGACGCGGTCACCACGATCCAGCCCGACGGCTCGGTGCCTCTGGTGAACCCGCCGGCTTCGGCAGCCGACGCCTACCCGATGTCCACGTACAGCTACGCGATCATCCCGCAGACCTCGCCCAAGGCCAAGCAGCTGAAGGCGTTTCTGACCTACGCCATCGGCCCCACCGGCCAGGCGTTCGGGCCCGACCTCGGCTACCCGCCGCTGCCGAGTGCGATCGTTGCGCACGGCAAGACGGTGATCGCGAAGATCACCACCTGACGCTGAACATTCCTGGGCGCCGGTGTCTCGCTGAGGCACCGGCGCCCTGGCTTCTGTACAACCTGGCTTCACGATGACGACCACGAACCTCGATCCCTCCAGCATCCCTGTGCCGACCCGGCGCCGGCCGCGGTTCGGCGAGACCGGCCTGCGCGCACTGACCGCGGCCACCGCCCTGCTGCTGGTCGCGATCATGGCGCTGCTGGTCTACGAGACGGCCCGGCAAGCCTGGGCCAGCATCCAGGAGTTCGGGCTCGGCTTCATCACCAGCGACCAGTGGAACGTCGTCACCGGCCAGTTCGGCGCCCTCAACTTCATCATCGGCACGCTGCTGACGTCGCTCGTGGCGCTGGTGATCGCGGTGCCGATGGCGATCGCGATCGGCTTGTTCCTGAGCGAGCTTGCGCCGCGGGTGCTGCGTACGCCGGTGGGGCTGATGGTCGAGCTGCTGGCGGCGATCCCCAGCGTAGTGCTGGGGCTCTGGGGCATCCTGGTGATGGGCCCGTTCCTGGCCGAGCACATCGAGCCGTGGCTGTCCGACCACCTCGGCTTCATCCCGCTGTTCTCGGGGTATCCGTCCAGCCAGGGCGTGCTGCCGGCCTGCGTCGTGCTCAGCATCATGGTGGTGCCGATCGTGGCCAGCATCAGCCGCGAGCTGTTCCTGAGCGTGCCCGGCGACCTCAAGCAGGGCGCGATGGCGCTGGGCGCCACGCGCTGGGAGATGGTGCGCTCGGTGATGCTCCCCTACGTCAGCGGCGGGCTGGTGGCGTCGACCATGCTCGGGTTCGGCCGCGCCGTGGGCGAGGCGATCGCGGTCACCCAGGTGATCGGCGGCGCCAATGCGATCTCGAGGTCGCTGTTCCCGCCCGGTGACACGATGGCCAGCCGGATCGCCGCCCAGTACGCAGGCACCGCGACCTCGCTTCAGCGCTCGTCGCTGGCGTACCTGGCGGTGCTGCTCTTGTTCATCAGCCTGATCACCAACATCGCAGCACAGCTGATCTCGGGCAGGCTGCAACGGCGGCTGGGAGGCGAAGCGTGAGCGCGCAGGACGACCGCAACCCGCTGACCGTCGTGAGCCGCCGCTCGCGCCGCCGCAAGCTGAAGGGGCGCCTGATGGAGCTGCTCGCGAGCATCGCCGCGCTGATCGCGATCGCGGTGCTGCTGGCCGTGATCTTCTCGGTGGCCAAGCGCGGGCTGCCGGCCGTCAACGCCGACCTATTCACGCAGGTTGCGGCTCCGTTCGGAGTCGAGGGCGGCGGCATCAAAAACGCGATCATCGGTACGCTGATCATGACGGCCATGGCCGCGGCGATGGCGGTGCCGATCGGGGTGCTGCTGGCCATCTTCGACACCGAGTTCGCGTCGCCGCAGGTGTCGGTTGCGATCCGGATGACCCTGAACGTGTTGGCCGGCGTGCCCACCATCGTGATCGGCATCTTCATCTTCGGCCTGGTGGTGGTCAGCAACGGCCAGAGCGCCTTTGCGGCGTCCATCGCCCTGGCCATCATCATGCTCCCGGTGATCGCGCGCGCGACCGAGGAGGTGCTGCTGTTGGTGCCGTCCACGCTGCGCGAGGGCAGCATGGCGCTCGGCGCCACCCGCGCCCGCACGGTCGTGTCGGTGATCCTGCCTAGCGCCTTCGGCGGCATCGTCACCGCCACCATCGTCGGCGTCGCCCGTGCCGCCGGTGAGACGGCGCCGATCCTTTTCACCTCGTCGATCTTCGCGAATGCGGTGGTGACCGACCCCAGCCAGCCGATGGCGTCGATGCCGTTTGCGATCTTCACGAACTCGGAGTCGCCCAGCCGTCACGACCAGCAGGTGGCCTGGGCGGCGGCACTGCTGCTGATGGCGTTCGTGCTGCTCGGCAGCATCACCGGCCGCCTGCTGTCGCTGCGCACCCGCCGCCAGATCGAGCAGATGCGATGATCCCTCACCTCTTCACCCGCCGAGTTGCGCATGTCTGACACAATTCGCGGAGATCGGACACCCGACCCAGCCATGACTGACCACCAGGACACAGAATCGGGCGACCCCGGCGAGGCGCCGGAGGTGACGTCGGCCAAGCCGGAGACGCGGCTGGCGGAGCTGGCCTCCGGACGCGAGTCCAACCCCACCGAGGGCCGTGAGACCGTGTTCCAGCTGGACAAGGTGACCATCTCCTACTCCGGCAAGCCGGCCATCTGCGACGTCGACCTGTCGGTGCACCGGAACCTGGTGACGGCGTTCATCGGACCCTCCGGCTGCGGCAAGACGACGCTGCTGCGGAGCCTGAACCGGATGAACGACCTGATCCCGGGCGCGACCGTGGACGGGCGGATCACCTATCACGGCTACGACCTGAACGGATCCAACGTCGATCCGGTGGAGCTGCGCCGTCGCATCGGGATGGTGTTCCAGCGGCCCAACCCGTTTCCCAAGTCGATCTACGACAACGTCGCCTACGGGATGCGCCTGCACGGCATGAAGGACGACCTGGACGGCCGCGTCGAGCGGGCGCTCACGCACGCCGCGCTGTGGGACGAAGTCAAGCACCGGCTCAAGGCCAGCGCCCTGTCGCTGTCGGGCGGCCAGCAGCAGCGGCTCTGCATCGCCCGTGCGCTCGCGATCGAGCCGGACGTGGTGCTGATGGACGAGCCGGCTTCGGCGCTTGACCCGATCTCGACCCAGCACGTCGAGGACCTGGTCGAATCGCTGAAGGCCGAGTACACGATCATCATCGTCACCCACAACATGCAGCAGTCTGCACGGGTGGCCGACATCACCGCCTTCTTCAGCGTCGACGTGCGCGACGACGGCACCCGCAGCGGAGTGCTGGTCGAGCACGGGCCCACGTCGGAGCTGTTCATCAGGCCCAGTGATCCCCGCACCGAGGCCTACGTCACGGGCCGCTTCGGCTGATCGGCCATGGCGGGCGCTCTCGCGCACGCTGGTAGCATCACGGGACGTGAGCAGTGAGGCAGCACCGCCCGTCGCGACCCCTCCCGGCGATCCCGACGCCGAGCTGATCTCGGCGCTCCTGGCCGAGCTCGACGTCAGCGACGGCCCGCTGGCGACCTTCGCCAAGTCCTACGCGCACCGGGTGCGGCTCGACCGGCTGGAGCCGCCCGACCCGGTCGAGCTGGCGGCGCAGGTGCGCGGTCTGTACAGGTTCGTCGACGGCCGGCGCGGTGAGGTGGGCGTGCGAGCGATCAACCCGACCGTCGACCGGGATGGCTATCGCACTCCCGGCACGGTGGTCGAGGCCAACACCGCCGACGCCCCCTTCCTGATCGATTCCGTCAGCGAGGCGCTGCGCGGCCGCGGCCTCGAGGTGCGTCACGTCGTGCACCCGGTGATGGGAGTGGAGCGCAGCGACGAGGGCGGGGTGCGGTCGGTAGGCCCGGCCCGCGGCGCGCTGCACCGCGAGTCGATGATGCACTTCGAGGTCGACCGCCGCGTGCCGGACGACCAGCTGGACGACCTCGCCCAGGCGGTGACGCGCGTGCTCGGCGACGTGCGGCTGTCCGTGCGCGACTTCCACGCGATGGTCGATCGCATCGACCGCATGGTCGAGTTCGCGCAGAGCGCGGTCACCCGCTACCCCAAGGACGAGGTCAGCGAGGCCGTGGCGCTGCTGCACTGGCTGCGCGCCGACAACTTCGTGTTCCTTGGATACCGCGAGTACGCGACCGCAGGCGAAGGTGACGCCGCCACGCTGCAGGCCGTGCCCGGCTCGGGGCTCGGCATCCTCTCCAAGATCGAGGGCTCACAGTTCGCCCAGCCGGTGCCGCTGTCGGAGCTGCCGGCCGGCGTGCGCGACCGGGTGCTGGACAGCCCACTGGTGATCGTCTCGAAGACCAACCGCGAGGCCACCGTGCATCGCCGCGTGAAGATGGACTACATCGGCGTGCGACAGGTCGGCGAGGACGGCCGGCTGGTGGGCGAGCTGCGCTTCGTCGGCCTGTTCACCAGCAAGGCGCTGATGGAGCCGGCCCGCGAGATCCCGCTGATCCGCCGCAAGCTTGACTACATCATGGAGTCGGAGGACCTGTTTCCCGGGTCGCACGATTTCAAGGCGGTCGTCAGCATCTTCGAGAGCTTCCCCAAGGACGAGCTGTTCGCGTCGGGCACCGAGGATCTGCGTGAGACCGTGATGGCCCTGCTGGGGCTGCAGGAGAAGCGGCACGTGCAGCTGTTCGTGCGCCCCGACCTGCTCGGCAGGTACGTCACGGCGAGAGTGGCACTCCCGCGCGACCGCGTCTCCACGGAGCTGCGGCTGCGGCTGCAGAGCCTGCTAGAGGAGCGCTACCACGGGGAGTCGATCGACTACCACCTGTCGCTGGGGGAGACCGATCCGGCCCGCTTCCACTTCATGGTGCACGTGCCCGAGGGCGGCATCCCGGACGTGTCGTTCGACCAGCTCGAGCGCGAGGTGCTGGCCGCGACGCGCACCTGGGACGACGCCCTCTCCGACGCGCTGGTGGAGAGCCACGGGGAGCTCAAGGGCCAGGCCCTGGCCCGCCGCTATGCGGAGCTGTTCCCCGACTACTACAAGTCCGCCACGCCGATCCGCATGGCCCAGTTCGACGTCGAGCAGTTCGAGTCGCTGGGCGCCGATCGCCCCTACACGGTCGCGCTCCAGAACGAGGAGGGCACGGCGGAGCCGCTGACGCGGCTGAAGCTGTACAAGACCGGCGGCAAGGCACCGCTCTCGGACCTGCTGCCGGTACTGGAGGCGCTCGGCCTGACCGTGGTCGAGGAGGTGCCGACCCGCCTCCAGGAGCACGAGGGGAGCGGCCGCTACCTGCACGACTTCGGCGTGCTCGGCGCCAACGGCTGGCCGCTCGACCTCGACCGCGTGGGCGAGCTGGTGGCCGACACGGTGCGGGCGGTCTGGGACGGCCGGGCCGAGGGCGACTCGCTGAACCGGCTGGTGCCCGCAGCCGCCCTGAGCTGGCGGCAGGTGGAGATGCTGCGCGCCTACCGCCAGTACCGGCAGCTGCTGGGCGGCGGCTTCACCAAGCGCTACGTGAACGACGCCTTCGTGCGCAACTGGCAGCTGGCGGCGCAGCTGGTGACGCTGTTCGAGCACCGGCTCGACCCGTCCCGCGACGGCGACGCGGCCTCCGAGCAGCTCGAGGCCGAGATCGTGGCGCGCCTGGACGAGATTTCCAGCCTCGACGACGACCGCATCCTGCGCAGCTTCCTGGGCATGATCCTCGCCACCGTCCGCACGAACGTGTTCAAGCAGGACGGCACGCTCCCCTACATGGCGTTCAAGCTGCGCTGCGAGGACGTCCCGGGGATGCCCAAGCCGGTGCCGCGCTGGGAGATCTTCGTGTACTCGACCGAGATGGAGGGTGTGCACCTGCGCGGCGGCTTCATCGCCCGCGGCGGCATCCGCTGGTCGGACCGGCTGGAGGACTACCGCACCGAGATCCTGGGGCTGATGAAGGCGCAGATGGTCAAGAACGCCGTGATCGTGCCCACCGGCGCGAAGGGTGGGTTCGTGCTGAAGAAGCCGCCCTCCGGCCGTGCTGAGCTGCTGGAGGAGGAGCGCCGGCAGTACATCGTGCTGATGCGGGGCATGCTCGATCTGACCGACAACATCGTGGGCGGCGAGATGCGCCGGCCGGAGGGCGTGTGGGTGCTCGACCGCGATCCCGACGCCTACCTGGTGGTCGCGGCCGACAAGGGCACCGCCCACCTATCGGACACCGCCAACCAGATCAGCGCCGAGTATGGCCACTGGCTGGGCGACGCATTTGCCTCGGGCGGTTCGGCCGGCTATGACCACAAGGCGCTCGGCATCACCGCCAAGGGCGCGTGGGAGAGCGCCAAGCGTCACTTCGCCGAGCTGGGGCACGACGTGATGACCGAACCGTTCACGGTGATCGGCATCGGCGATATGTCCGGAGACGTGTTCGGCAACGGCATGCTGCTCTCGCCGGCGATCCGGCTGGTGGCGGCGTTTGACCACCGGCACGTGTTCATCGACCCCGACCCGCCGCCGGAGGCGCTGGCCGAGCGGCAGCGCCTGTTCGACCTGCCGGCCAGCTCCTGGGACGATTACCGAAAGACGCTGATCAGCGAGGGCGGCGGGGTCTGGCCGCGCTCGGCGAAGGGGGTGCCGCTCTCGCCGCAGGCCCGCGCCGCACTTGGCATCGAGGCCGAAAGCCTGCCGCCAACCGAGCTCTGCCAGGCGATCCTGCGCGCACCCGTCGACATGTTCTGGAACGGCGGCATCGGGACGTTCGTGAAGGCATCCGACGAGTCCCACGCCGAGGTCGGCGACCGCGCCAACGACGCGCTTCGCGTCGACGCCGCCGACCTGCGCTGCCGGGTGGTCGTCGAGGGAGGAAACCTCGGCTTCACCCAGCGTGGCCGGATCGAGTTCGCCGTCGCCGGCGGGCGCATCAACACCGACGCCATCGACAACTCGGCCGGCGTCGACTGCTCGGATCACGAGGTCAACCTGAAGATCCTGCTGGCCCAGGCGATCGAGGCCGGCGAGCTGACGATGGAGGGCAGGAACGAGCTGCTGGAGTCGGTCGCCGACCACGTCACCAGCCACGTGCTCTATGACAACTACCTGCAGGTGCAGATCCTGTCGCAGGAGTCGGCGGCGTCGCCCCAGCGGATGGAGGCCTACGAGGCCCTGATGGAGGAGCTGGAGCACGCCGGACTGCTCGACCGGGCGCTCGAGTTCCTGCCGGGGATGGAGCGGATGGCCGAGCGCGAGGCCGCCGGGGCCGGCATGGCGCGGCCCGAGCTGTGCGTGCTGCTGGCCTACGCGAAGCGGCTGGTGCGCGACCAGCTGCTGCCCTCCTCGCTGCCGGACGACCCGTATCTGGACGACGACCTCGCGACGTACTTCCCCGGCCCCGTTGTCGAGCGGTTCGGCTCGCATCTGGTCACGCATCCGCTGCGCCGGGAGATCATCGCCACCATCGTCGTCAACGACGTGATCAACTCCATGGGCAGCACCTTCGTGGCGCGGATGGCGGCCGAGACCGGATCATCGGCCGATGAGATCTGCCGCGCGTTCCTGATCGCCCGCGACGTGACCAACGCCCGCAAGCACTGGGACCGGGTGGAGGCGCTGACCAGCGAGGTGCCGACCGATGTCGCGGCCGATCTGATGATCGGCGTCGATCGCATGGTCGAGCAGTACACCCGCTGGTACTTGCGCAACGATCCCGACCTGGGCCTGGCGTCGACCATCGCCCGCGACCGGCCCGGCTTCGCCGAGCTGCTGGCGCACCTGCAGGAGGTGGCCACCGCCGCCTGGCAGGAGCAGTTCGACGAGCGGCTGGGCGGCCTCGAGGAGCAGCACGTGCCACCGGAGGCGGCCCGCTTCGGGGCGACCGTGCCCGACCTGGTCTACGGGCCTGACGTGATCGCCGTCGCCCGCGAGACCGGGCGCACGATCCCCGAGGTGGCCCACGCGTTCTTCCTGGTCGGTGAGCGGCTGTACCTGAACGCGGTTGAGCAGCGGGTCTCCCGGCAGCCGGCCAAGACGCGCTGGCAGCGGATGGCGTGGCGCTCGCAGCTGGACGACCTGCGGCTGCTGCGCCGCCAGATCGTGACGCGGGTGATCGAGGGCGCGGGCGCCGCCGACATCGAGACCGCGCTGGACGAGTACCTGGCCGCGCGATCGGATCCCTACGAGCGCCTGACGACGCTGGTGGGCAACACCGCCGGCGGCCAGGTCGACGATGCCTCGGCTGTGATGGTGATGGTGCACCAGATCCGCCAGGTCGTGGCGTGAACAGGCTCGCGGGTGAGACCAGCCCCTACCTGCTGCAGCATGCGGACAACCCGGTGGACTGGTACCCGTGGGGGGAGGAGGCGCTGGAGCGGGCGCGGCGCGAGGATCGCCCGATCCTGCTCTCGATCGGCTACGCCGCCTGCCACTGGTGCCACGTGATGGCGCACGAGTCGTTCGAGGATCCCGAGACCGCGGCGCTGATGAACCGGCTGTTCGTGTGTGTGAAGGTCGACCGCGAGGAGCGCCCCGACCTCGACGCTATCTACATGAACGCCGTCGTCCAGTTCACGCAGGGGCACGGCGGCTGGCCGATGACCATGTTCCTGACGCCCACCGGCGAGCCGTTCCACGGCGGCACCTATTTCCCGCCGCAGCAGCGGATGGGCATGCCCGCGTTCCGCCAGGTGCTGGAGGCGGTGGCGCTGGCCTATCACGAGCAGCCCGACCAGGTGAACCAGGTGGGCGAGCGCATGGCCGAGCACCTGCGCGAGACGGCGCAGCTGCCCGCGGGCGAGGCTGAGCCCGCGGAGCCGCAGCTGGCGGCGGCGGTGGCGTCAATGCGAAACGCCTTCGACCCGGAGTGGGGCGGCTTCGGCCGCGCGCCCAAGTTCCCGCCCGCGCCCGCGATCGAGTTCCTGCTGCGGATGTGGCGGCGAACCGGTGAGGGCGATCCGCTGGAGATCGCGGCGGCCACGCTGGACGGCATGGCGCTGGGTGGCATGTACGACGTGCTCGGCGGCGGCTTCTCACGCTACTCCGTCGACGAGCAGTGGCTGGTGCCGCACTTCGAGAAGATGCTCTACGACAACGCGCTTCTGGCATCGGCCTACCTGCACGCATGGGTGGTCACCGAGCAGGCGCGCTACCGCGAGGTGTGCGAGCGCACGCTCGACTTCATGCTGCGCGAGCTGCTGCTGCCGGGCGGCGGGTTCGCCGCCGCGCTGGACGCCGACACGGACGGTGTAGAGGGCCTCAGCTACGTGTGGACGCCGGCCCAGATCCGGGCCGCGCTGGAGCCGGCGGAGGCCGAGCGGGCGATCGCCTACTACGGCGTCACCGAGCAGGGCAACTTCGAGGGCGCAAACATCCTGCGCCCAGCCGGGCCGCCGCCCGATGACCTGGAACAGATCCGGCTGGGGTTGCTACGGGCACGCGAGCAGCGGCCGCAGCCGGCCCGCGATGACAAGGCCATCGCCTGCTGGAACGGTTTCGCCCTGGCGGCGCTGGCCGAGGCCGGCTGGCGGCTGGCCCAGCCTGCCTACCTGGATGCCGCGCGGCGCTGTGCCACCTTCCTGCTGGAGGCGATGACCGACGACCGCGGGCGGCTGCTGCGCAGCGCCCGCGACGGAGCCGGCCGCATCCCGGCCTTCCTCGACGACCACGGCGCTGTCGCTCTGGGGCTGCTGGAGCTGTACACCGCCACAGGCGAGCGCCGCTGGCTGGATGCCGCTGAGCGGCTGGTGGCGAGCGTCCGCGAGCGGTTCGCCGATGCCGAGCGGGGCGGGTTCTTCTACACGGCCGCCGACAGCGAGCAGCTGATCGCGCGCCACAAGGAGCTCGACGACAACCCCACGCCCTCCGGCCAGTCGCTGATGGCAACCGTGCTGCTGCGGCTGGCGCGGCTGCGCGGCGACGAGCGCATGGAGCAGGAGGCGGCCGCGGTGCTGCGTCTGGCGGAGCCGTACCTGGAGCGTGCCGCTCCGGCCCTGGGACAGCTGCTGTGCGCGCTCGAGATGCAGCTTTCGCCGCCGCAGGAGATCGCGATCGTGGGGCCGGACGACCACCCCGAGACGCCGCTGCTGGCGGCGGCGGCGCGCTCCGGCTTCCACCCCAATGCCGTCTACGCCTTCGGTGACGGGCGGTCGCCCGGCGACCTGCCGCTGCTCGAGGGCAAGTCGCTGGTGGACGGGTTGCCGGCCGTGTACATCTGCGAACGCTTCGCCTGCCGGGCGCCGCTGACCGACCCGGCGGCGGTGGCCGAGGCGCTGGCGTGAGCGTCGACCTGGAGCCGCTGAAGCGCGACGCCTCCGAGGCCGCGATCGAGGCCGAGGTACGAAGCGGGATGGTGCTCGGGCTGGGCACTGGCTCGACCGCCGCCTGGCTGCTGGAGGGTCTGGCGCGGCGGCTGTCGGAGGGCGCGCTGAGCGGCATCGCTGGTGTCCCCACGTCCGAGCGCACGGCGCAGCGCTGCCGCGAGCTGGAGATCCCGTTGGTCGACCTCGAGCGGCAGCCCAGCCTTGACCTCGCGATCGACGGCGCCGACGAGATCGCGCCCGATCTGTCGCTGATCAAGGGCCTCGGCGGCGCTCACCTGCGCGAAAAGGTCGTGGCCCGTTCGGCCGAGCGGTTCGTGGTCGTGGCCGACGAGACGAAGCTGGTGGCACGGCTGGGCGAGCGGGCGCCGGTGCCGGTCGAGGTGATTCCGTTCGCGCGGCCGCTGTGCGAGCGCCTGCTCGCGGCGGGCGGCTGGCGACCGGTCCTGCGTGCCGGCGCTGAAGGGCCCTGGATCACCGACGAGGGCAACCTGATACTGGACTGCCGGCGGGACGACTGGGGCGATCCGGCCCGGCTGGCGGCCGGACTGCACGAGATCCCAGGAGTGGTCGAAAACGGCCTGTTCCTGGGCATGGCCGCCGCCGCGTACGTCGCCTGCGCCGACGGCGTGCGGATGCTTCAAGCCGGCGTCTGAGCGGCCAGCCGCCGACGCATGACCGCCACCGCCTCCGGGTTGGAGTCGATCAGCACGTAGTGCCGGCCCAGCGACTGCGCCACCGCCCCCAGCGTCCCCGAGCCGGCGAAGAAGTCCAGCACGCGGTCGCCCGGGCGGCTCGACGCCTGCACGATCCGGCGCAGCACGCCCTCCGGCTTCTGGGTCGGGTAGCCGGTCTTCTCCGAGCCGTTGGTGGGCACGATCGTGTGCCACCAGACCGAGGTGGGCAGCTTGCCGCGCTCGCGCTTCTCCGCGGTGACCAGGCCGGGCGCCATGTACGGCTCGCGATCGACCGCCTCGCTGTCGAAGTGGTAGCGGGTCGGGTGCTTGACGTAGACCAGGATCGTGTCGTGCTTGGTCGGCCACCGCCGGCGCGTCTTGGCGCCGTAGTCGTAGGCCCAGATCAGCTCGTTCAGGAAGCAGTCGCGGCCGAACAGGTCGTCCAGCAGCAGCTTCACGTAGTGGGCCTCGCGCGGGTCGAGGTGCACGTAGAGCGTGCCGGTCTCGTCCAGCAGCCGGCGCGCCTCGCGCAGCCGCGGCTCGAGGAAGCCGAGGTAGTCGTCGAAGCGGTCCTCGTAGGCCGTGGCCTCGACCTCCTGCGTGCGGTACCGGCGCCCGCCGAACCCCGTGCGGTCGCCGTTCGGGTCGGCCAACGTCCGCAGGCTGCGCCGGTGCTGGCGGCGGCCGGTGTTGAACGGCGGATCGATATAGATCAGCTGGAAGCTCCCGTCGGGAAACTGGCCCAGCAGCCCCAGGTTGTCGCCGAGCAGGATCTGATCGCCGTGCACGCCGGCAGTCTACGGCCGGCGGCGGGTGGCTCTCAGTCCCCGCGACCCAGCTTGCGCAGGATCTGGTCGCTGGTGGGACGACGCACCTGCGTCACCCAGCCCATCTTCTCCCAGACCCGGATCATGAGGCCGGAGGCGTCGAGTTGCATCTTGCCAAGGCCGTGGAAGGCCGAGGTGGGGAACACGTGGTGGTTGTGGTGCCACGACTCGCCCAGCGACGGCAGCGCCAGCAGCCAGTTGTTCGTCGACAGGTCGTAGGCGGGGAACGGCCTGCGCCCGAAGTAATGGCAGATCGAGTTGACGCTCCAGGTCACGTGGTGGTTCAGGAACAGCCGTACCAGGCCACCCCACAGAAGGCCGGTGAGCGCCCCGCGCCAGGTGCCGGTGAGCGCGAACCCGAGCACGAACGGCAGCACGAACCCGAGCACGGCCCAGAGCAGGAACGTGCGGTCGATGAACCGCACCATCCGGTCCTGCGAGAGGTCGCGGGCCATGCGCTCCCGCTCCTGGCCCGCGGGGTGCGAGAACATCCAGCCCATGTGCGCGTGCACCAGTCCGCGCAGCTGACCGCCCAGGCCGCCGCCGAATCCGTGGTGGGGGCTGTGCGGGTCGCCCTCCTTGT
>JBJMJD010000106.1:0-36807 GCA_045806525.1 Gaiellales bacterium | reverse complement strand
GGACGACATGGACTCGATCCTCGATTGGATCCGCAAGGAGGGGCTCATCTTCCGCGGCGGCTCGGGCTCCGGCATCAACCTGTCGAAGCTGCGCTCCTCGAA
Organism: Gaiellales bacterium; assembly: GCA_045806525.1. Lineage (GTDB taxonomy): Bacteria > Actinomycetota > Thermoleophilia > Gaiellales > JAICJC01 > JAICYJ01. The sequence continues at coordinate 36,705 of JBJMJD010000106.1, read as the reverse complement.
GGAGCAGCTCTCGAAGGGCGGCTACGCCTCCGGGCCGGTGTCCTTCATGCGCGGCGCCGACGCGTCGGCCGGCACGATCAAGTCGGGCGGCAAGACCCGCCGCGCGGCCAAGATGGTGGTGCTCGACGTCGATCACCCCGACATCGAGGAGTTCATCTGGTGCAAGGCGCGCGAGGAGGAGAAGGCGCGCTCGCTCGAGGCGGCCGGCTACGACATGTCGCTCGACTCGCCGGACTGGGCGTCGATCCAGTACCAGAACGCCAACAACTCGGTGCGCGTGACCGACGAGTTCATGCGCGCCGTGCTGGAGGACGAGGAGTGGAACCTGACCGCCCGCACCGACGGCTCCGTGGTGAGCACGGTGCGCGCCCGCGACCTGATGCACCAGATCTCGGAGGCGGCCTGGAAGTGCGCCGATCCCGGCATGCACTACGACACCACGATGAACGACTGGCACACCTGCCCGGCCAGTGGTCGCATCAACGCGAGCAACCCCTGCTCCGAATACCTGCACGTCGACAACTCGGCCTGCAACCTGGCCAGCCTGAACCTGATGAAGTTCCGCGACCCCGAGACGCTCGAGTTCCAGGTGGAGCGGTTCGAGCGGGCGGTGGACATCATCTTCATGGCCCAGGAGATCCTGGTCTCGAACTCGAGCTACCCGACCGACGAGATCACACGCAACGCCAACGCGATGCGGCAACTGGGCCTGGGCTACGCCAACCTGGGCGCGCTGCTGATGGCGCGCGGGCTGCCCTACGACTCCGACGAGGGCCGCGCCTACGCCGGCGCGATCACGGCCATCATGACCGGCCGCGCCTACCGCAAGTCGGCCGACATGGCGGCACGCATCGGCCCGTTCGAGGAGTACACCAAGAACTCCGACGCGATGCTGCGGGTGATCCGCAAGCACCGCGCGGCGGTCGCGAACATCGACGCGGGCGTGGTGCCCGACGAGATGATGCTGGCGGCGCGCAAGGCGTGGGACGAGGCGCTGGCGCTGGGCGAGGCAAACGGCTACCGCAACGCGCAGGCCACCGTCCTGGCGCCGACCGGAACCATCTCGTTCATGATGGATTGCGACACCACCGGCGTGGAGCCGGACTTCTCGCTGGTCAAGTCCAAGAAGCTGGTCGGCGGCGGCGACATCACGATCGTGAACCAGACGGTGCCGACCGCACTCTCCAAGCTCGGCTACGCGCCGCATCAGATCGACCAGATCGTGGCCTTCGTGAACGAGCACAACACGGTGGTGGGGGCACCCGGGTTCAAGGGCGAGCACCTGCAGGTGTTCGACGTGGCCGTGGGCGACCGCGCGATCCACCACATGGGCCACGTCAAGATGATGGCGTCGGTGCAGCCGTTCATCTCGGGCGCGATCTCGAAGACGGTCAACCTGCCCACCGAGGTCACGGTGGACGACGTGGCCGGCCTCTACATCGACGCCTGGAAGCTGGGCGTGAAAGCGATCGCGATCTACCGCGACGGCTGCATGGTGGCCCAGCCGCTGTCGACCAAGAGCGACGCGCCGGAGCTGATAGCGGCGAAGCCGCAGCGCCGGGTCATGCCGATCGAGCGGCAGGAGATCGGCCGCAAGTTCAAGGTCGGCGAGTACGAGGGCTACATCCACGTGGGGCTGTTCCCCGAAGGCGACCCGGGCGACGTGTTCGTGGACATCGCCAAGGAGGGCACCACCCTGGCCGGCCTCATGAACGCGTTCATGATCGCCGTCTCGGTGGGCATCCAGTACGGCGTGCCGCTGGAGGTGTTCGTCTCGAAGTTCGCGCACATGCGGTTCGAGCCGAGCGGGCTCACCAACGACCCCGACATCCGTGTCGCCAAGTCGATCCCCGACTACATCTTCCGGTGGATGGGCAAGCGCTTCCTGGACACCGACCAGCAGGCCGACCTGGGCATCATGAGCCAGGCCGTACGTGACCGGATCGCCGCCAGCTACGACGCCCAGGAAGCGGGCGAGCCGGCGGCCGAGGTCGCCCACTCGCCCTCGGCCGGCCAGGCGGCGCTGTTCAACGCCTGGGAGGACGCGGTCGAGTGCGCCAAGTGCGGCGGACGCAAGGTGCGCACCGGCGCTTGCTACACCTGCCGCGACTGCGGGGACAACTCCGGCTGCGGCTGATCTGTGCCGCGGTTGCGGCCCCGGACCGTCCTGGTCCGGGGCCGTGCTTCTAGCGCGGTGGCCCGCTTGCCAGCGTGAGGTTCGTGGTCTGGGTGGCGCCCGCCTGATCGAGGTAGACGGCGGAGATCGACGCGCCCGGCCTCTGGGTCAGGACGACGTCGCTGAGCTCTTGAGGAGTCGAGATCGTGTGACCGCCGACCGAGAGGATCAGGTCGCCCGCGGTGAGTCCCGCAGCTTCGGCGGCGCTACCGGGAACCACCGCCGAGATCTCAGCGCCAGACGAGTAGCTGCTCGGGGTCGACTCGACTCCCAGGAACGCAGTGCCACCGACGTGGACGGATCCCGAGCCGTTGCCGCTCTCGATCTGCCTGACGATCGACATCGCGTCGTTGATCGGGATCGCATACCCGTCGTTGGTGGTCGTCTGGGCAACGTCGTTGCTTGCGGACGCTGCGGTGTCCATCCCGATCACCTGGCCGGAGGAGTTCAGCAACGGCCCGCCCGAGTCTCCCGGCCGCACGGCCGCGTTCGTCTCGATCAGCCCGCTCAGGTGCTCGGGGCTATCGCCCTGTTCATCACCTACGGTGATCGCCTGGTCGACATTCGTCACGGTGCCGGAGGCGAAGGTGAGCCTGCCCGTGCCACCGGCGTTTCCCACCGCCTGCACCGACTGGCCCGGATTGATCGACCCGGCGTCGCCCTGGGAGATGGTCTTCAGATTCGAGGCGCCGCTCGCCTGCAGCAACGCGACGTCATGGTTGACGTCGTAGCCGACCACCTGGGCCGAATAGCTCTGGCCCGTCTTCGGCTCCACGACCTTGATGTCGGTCGCGCCGCGGATGACGTGGTTGTTCGTCAGGATCTCGCCGGACGACGTCAGCACCATGCCGGTCCCTGCCGCCTGCCCACCCTGGTAGCCGAGGTTGGTCTCGATGACGACGACGCCCGACCCGACGGTCGCCGCCTGCGTCCTCGCGCGCGTGAAGCCGGCGACAACCGCCGCCACGACGACGACGGCGATGAGAACTGCCAGGACGGTACGGGCACGGTATCGACGGACCGGCTCCCTGCCCGGCTGCCGCGCTGGTAGATCGAGCTCCACTGGTTCTCCTTCAGTCTCGTTGACGCTTCGTACGAGACCACACCCACCTTCGAACCAGCTGAGAATGTTGCGCTGGGGTTAGAGAACCGCACGCGCCGGGCGGCTAGCGGCGGAGGCGTATGGCGTTCAGGTCCTGTTCGCGCACCTGGTCGACGCGCGAGAGCAGGTCGTCGAGATCGTCGTGCTCGGCGTGCAGGTAGCGGCCCGCAAGCGCGTCGTAGCGCCCGGTTGCGAGCGCCGCGACGAGCCGGGGAGCCAGCTCCGGCGGCGTCCAGGGCGCATCATCGGGCGCCCGTGACGTCAGCTCGGTGCGGACGAGCCCCGGGCTGAAGAAGAACACGGGAATACGACCCGAGAGCTCGGTGGCGAGCATCTCGCCGTAGCGGCACACCGCCGCCTTGCTCGCCGGGTAGTCGGTTTCCGACGGGCCGCCCGGAGGCAGGTACGCGGCGCCGCTGCCGGTGATAGCGATCCTGCCCGACCCCCGCTCCAGCATGTCAGGGATCACCGCGCGGCAACAGAGGTGCACGCCCAGGACGTTGATCTCGAAGGTGCGCCACCAGTCCTGCGGCTCGACCTCCCAGGTCGCGGCGCCGCGGCGGGCGACACCCGCGTTGGCGACGAGCAGATCGACCGGCCCGTTCTCGGCAACCGCCCGCTCGACCGCATCCCGATCGGTGACATCGAGCGCGACCGCACGGCCGCCGATCTCCTGTGCCACCGTCTCGACCTGTTCCGGCGTGCGCGCGGCGACGACGACCTCCCAGCCGTCCTCCCTGAGCTTACGGGCGATGTTCGCCCCGATCCCACGGCCCCCACCGGTGACAAACGCGATCACGCCGAAACCATACCGCCGCGCGGCGACCCCACGCCGCAGCGGCAGGGGGTGGACGCCGTTGCACGCCGGCGGCGACCGCGCAGCTACGTTGAGGAAGTGCGTGCCCTTCGCCTGCTGCTGATCCTCGACGCCGTCGCCCTGGCGGCCACATCGACCATCTCCGACTCGATCGTCCGCGACGTGGCCGCAGCGCCGACGCTGCTGATCGGCGTGATCGTGGCGATCGCATGCCTCAGCGCTGACCTGGTGCGGCCCCGACGGCGGGTTGAGTGGGTCTGCTCGGCGCTCACGATCGTGGCGCCGTTCCCGTTCCTGGCCTTCGGTGGATCGGCGGGGCCGATCCTGGGGGCGACCGCAATCGTCGTGCTGCAGGTGATCCCGCTCGTCAGGGCGCGCGGCCCGCGACCGGAGCGGCCCGGCGCTGAGGGGCCGCGGCGGGTCGTGGGCGCGCTGGTGATCACCACGGCGCTGCTGCTGATCGCCGTGGTCGCTCTGGTCTGGTACGGGTCCACGTACCTGCTGCTGCCGCCGTCAGGGGTCTTCGCCCGCGGCCCCTTCCTGACAAGGGTCACCACCAGCGAGGCCGACTTCGCCTGGAAGTTGAAGTCCGGCGACGCACCTGTCAGGCTGAGCGTCCGCGCCCCGGACGGCACCGTCACGAGCGCTCCCGGAGGACGCGCCACCGACCTTCGCCCGGCCACCCGGTACGTGTGGACGGCCAACCTGGGCGGCAAGTCGGCCGCGGCCGGCAGCTTCAGCACCGCCCCGCGCTCGACCGCCACGCCGATCGCGCTGGTGTCGTTCGGCGACTACGGATCCGGCACCGCCCACGAGTACGCCGTCGCCCGGCTGGCGGCGGCCGAGCACCCGGCGCTGTTCCTGTCGGCCGGCGACAACGCCTACCTGGTCGCGGCGCCGCCCTTCCTCGACCGCGCCATCTTCCGGCCCCTGCACGAGCTGCTGGCCGGAGCGCCGGCGGTGGCCGCGCTGGGCGAGCACGACCTGGCCTACCGCGACGGTGCCGCGGTGATCTCGGCGCTGCACCTCCCCGGCCACCAGTACAGCGTCCAGTACGGCCCGGTGCAGGTCGTCGTGCTGGGCCTCCAGGCCGATGCCTCGGCGCTCTCCTACGCGCGCACGACGCTGGGCCGGTGCACCGGCCCCTGCCCCGTGCGGTTCGTGCTGACCCACCGTCCGATCTCGGCGACCAACCCGATCATGCCGCTGCTGCGACAGCGGCACGTGGCGGCAATCCTGGCCGCCCACCTGCACCGCTACGAGCGGCACGTCCGCGGCGGGGTGCTCCAATTCACGATCGGGACCGGCGGCGAGGGCCCCGGCGACGCCGCCCACACGCTCGCCACCCCCGACGCAATCGTCTCGTTGATCGCCTACGGCTACCTGCGCATCGGCATCGCCGGCGACCGCATCGGATACCAGTTCGTCGACGAGAGCGGGCGCGTCCGAGACCGCGTGGAACAGACGATCCCGGGGTAGCGGCTGCCGCTACCTGCCGGCCGTGTCGACCTGCGCGACGTCGATGCGGCTGCTCGCCGGGTAGGCGATGAATCCCGCGATCAGACGGCGTGAAGTCCGGCGCGGCGGCGCAGCCGGGCCGTGATCTCCGCAGCCAGCGAGGCATCCCCGCCGGCCTGATCCGCCGCCAACTGCTCGGCCACCAGCGGCAGCGAGGCGAGGCAGACGGCCTCGCCCTCGGCCGCCAGGTAGTTTTCGAACCGAAGCTCGGCGCGCGCGATCGCTGCTTCGCGTGCCGTCTCGGCGTGTCTCTCCTGCGGGCCCGCCATCACCGGATCGTAGACGGCAGGCCGCGCAGGAGGAACGATTTCAGCTCACGGCACGATGTTGTGGTTCAGGTGGAACACGTTACCGGGGTCGTACTGACGCTTGACCGCGAGCAGCCGGTCGTAGTTCGGCCCGTAGGCGGCCCGGATCGCCTCGCCCTCCTGGTCGTCGCCCAGGTAGTTCAGCCACCGCCCGGGGGCCAGGTGCTCGCTCATGGCGGCGTACGTCTCCTTCGTCCAGGCGATGTTCGCGTCGGTGTCAGCCGGGTCGATCCACTCGGAGGGCAGCAGCAGATTCCAGCCCTTGGAGCGGTGCGGCACGGCGGTCGCGGTCGGATCGATCCGCGTCACCTGGCCGTGGAAGTGCTCGAACAGGATCACCGACATCGGCGAGGGGATCGTCTCGAAGCGCTGGATGGCCGTGTCGATCAGCGCGTCCGATAGACCCGTGGTGAAGCTCGAGAGCCAGTAGTTGAGCGCACCCTTCGGGTAGCCCTCGTCCAGCAGCGTGTTCATCACCGGATACGGCATCGGCTGCACCTGCGTCATGACCGGCGCGCCGAACTCGAGGAACGGTGCCAGATCGGCATCGGCCCGCTCGGGATCGGTATGACACACCAGCATCGCCGACAGCTTCATTCCCGATCCGTCTGGCGCGTGCACCAGCCCGGCGAACGCGGACAGCTCGTCCGGGCAGCTCTCGACGGCGTCGCGGTAGAACCGCAGCAGGTCGCGCGCGGCGTCGATGGGATGGGCGATGATGCCGCCCACCACCATCGGCTGGTGGTGCAGGCGGTAGCGCAGCACGGTCGCGACGCCGAAGTTGCCTCCGCCGCCGCGAAGCGCCCACATCAGGTCGGGCTGCGTCTCGTCGGTGACCTCCAGCACCTCCCCCGCCGCGGTCACCAGCTGCGCGCCGATCAGGTTGTCGCACGAAAGTCCCTGGGTCGACATCAGCCAGCCCAGGCCGCCGCCCAGCGTGTAGCCGCCGACTCCGGTGGAGGAGATCGCACCGCCGGTGACCGCCAGCCCATGCTTCGCCGCGGCGTCGTTCAGATCCGACCAGAGCGCGCCTCCCTGCGCAGTCCCCGTCCCGGCCTCGGCGTCGATTGAGACCTCGCGCATCTGCGACAGGTCGATCATCAGGCCGCCTTCGCAGACGGAGCGCCCGGCCACGTTGTGCCCGCCGCCTCGCACCGCGATCTCCAGGCCGTTAGCCGTCGCGAACCTCACGGCCGCGGCCACGTCGGCCGACTCGACGCACTGGGCGATCACGGCCGGCCGCCGGTCGATCAGCCCGTTGTGGACGCGCCGGGCGCCGTCGTAGTCGTCCTCGGAGCCCAGCAAAATCCTCCCCGCAAATCCGTCCGTGAGCGTCTGCAGCACGGCCGCGTCGACCGCCGGTGTCGTGGACATCTGTGACCTCCGCCTCGTGGTTTGCCGCGCACCCCGGTTGCCGCGCGACCGGCCGATTGTGTCAGGAACCGGCGCGACCCGCCGACCAAGGGAGTGGACATCCGATCGATCGCCCGCTAGCAGTGAGAGCATGAACTACTGCCCCGGCTGCGGTCTGGCACGGCCCGCCGTCGCCGACGTCAACTACTGCCCGGGCTGCGGCGGATCACTCAACGTGGTCGCTCCGATCCCCGCCAACCTGTCCGGCTGGTGGCCGCGGGTGGGCGCGACGCTGCTGGACGGACTGATCGTGATGGTGCTGAACGCACCGACGCTGGGCCTCGCGGTCGCCGTCGCATCCGGTGGCGGCCTGCACGTGCAGACGACGGTCACCGGCCATGCCACCTACACGTTGTCCCACGAGATGAAGGTGGTCGCGGTGATCGCAGGGCTGGCCTACCTGGCCTCGGCCCTGCTCTATGCGCCGCTGCTGCTGCGCCGGGAGGGCCGCCACAACGGGCAGACCTGGGGCAAGCAGGCACTGGCGATCCGGGTCGTCCGCGACAGCGGCACCCCGGTCGACCTCGGAACGGCGCTGCTGCGCGAGGTGGTGGCCAAGCTGGTGATACTGGGCGCGCTCGGCTTCGTACCGATCGTAGGCAGTTTCGCCTGGCTGGTCTGGGACCTGTGGCCGCTCTGGGACAGCTCGAACCGTGCGCCGCACGACATGATCGCGCACACGCACGTCCTCAAGGCCTGAATGCCCTCCGCGTCCGCTTTGCGCCGGCATCCAGTTGCGAGCAGACTTCCGTACCCTGACCATGCACTCGCCCCCCGAAACCGCAATCACAGAGCTTGACCTGCTCGGCTGGAAGCGCGAGGTGTTCGCGCTCTATCAGCGCGTCCGCGAGCTGGAGCCGGAGGCGGCGTGGCGCGAGTGGCGTGCCGGGCGCGACCGCCTGTTCGCCACCCACCCGCAGACGCCGCTCGCAGCCGACGCGCTGGCCGGGTTCGAGGCGCTTCGCTTCTTCCCGTACGACCCGGCATTCCGGGTCACCGGCAGCGTTGTGGCAACGGAGCCGGCCGTTCGCGAGGTCGAGTCGAGCACCGGCGAGCTGATCCGGTTCCGCCAGTTCGGATTCGTCGAGTTCGAGCTGTCCGGCGAGCAGTCGCTGCCGCTGTACTGGTTGGAGGGCTACGGCGGCGGAGTGTTCCTACCGTTCGCCGACGCGACCAGCGGGCGCCAGAGCTACGGCGGCGGCCGCTATCTGCTGGACACGGTCAAGGGCGCCGACCTGGGCGGACAGGAGGGGCGGTTGGTGCTCGACTTCAACTTCGCCTACAACCCCTCATGCGCCTACGACCCGCGCTGGACGTGCCCGCTGCCGCCCAGGCAGAGCCGGTTGCCACTCGCGGTCACGGCCGGCGAGCACGCGTTCAGCGGCTGAGCGCTGCACAATCCACCGCGAAAATCACCGCTAAGCCTGACGCCCGATCCGCCGATGACGAACCACAGATGATCCGGAGCCATCTCAGATGACCGACACGAAGCTCGCAGACCTGGCCGTCAGCATCCTGTCGCAGCTGCCAACGCCCAAGGTCGAGGCGTTCTCGGCACGCGGCGGCGTGGTGCTGCTGGAGCTGCAGTCGCAGGACGGCGCCTACATCCTGGCTGACGCGCCGCGGCCGCAGGTGCGCGACCAGCTCGACCTGCTGGTCCGCACCAACGAGATCAGCGGCGGCGGCTACGACATCTCCCTGACCGTCGCCGAAACCCTGCACCAGACGGAGTCGACGATCCGGGTGCGGCTGCTGGTGCTGGACGTGCTGCGCCGCGAGAGCGAGCGCACCACCCCGCGCGCCGCCGTCGAGGAGCTGGCCCTGATGCACGTGCTCGGCGCACGCAGGATCGCGGAGGGTGAGGAGTTCGACGTGCGCCTGGCCGACCTGTCGCCGACCGGCGTCGCGTTCGTCACCGACCGCAGCTTCCATACCGGCGACTTCTTCGCCATGATGGTGACCATCCGCGGACAGCTCCTGCGCCTGCAGGCACGCGCGCTGCAGACCTCGCCCTCGCACTACGGCCGCCAGCGGGTGGGCTGCGAGATCCTGCAGATCACCGACGACGACCGCCGCCACATCTCGGCGCTGACGACGGAGGCGCCGCACACCGGCACCGTCGACCAGCGCTTCCGCCGCTCGGCCTGACCCGGCTGCCGGTATCCTCCCGCGCCGATGCCATCGGACGCCCCACTGGCGGACGCGGTCGACGCGTTCCTGGCCGACCCCGGCACGACCTTCACCGTGCCCGGGCACAAGCGTGCCCCGGGCATCGCCGACCGGCTGCTGATGCTCGACCTGCCGCTGGTCTCCGGCGCCGATGACTCGCGCCTGGGCGGGGACGTGCTGGGCAAGGCGGAGCGCCTGGCGGCACAGCTGTGGGGCGCCGACCTGTGCCGGTTCTCGGTGGCCGGTTCGACGCACGGCAACCAGTCGCTGGCACTTGCGGCGGCGCGCCCGGGCGACCGCGTGGCCGTCGCCCGGACGCTCCACAAGTCGATGTTCGGCGGGCTGGTGCTGGGCGGTCTGGAGCCGGTCTGGCTGCGGCCGCAGGTCGATCCGCAGACCGGACTTGCCACACAGGTGCCGGCCGGCGCGGTGACCACTGCGCTGCACGACCACCCGGACCTGCGTGCGGTGTTCCTGGTCGAGCCGAGCTACGTGGGCATGCTATCCGACCTGGAGGCGATCGCCGCCGTCGCGCACGAGGCTGCGGTTCCGCTTATCGTCGACCAGGCCTGGGGCGCGCACCTCGGATTCCATCCAGCGCTGCCCGCGCACGCCATCGCCCGGGGCGCCGATGCGATGGTCACCTCGACGCACAAGACGCTGACGGCCTTCACGCAGGGCTCGGTGGTACTGGCCCGCGGCGGCCTGCTCGATCTGGCCCGCGTCGAGGAGTCGTTCGAGCTGCTGCACACGACCAGCCCGTCGGCCGCAATCCTGGCCTCGACCGACCGTGCGCGCCAGCTGATCGAGGACCGCGGCCGCCAGCTGCTGGAGCGGGCGATCGCGCTTGTGGCGGATGCCCGGGCGCGGCTGCGGCGGATCGACGGCCTGCACGTCTCGGAGGCATCCGATCCGGTGAAGCTGGTGCTGGGGCTGGCCGGCACGGGGGCCGACGGGTTCCAGGTGGAGGCCGACCTGCTGCGCGACGGCCTGCGGCTGGAGATGGCCGACCGTGACACGCTGGTGCCGATCGTGACGCTGGCCGACACGCCGGCGACCGTGGCACGGCTGGTGGAGGCGCTGGAGCGATCGATCTCGCTGCGGAGGGGGGCGGCCCGGCCGCTGGCCGCCTCCAGCGTGTGGTCGTTGCAGCCGGTGGCCGCGATCAGCCCACGTCAGGCGTTCTTCGCGCCGCGCGAGCGCGTCCCGGCCCGCCGCGCGGTGGGCCGGGTGGCGGCCGAGACGGCCGCGCCGTACCCGCCCGGTATCCCGGCGCTGGCGCCGGGCGAGCTGATCACCGAGGAGATCCTGGTGGCGCTGCAGCGCGAGGCGGCGGCAGGAACGCGGGTCGCGTACTGCTCGGACCCCACGCTCGAGACGCTGCTGGTGGTGGCCGACCGGCCCGTCTAACACTCGCGCCGGGTTCTGCCGATACCCGGCTCGATGCAGGTTCTCAGCGAGGCCGTCCGCGCCACGGGCCGCGATCGAGCGGCTGCGGCCGCGCGCGGTCTGACCGGCTCGTCGGTGATCTGGGCCGTGTCGCTGGCAGCGCTCGTGTTCACGGCCGTCGCCTGCACCACCTCGCGGCTGCTGATGCTGGACACGTTCGCCAGCCTCGCGGCCGGTCGCGAGATCGCCCAGCACGGCCTGCCCCACACCGAGATGCTGACGTGGGCCGCGCACGGGCGCCCCTGGATCGACCAGCAGTGGCTCGGCCAGTGGCTCTACTACGAGGCCTACCGCCTGGGCGGGTACCCGGCCGTGGGCGCGCTCTCGGCGCTCAGCATCGGGCTGGCCTTCGGCATCCTGGCCGCCTACATGCTGCACCGCGGCATCTCCACCGTGCGCACGCTGATCTGGGTGGCGGTGGCGTACGCCGTCTGCGAGCTGAACACCGTCATGCGCACACAGAGCTTCGCCTATCCGCTGTTCGTGCTGATGATCGTGATCCTGCTGGAGGACGACCGCCGGCACCGCTTCAGCCGCAGCCTGCTGGCGCTGCCGCTGCTGTTCCTGCTGTGGGCGAACCTGCACGGCTCGGTGCTGCTGGCCGCCCCGATCGTGATCGTCTACTGCGTGTGGGCGGCGGCGCACAACCTGCGCCCGGTGCGGCGGCGCACGCTGGCGGCGTACCTGGGGCTCGCGGCCTGCATGCCGCTGGCGCTGCTGACGACGCCCTACGGGCTGACGATCGCCGACTACTACCGCTCGGTGCTCGACAACCCGGTGCTGACCGCCCGCGTCGGCGAGTGGCACGCGGCCACGTTCGGCGGGCCCAGCACGCAGTTCGTGATCGTGCTGCTGGCGGCGATCGCCCTGCTTGGCTTCGCCTACGGACGCGGGTTCCGGCCGCCGCTGTTCATGGTCGGCCTGACCTTCGCGCTGGCGGTGGCCGGCATCCACGCGGTGCGCTATCAGGTCTGGTTCGGATTCGCCGCGACGCTGCTGATCGCGGAGGTGATGAGCGGCACGTTCGCGTCGTCGGAGTCGCCGCTGATCCGCCGCATCTCTGGCCGGGTGGTGCCTGCCGCGGCCGTGATCGGGGTGGTCGGCAGCTCGCTGCTGCTGGCGACCACCGCCACGACGCGGTTCGAGGCGCTGTCGCCGCGCCCCGCCATGGACGCCACGGCGACCTGGGCGACCGCCCATCCGCAGGCCAAGGTCATGGCAGGCGACACCTCGGCCTCGGCGCTTCTGTGGACGCATCCGGAGCTGACCGGCCGAGTCGGGTTCGACTCCCGCTACGAGATCTATTCCCAGCCCCAGCTGCTGGCCTACACCGACTGGGTGGCCGGCAACGGCTCGCGGTCGCAGTGGTCACGGGTGCTGGACGGCTACGACGAGGTGCTGCTCTCGACCGCCTACCGGCAGAACGTGATCGACCGCATGCGCACGCTGCCCGGCTGGCACCGCATCTACGGCGACGCGGACGGCGTCGTGTTCGTGCGCGACGCGGCCGGCTGAGCTCATCCGGCGGCGCGCTCGGCGTTGAACTCGGCCGCGGCCTCGGCGATGCCCGCGCCGTCGTGCGCCCGGATCGCGCCCCGTACGTGCGCCATGAACCGGGCCGGGGCATCCGCATCTACACGCTTCACCCGCTCGCCGCCGGGCACCGTCAGGAGCGTCTTGGCAGCCGCCGCGCGGGCCATGAAGGTGGCCGCGGTGAGACCTCGCACGGCCAGCTCGCCCGCGGCGCCGTGGTGCTTGCGGGCGTAGACGGCGCGGCTGCGCTCCATCTCGGCGATCCGCCGCTGGGGCACCACGCCGGTGCTGGCGTTCTCGAGGTGCACCAGCGAGGCCTGCGGGAAGTACGCGGTCGCATAGCCGGCATCGCGCAGGCGCAGGCACAGGTCGGGATCCTCCGAGTAGATGAACAGCTGCTCGTCGAAGCCGCCGACCGCGGCCAGCGCCGCGCGCCGGGCCAGGATGGCGGCGCCGCACACCCAATCCACGCGGGCGATGCGGTCGCCGCCCGACTGGATCCAGCCGCGCCGCTGCAGCGTCATGGCCGTCAGCGCCACCCGGCCGGGCGTCGGGAAGTGGAAGGCGGACGGCTGCAGAGAGCCGTCCGGGTTCAGGATCTTCGGCCCACAGGCCCCCACCTCGCGGTTCTGGTCCATGAACCGGCACATGCGCTCGAGCATGTGCTCGTGCAGGATGGTGTCCTCGTTCAGGATCAGCACGTAGCGGCCCTGCGCCCTGCGGATCGCCTCGTTATGGTTGGCCCCGAAGCCGTGGCGCCGCTCTCGCTCCACCACCTCGACGTCCGGGTAGGCCTCGCGCACCGCGGCCGCGCTGCCGTCGGTGGAGGCGTTGTCGATCACGATCGTCTGCAGTGCGGTGTCGTGCGCGGCAGCCTCCAGGGAGGCCAGGCAGCCCAGCAGCAGCTCCCGGTTGTCGGTGTTGACCAGGGAGATCGTGATGTCGGGGGTGCCGCTCACCGGGTCAGGCCGGCGGCCGCCAGCCGGTCGGCCGCGGCATCCACCGAGTCGGTGGCCTGCTGCGTCGCGACCCAGCCCAGCAGCTCCCGCATGCCGTCCGCGAACTCGACCCGGGGCGCGTATCCCAGCGTCTCCCGCGCCAGCGAGATGTCCGAGAAGCAGTGCCGGATGTCGCCGGCGCGGAACTTGTTCACGACCTCGGGCTGCAGATGCTCCTTGCCCAGGCCGCGGGCCAGCTCACGGGCGACGTCGAGCACCGAGGTGGAGACGCCGGTGCCGAGGTTGACGGCGCGGTGGTCGGCGCCGCCGCCCTCGAGCGCCGCCACGCAGCCGGCGGCGATGTCGGAGACGTGCACGAAGTCGCGGCTCTGGAGGCCGTCCTCGAACACCAGCGGCGCGTTGTCGTTCAGCAGCCTGCCGCCGAAGATCGCGGCCACGCCGGTATAGGGGTTGGACAGAGCCTGGCGGTCGCCGTAGACGTTGAAGAAGCGCATGGCGACGGTGGGCAGGCGGTGGGCACGGCCGATTGCCAGGAACATCTCCTCGTGGTCGCGCTTGTTGACGGCGTAGATCGACATCGGCTGCACCGGCTTGTCCTCGCCGGTGGCCAGCGGCTCCAGCGCGCGGCCGCACTCCGGGCAGGCCAGCTCCCACCGCCGCGCGTCAAGCTGCTCGTCGCTTCGCACCTGCGGCGCCAGCAGCCCGTGCTCGGCGCAGCGGTAGCGGCCCTCGCCGTAGATCGACATCGACGAGGCCACCAGCACCCGTGCCAGCTGCTCCCGCCGCTTTGAGATCTCCTCCAGCATCACGGCCGCGCCGATCGAGTTGATCGAGGTGTAGCGCTCGATCTCATACATCGACTGGCCGACACCGACGGCGGCCGCGAAGTGCACCACATGGTCGATGCCCTCCAGCGCGGCCGCCACTGCCTCATGGTCGCGGACGTCGCCCACCCGCAGGTCGATCTGTGAGTCGAGGTAGGCCGGCCGCTCACCCGCCGGGTGCACCTGGGGGTCGAGGTTGTCGAGCGCCCGCACCTCGTGGCCGCGCGCCAGCAGTGCGTCGGCCAGGTGCGATCCGATGAAGCCGGCGCCACCCGTGATCAGGACTCGCATGGGGCCGGATGTTACCGGCCTCACATTCAGCGGGCGTTCACTGCGAGTTAACCCGGCTCCGCCACGTAGCGCACCATCCGGCGTCCATATGCCTCGAACTCGCCGTCGTCCCGCATCCCGATCTTCTGCATCACCCGCACCGAGGGGGCGTTCTCCGGATACGACAGCGCCACCACCCGCTCAAGCCGGAGCGGGCCGAAGGCGACGTCCAGGCAGGCGCGGCCGACCTCGGTGGCGATGCCGCGGCCCCAGGCGTCGCGCACCAGCTCGTACACCACCTCCACGTCGGGGCCGGCCATCTCCACCAGCACCAGGCCGGCCACCCCGACCACCTCGCCGCCATCGCGGTCGGCCACCGCCCACAGCGAGAATCCGTGCTCGCGCTGGTGGTCGATCAGCCGGCCGACGCCGGCCGCCGTCTGCTCGGGCGTGCGGGCCGAGCCCTCGGCGCCGACGTACCGCATCGCCTCCGGATCGCCGTACAGCCGCTGCAGCGGCTCGGCGTCCTGCGGCCGCAGCAGCTGCAGCCGGAAGCGCTCGGTGGTCGCCACCACCTCCAGCCGACCGGGCGCGCTGACCGAGCGGAACGGCCAGTCGCGCTCGAGCCACTCGGAGACCGCGCGCCACAGGCGCTCGTCGAGCTGGGCGTGCGAGGCCCGCACCCACAGCTGCACCTCGGCGTCGTGGATGGGTCGCCTGGACGGGTAGATGTAGACGCAGCCGATCACCGACCGCGAGCCGGGGTCGAGCACGGTGTAGGTGAAGCCTTTCCGTTGTTCGAAGTCGCGCTGGTGCCGCTCCAGGTCGCCACGGTTCTGTTCGAGCGTCATCGGATGCGGCCAGTTGCCGTCGGGGTAGCCCGGAGTGGCCCGGATGTGCTCGATGCTGGAGGTCCAGGCCTCGTAGTCGGACTCGTTGTGCTGCGGGCCCAGCGGCTCCAGCACGAAGCCGGCCGCGGCCAGACCGGCGGGCGGGACGAAGCCGTCCGGCACGAACGGCGTGCGCTGGTCCGTCTCCATGGCGCGATCCTAGCGGGATAGGATCAGGCCCATGGACGACTGCATCTTCTGCCGGATCGTGGCCGGCGAGCTGCCCTCGATCCGGATCCACGAGGACGAGCGGGCGATCGTGATCATGGACATCAACCCGGCCACCCGCGGCCATGCGCTGGTGATCCCGCGCGCCCACGCGCGCGACATCCGCGACATCTCGGACGAGGACCTGGCGCACTGTGCGCTGGTCTCGCGCGACGTCGCCGACCGCGCCCTGTCGGCCCTCGGTGCCGACGGCGTCACGATCATGCAATCCAACGCCGCGGCCGCCTGGCAGACGGTGTTCCACTACCACGTGCATGTGATTCCTCGCTACGACGGCGACCCGCTGGTGCTGCCCTGGCGCCCGGCTCCGGGTGACCTCGCGGAGATTCAAGACATAAGCGCTGCTTATTTTCCGGATTAGCGTTTCTTCTGTACAATGCGGCCCGTGAGCTCACTTCCGACACGCGCGGACGTGCTCGTGGTCGGCAGCGGCGGCGCCGGGCTGGCCGCGGCGTGGGCGGCGTCCCGCGAGGGCGCGCGCACGGTGCTGATCACCAAGGGCTCGCCCGCCTCCTGCAACACCGGTAAGGCCCAGGGCGGCATCCAGGCCGCCATCGGCTCGGACGACTCACCCGAGCAGCACGCCGCCGACGTCTACCGCTCCTCGCACGACACGGCCGACATGGCGCTGGTGTCGGTGCTGACCGGGGAGGCGCCGGAGGCGATCGCCTGGCTGGAGCAGCTGGGCGTCGAGTTCTCGCGCGAGGGCGCCGGCTACCGGCTGGCCCGCTGCGGCGGCGCGTCGACCAAACGCCTGCTGCAGGTGGGCGATCGCACCGGCCACGCCATCGCCCACGCGCTGCGCGGCGCGCTGGCCGCCGACGGCGTGGAGATCCACGGCCACGCGGCGCTGACGGCGCTTGCCAAGCCCAACGGCCACTTCGCCGCGACGGTCGACTGCGAGGGCGAGACGGCCACGATCGAGGCCGGCACCGTGGTGCTGGCGGCCGGCGGCCGCTGCTATGCGGAGGCACGGCGCCGCGGCGTTCTCACCACCAACCAGCCCGGCGCCACCGGCGAGGTGGCCGCGCTGGCGCGCGAGCTGGGAGCGGCCGCCCGAGACGAGGACTCGCTGCAGCACCACCCCAACGGCGGTGCCTGGCCACCGCCGCTGCAGGGCTACTCGATCCCCGAGACCACGCGCAGCTACGGCGCGCTGCTGGTGAACGGCAAGGGCGAACGGTTCATCGACGAGCTGGCGCCGCGCGACACGGTGGCGGAGGCGATCGTGAAGGAGTGCGACGAGGGCCGCGGCCTGACCACGCCGGACGGGCGCCCGGCGGTGCTGCTCGACACCACCCGGATCGAGGCGGAGGTGGCCGACCAGGTGCTGCCCTACATGATGCGGCGCTATCGCCACGCCGGGATCGACCCGTTGACCGAGCCGATCCTGACCTATCCCGTGCTTCACTACCAGAACGGCGGGCTGGTGATCGACCGCGATGGCCGCACCACCGTCGCGGGCCTGTTCGCAGCCGGTGAGATCACCGGCGGTGTGCACGGCCGCAACCGCATGATGGGGAACTCCCTGCTCGACTGCACCGTATTCGGGCGCCGTGCCGGCCGCGCCGCCGCCGCGGACGCCCGCTGAAAGGATCACTTTGGCCATCGACACCACCACAGACCTGCAGCAGACCGTCGAGGACGCCGCCGCGCACCTCTACGTGTGGTCGCTGAAGGACATCCCCCAGGACCTGCGCGACGCGCTCCGAAACGCCATGGAGACCGAGACCCACACGGTCGGCAAGCGCATCCTGGAGACGATCAACACCAACGTCTCGGTGGCCGACGAGCGCAAGAACCTGGTCTGCCAGGACACCGGCCTGGCCGTCTACTACGTGCGCCTGGGCGAGCGATTCCCGCTGCACCCGGCCCGCATCGAGCAGGCCCTGCGCGAAGGCACCCGCCGCGCCACGCTGGACCACCCGCTGCGCTCGAACACCGTGCACACGCTCACCCGGGTGCCGACCGGCGACAACACCGGCCACAAGATCCCCCACATCCACTGGGAGTTCGTGCCGGACTGGGACGGCCTGGACGTGAAGTGCATCCCCAAGGGATCGGGCTCCGAGAACATGAGCTTTCTGAAGATGCTGGTGCCGGCCGACGGCGTCTCGGCGATCAAGCGGTTCGTGCTCGACTCGATCGTCGGCGCCGGCGGCAAGCCCTGCCCGCCGGGCATCGTCGGCGTCGGCATCGGCGGCTCCGCGGATCTGGCGATGCACCTGGCCAAGGAGGCGATCGCGCGGCCGGTGGACGACCTCAACCCGGATCCGGACGTGGCGGCGCTGGAGCGAGAGCTGTTCGGGCTGCTGAACGAGACCGGCATCGGCCCCATGGGCCTGGGCGGCGACACCACCGTGCTGTCGGTGCACGTGGAGCAGGCCCACACCCACATCACGCTGAATCCGGTGGCCGTGAACTACCAGTGCTGGGCGGCCCGCCGCGCCAGCGCCCACATCTTCGCGGACGGCACCGTCGACTACGACCGGGAGGCGTGATGCACCACGAGATCACCTTCCCCACCGACGAGGCGGCCGTCCGCGAGCTCCGAGCCGGCGACACCGTCACCATCCAGGGCCACATCATCGGCATCCGCGACGCCACCCAGATCCGCATCTTCGACAAGGGCGTCGAGCCGCCGATGTCGCTTCGCGGCGCGGCGCTGCTACACACCGCCCCCAACGTGCGCAAGCTGGACGAGGGCCGCTACGAGCCGATGTGCATCGGCACCACCACCAGCGCCCGCATGAGCCGCTTCACCGAAGGGCTGGTGCGCGACCACGGCGCCCGCGCGATCATCGGCAAGGGCGGCCTGCTACCGGAGGCGCTGGTGCCGCTGCGCGAGCACGGCGGCGTCTACCTGGCGATCGTCGGCGGCGCGGCCGCGCTGGAGACCACCCAGATCGAGGAGATCGAGCAGGTCGAGTGGGAGGACCTGATGCCGGAGTGCCTCTGGAAGTTTCGCGTCAAGGACTTCGGCCCGCTGATCGTGGGCATGGACACGCACGGCGAATCGCTCTACGAGAACGTCCAGGTCGAGGCGCGCAAGCGGCTCGAGGAAACCATCTACTCGAGGTTATAAGCCATGGTCGAAGAGTTCCTGGGCCTACCGATGCGCCCGTCCAAACCGCGGGAGCGCGGGCTCACCCACGTGATCGACAAGGGCATGACCCTGGCCGAGGTGGATGGCATGTTCGAGGCCTCCGGCGAGTACGTGGACATGGTCAAGCTGGGCTGGGGCACGTCCTACGTCACGCAGAACCTGTCGGCCAAGGTGAAGCTCTACCACTCCTACGAGACGCCCGTCATGTGCGGCGGCACCCTGCTCGAGGCGGCGGTCGCGCGCGGCCGCGTGGACGAGTTCCGGCGCTGGACGCGCGGCCATGGCTTCACCCACGTGGAGGTGTCGGACGGCACCCTGCAGATGGAGCGCGAGAGCAAGCAGGAGCTGATCAGCTCGCTGGCCGAGGAGTTCGTGGTGCTGTCCGAGGTCGGCTCCAAGGACCAGGACTCGATCTTCGCGCCCTACCAGTGGGTGGCCTGGATCAAGGAGGAGCTGGAGGCCGGCGCCTGGAAGGTGATCACCGAGGCCCGCGAGACCGGCACCGCCGGCATCTTCCGCGGCACCGGCGAGGTGCGCAGCGGCCTGATCGACGAGATCGTGCACGAGATCCCCGCCGACAGCCTGCTGTTCGAGGCACCCCAGAAGGAGCAGCAGGCCTGGTTCATCCGGCACCTCGGCCCCGAATGCAACCTCGGCAACATCCCGCACGACGAGGTGATCCCGTTGGAGACGCTGCGGCTAGGGCTGCGCTCCGACACGCTTGCGGACCTGCTGCTGCGGGACATCCCCACCGCCACATGAGCACCACGCTTCCCATCAGCCCGGCCGAGGCAGCTCGCCTGGCCGACGACCTCGAGTCGCGCAGCGCCGAGGACGTGCTGCGCGTTGCCGTGGAGCTGTTCCACCCGCGGTTGGTGCTGACCTGCTCGTGGCAGAAGCAGAGCTCGGTGCTGGTGCACATGCTGTCGGAGATCCAGCCGGACGTGCGGGTGGTCGAGTTCGACACCGGTCTGCTGTTCCGCGAGACCTACGAGACCCGCCAGAAGCTGATCGAGCGCTACCCGGTGCGGTTCGAGCGAATCGAGCCGGAGCTGTCGGTCGCCGAGCAGGCCGCCAGGCACGGAGACCGGCTGTGGGAGCGTGATCCCGACGGTTGCTGCGCGATGCGCAAGGTGGCGCCGCTGCGCCAGGCGCTGGAGGGCATGGACGCCTGGATCACGGGAATTCGGCGTGACCAGTCGACAACCAGGGAAAGTGCCCGCAAAATCGAGATAGATGAGCGTCGCGGCGTCGTGAAGGTGCAGCCGTTGGCCGACTGGACCAACCGCGATGTGTGGCGCTACATCTGGAGGCACGGCATCCCGTACAACCCGCTGCACGACCACGGTTACCCATCGATCGGCTGCGTTCCCTGCACCGCCTCGGTGGACAGCGGCGCCGACGAGCGCACGGGCCGCTGGAAGGGCACGGGCAAGGTCGAGTGCGGCCTGCACGGCGACTAACGGCTACAACGCGTCAGACGACACGACGAAAGGAACGAACACTCGTGGGGAACGAAACCAACGGATTCACGCTCTGGTTCACCGGATTGTCCGGGGCCGGAAAGAGCACCATCGCAGAGATCGTCGGCCCGGAGCTGGAACGGCGCGGCATCCTGGTCGACCACCTGGACGGCGACGTCGTCCGCACCAACCTCAGCAAGGGCCTCGGCTTCTCGCGTGAGGACCGCGACGCCAACATCCTGCGCATCGGCTTCGTCGCGAAGCTGCTGACCCGGCACGGCGCCGGCGTGATCGTGGCGGCCATCTCGCCCTACGCCGAGACCCGCGACGCCGTCCGCGAGATGATCGGCGACCGGTTCGTCGAGGTGTTCGTGGCCACGTCGCTCGACGAGTGCGCCCGCCGCGACGTGAAGGGCCTGTACGCGAAGGCCTTCTCCGGTGAGATCAAGGAGTTCACCGGCGTCTCCGATCCCTACGAGGCTCCCGAGCACGCCGAGATCGTGGTCGAGACCGAGGGCCGCTCGCCCGAGCAGTCGGCGCAGCACGTGATCGCGCAGCTCGAGCAGCTCGGCTTCATCGAACGCGAGAAAGAGGAGGCCGTCGCCTGATGCCGGAGGCGACCGCATCGACGAAGTCGAACGTGATCGCGCCGCACGGCGGCGAGCTGATCGACCGCACCGTCAGCGGTGACGAGGCCTCGGCCCTGGCGGCCGAGGCCGAGTCGCTGCCGCGGGTGCGGATGAGCGACAAGCAGACCGCCGACCTGGACATGATCGCCTCGGGGGCGCTGTCGCCCCTGACCGGCTTCATGACCCGGGCCGACTACGACGCCTCGGTCGAGGACATGCACCTCGCAAACGGGCTGCCGTGGGCGTTGCCGGTGACATTGTCGGTGCCGGACGCCCCGGACGCTGACCGGCTGGCGCTGGAGAGCGCCGACGGCGAGCTGCTGGCCGTGCTCGACGTTGAAGAGGTGTTCAGCGTCGACCGCGAGAACGAGGCCGCCAAGACGTACCGCACCACCGAGCAGGAACACCCGGGAGTCGCCCAGATCTACGCTGAGGGCGCGAACCTGGTGGGCGGCCCGGTCACCGTCTTCAAGCGGCCCGACCCGGCCTTCCCCACGTACCACCTCGATCCGAAGGACACCCGCGCGGTGTTTGCCGAGCGGGGCTGGAGCCGCGTGGTCGGGTTCCAGACGCGAAACCCGGTGCACCGGGCGCACGAGTACATCCAGAAGTGCGCCCTGGAGACGGTCGACGGGCTGCTGCTGCACCCGTTGGTCGGCAAGACCAAGGGCGACGACATCCCGGCCGACGTGCGCATGCAGTGCTACGAAACGCTGCTGGAGGGCTACTACCCGGCCGACCGCACCGTGCTCGGGGTGTTCCCCGCCGCGATGCGCTACGCCGGCCCGCGCGAGGCCGTATGGCACGCCCTCTGCCGCAAGAACTACGGCTGCTCCCACTTCATCGTCGGCCGCGACCACGCCGGCGTCGGCAGCTACTACGGCACCTACGACGCGCACCACATCTTCGATGAGTTCCAGCCGCACGAGCTGGACATCGAGCCGATGTTCTTCGACCACACGTTCTTCTGCAAGACCTGCGGGAACATGGCCTCCAACAAGACCTGCCCGCACCCCTCCGACCACCACGTGTTCCTGTCGGGCACGAAGGTGCGCGAGATGCTCGGAAACGGCGAGGTGCCGCCGGTCGAGTTCACGCGTCCCGAGGTGGCCGAGGTGCTGATCGCCGCGTACCGCGGCCAGTAGCCGGATCCGATCAGCGAGGGCCGGACGCCGCGAGGCTTCCGGCCCTCGCTTGCGCTTGCTTTCTCCACCAGCCGGTGCGAACTGTCCGTCAGCCGACTTGCATTCCCCACTAAACCGCTTAGACTTGTGGAAGTACTGAACAACGGTCACGGACACGGGGGCACAAACAGATGGACATCAACACCGGAATGATCGCAGCGGGGCTGGCCGTCGGCATGCTGGTCGGTGCCACCGGCATGGGCGCCGGATCGCTGATGACGCCGATCCTGATCACCGTATTCGGCATCCCGCCGACGACCGCCGTCGGCAGCGACCTGATCTACGCCGCGATCACCAAGACGTTCGGTGCCGCCCGCCATCACCAGCTCAAGAACGTGAACACCGAGCTGGGCCTGTGGATGGGCGCCGGCAGCGTTCCGGCAGCCATCCTGGGCGTGTTCACCCTCTACGAGATCTTCCCACGCATTGGCATCGACGTGAACAGCGTGCTGCTGAACCTGATCGGCATCGTGCTGGTGATCGTCGGTATCACGGTGGCAGCCCGCACGTTCCTCACGATCCCGAAGCTGTGGAGCTCCGACAACCTGCCCACCGACGGCCCGCTGGACACCCGGCACAAGGTGCTGGCCGTCACCATCGGCGTCGTGTTCGGCTTCATCCTGGGCCTGACCTCGGTCGGCTCGGGCGTGTTCTTCGGCCTCACCCTGGTGACGCTGTTCCCGCTGGCCGCCCGCCGCGTGGTCGGCACAGACCTGTTCCACGCGATGCTGGTGACGGTCGCGGCGGGCCTGGCCACGCTGGTCTGGGGCACCCCCAACTTCAGCGTCGTGGGGTCGATCCTGATCGGCTCGATCCCGGGCATCCTGATCGGCTCGCACTTCACCAACCGCGCGCCCGAGCGGATGCTGCGCGGCGCGATCGCAGTGGTGCTGGCCGCCTCCGGTTTGAAGACGCTGGACGCCGCCCCCTACTGGTACGTGATCGGCGCCGCGGTGATCCTGGTCGTGGCCGCGGTCTAC
Source organism: Gaiellales bacterium (assembly GCA_045806525.1). GTDB lineage: Bacteria > Actinomycetota > Thermoleophilia > Gaiellales > JAICJC01 > JAICYJ01. The sequence continues at coordinate 13,687 of JBJMJD010000106.1, read as the reverse complement.
ATGGCCAAGGGCGTCAAGGCCCCCAAGCCGGCGTCGACAGCGGCCCCCTCGTCGACCCCGGCTGAGCTGCAGCAGACGTAACGAGCGCCGCAGCGGCTCACGGTGCGGCCGTACAATCCGCGCGCACCGTGAGCCACCGCGCCGCAGCCGCCATCCCGCTCGTCCTGATCGCTCTCTGCGCCGCGGCGTTTCTGCGCGCCGAGCAGCTGAAGCTGCACCACTCGGCGGTCGGGCATCCTCACGTGCGGCAGGCCTTCTCCCCCGGCTGCACCGATCCCGGATGTCTGCCGGCCGCCAAGCTCCGCTTCACCCTGCGAAAGCCACAGGCCCTGGACCTGGCGATCGTCGACGCCGGCGGCACCGTCACCAAGACGCTCGCCACGGGCCGCCGCTACCGGAAGGGCTCCGTGGTGCTGCACTGGGACGGCAGCACCGACTCGGGTGGGCCGGCCCCGGACGGCCGCTACCGGCTGCGCGTGACGCTCGCAGACGGCCGTGACGTCACCATCCCCGACGCGATTGTGGTCGACACCGCGCCGCCCACGATCCGGATCAACCAGGTTCACAAGGGAAGTGCAGCGCTGGCCGTCCACTACACGCGGTCGCCCGGGAACGGGTACGCGCTGATGATCGTGCGCCAGGGCAGCCGCATCGTCCTTGAGAAGCGCGTGATCCCGCACGTCGCTCACCTGGCCTACGGCAAGGTCGCTGCCGGCCGTTACCGGATCGAGATGGTGGCCGTCGACCAGGCCGGTAACCGCACCACCAACCCACCCTTCTTCGCGGCGACGATCCCGTGAGCGGCATCGCGCTGGGCGCGATCCTCGCGGCCGCCGGGCTCGCCCTGCAGCTGTGCGGCGGCGGGCGCAGCCTGCGAACGGCCGGGTTCGCGGCCTACGCCGCCGGCGTGCTGATCCTGGCCGGCGACCTGCTGCGCTCGCCGATCTCCACCATGCGCACGGACGCGGGACGGCGGCCGGCGCTGGCCGCAGCCGGCCTGCTGGTGGGACTGGCCGCGATCGGAGTGGCCGCCGTGATCGCCCACCGAAAGCCGACGCTATTGCTGATGGCGGTGGTGGCAACGGCGCCGGGCCGGATCCCGCTGCACGCGGGCGGCCAGCAGGCGAACCTGCTGGTGCCGCTCTACGGCGTCCTGATCGCAATCGCGCTCGCCCACGCCTACACGCTTGCCCTCGGGCGCGAGCAGCGTCCGCAGATGGGCCTGGTTGGCTGGACGATGGCGGCGTTGATCGGCTGGAGCGCGATCTCGCTGCTGTGGAGCGCCGACTCCCATCAGGGCGGGGTGCAGATGCTGTTTTTCTACCTGCCGTTCGGCTACCTGGCGAGCCGGATCGTGGCGCTGCGCCCGACCCTCCGCCAGCTGCGGCTGATGCTCTACACGGACGTGGCTCTGGCGCTGGTGTTCGCCGCTGTGGCGTTCTGGCAGTACGAGAGCCGCCACCTGTTCTGGAACCAGAAGATCATCGTCAGCAACCAGTACGCCTCGTTCTTCCGGGTCAACTCGCTGTTCTACGACGCCAGCGTCTACGGCCGCTTCATGGCGGTCACGATCGTGCTGCTGGCGGCGGTGGCGGTGTACCGGCGGGCGACGCCGCAGCTGCTGGGGCTGATGGCGCTGCTGTTCCTGGCCCAGTACCTGTCGTACTCGCAGTCCAGCCTGATGGCTGTCGCGGCCGGCTCCCTGCTGATCGGAGCCACCATCTGGCCGCGGCGGCTGCTGGTGGGCCTGGCCGTCGCGGTGGCGCTGGTCGGCGTGGCCGGTCTGCTGGTCTCCTCGCACGGCAGCTCCACCAAGCAGGTCACCAGCGGCCGCTCGGTGCTGCTCTCCGACGGTTGGCGCGTGATCAAGAACCACCCGATCGACGGCGCCGGGCTCGGCGGCTTCGCCCGCGCAGCCCTGGCCGGCAGCCCCCACCCGAACCGCACGCGCACGGCCGCCTCGCACACCACGCCGGTGACCGTGCTGGCCGAGCTGGGCCCACTGGGGTTGGCCGCCTACCTGGCGCTGATCGGCTCGATCGCATGGGCGGCGTTCCCCTCCGGCCCGGAGCGGCTGCTTCGGTACGGCCTGGCCGGAGGGCTGGCCGCTGTGCTGACCAGCTCGCTCTTTTACAATGCGTACTTCGAGGATCCGGCGTCGTGGATCCTGACCGCACTGATCGTCTCTGTGGCAGCGCTACCCAACATCCGCATCCGTCAGGCCCGCGCGTGATCGCAGCCGGACGCCGCGCGCTGGTGCTGGCGCCACACACGGACGACGGCGAGTTCGGCTGCGGAGGCACCATCGCGCGCCTGGTGGAGGCTGGCGCCGAGGTGCATTACCACGCGTTCTCGTCGGCGTCGCGCTCACTACCGGAGGGCTTCCCCGCCGACACGCTGGTAAATGAGGCCCGCGCCGCCACCACCGCCCTTGGCATCGACCCGGAGCGCGTCTCGATCCACGACTTCGACGTGCGCACCTTCCCGACCGTGCGGCAGGAGATCCTCGAGATCCTGGTGGCCGCGAACGCCGAGATCGCCCCGGACGTGGTGCTGATGCCCTCGCTGGGCGACATCCACCAGGACCACGAGACGATCGCACGCGAGGGCATGCGCGCCTTCAAGCGCACCACGCTGCTGGGCTACGAGATCCCGTGGAACTGCTTCGCCTTCCGCCGCGACGCCTACGTCGCCCTGGAGCCGCGGCACCTGGACGCGAAGGTGACGGCGCTCGGGCACTACCGCAGCCAGCAGCACCGTAACTACGCGAACGAGGAGTACATCCGCAACCTGGCCCGCACCCACGGCATCGAGAGCGGCCGCGAGCTGGCCGAGGTGTTCGAGCTCTACCGCTGGATCCTGTGAGCGAACCGCTCACGATCCTGGTCACGGCCAGCGGCGCGCCCGGCTCACCCCGGCTGTTGCGCGCGCTACGAGAGGCCGATGGGCGCCCGGTGCGGCTGGTCGGCGTGGACATGCGCGACGAGTCGGCCGGGCGCTTCCTGTGCGACCGCTTCCGGCGGGTGCCGCCAGGATCGCACCCCGGGTACCTGGAGGCGTTGCTGGAGGTGGCCGAGCAGGAGCGCGTCGATGTGGTGTTCCCGCAGTCCTCGGCCGAGGTGGCCGCGATCGCAGCCGGCGCCGAGCGATTCGGCGTTCCGGTGCTGGTGTCGGGGCTGGACGCGATCGAGCAGGCCACCGCCAAGTCCGAGACGGTGCGTCTGGCGGAGCAGCTGGGCATCCCGCAGCCGCGCACGATCGCGGCCGCCGATGCGGACGGCTTCCGGGCGGCGGCCGCCGAGCTCGGCTACCCGGGTCGCGACGTCTGCATGAAGCCGCTCGAGGCCAAGGGCTCGCGCGGCTTCCGTGTGCTCTCAGCAGCCGCCGACCGGCGCGAGCAGCTGCTGAGCGCACGGCCGGGCACGCTGCTGCCCCTGTCCCTCGCGGATGCGGTCGGGATCCTGGACGGCGGCGACGGCTTCCCCGAGATGCTGATGATGGAGCTGGTCGAGGGCGAGGAGCTGGCGGTGGACGCGCTCTGCCGCAACGGCCGCACGCTGGTCGCAAGCGCGAAGACGAGGGAGGCCTTCCGGGCCGGACTGGCCATGGAGTTCCGGATCATCGACCGGCCCGATCTGCTCGAGCACTCGCGCCGTCTGGTCGAGGCGCTGCGGCTTGACTGGATCGTGAACGTGCAGTTCCTCGGCGATCGGCTGCTCGAGATCAACCCTCGCATCTCGACCCTGGTCTACCAGCCCGACCTGAACCTGCCCTGGCTGGCCGTGCGGCTGGCGCTGGGCGAGATCGACGCCGACGCGGTGGCGGCGCTGGATGGACGCACCACGGTCGGGCGGCGGGTCACCCGCTACTACGACCAGGTTGAGTACCACCCCTAGCGCGTCGCAAGATGATCGATCGATGACTCCGCGATGTGGCCAGGCTCGCGAGAGACATCGATCAATCATCTCGGACCGTCCCACCACGGGATCGGCTCGCGCACGTGACCGCGCCAGACCCGCACGCCCTCGGCGCGCAGCAACTCCGCCTGCTCCCGCTCCCAGCCGGGCGCCAGCCGGCCGCCGGACGTGACCACGCGGTGAGCCGGCACACCGTCCGGCGACCGCGCCATCGCCCCGCCCACGGCTCTTGCGGCCTCGGGCTTCCCCAGCCAGGCGGCGATCCTGCCGTAGCTCGCAACCGTCCCGGCAGGGACCCGGCGCACCATCTCGGCCACGGACCGCTCGAACGCGCTGGTCTCGGCCACGATCCTGAATCCGGGCGGGATGTTCATCGCGGCGATCCTAGAGGGGGCGACCCTAGACTGCCCGGTGATGCGAGTCCTGATCGTCGCCTTCTACTTCCCGCCGGCCGGAGGCGGAGGCGTGCAGCGGACGCTCAAGTTCTGCAAGTTCCTGCCGGAGCACGGCGTCGAGGTGCACGTGCTGACTCCGCACGATCCCAAGTGGTTCGCCCGCGACGAGCACCTGCTGGAGTCGATCCCGGCCACGACGACCGTGCACCGCTGCCGGTTCCTGGGGCCGCGCTCGACGTCGCATGCGGACGCGCTCGAGGGCCGCTCGCGGCTCGGGCGGCTCGGCACCGAGGTCCGCTTCGCCTACCAGCGGGCGCTGATCCCCGACAAGGCGGCGCCGTGGCTGGCGACGGCCGTCCCGGCGGGCATCGGGGTGGTGCGCAGGCATGACATCGACGTGATCATGTCGACGTCGCCGCCCGCCTCGACGCATCTGGTGGCAGAGGCGATCGCGACCGCGACGCGCCGGCCGTTCGTGGCCGACTTCCGTGACTCGTGGCTGGACAACCCGCACCGGCGCTACGACAAGGCCGGCGTGCGCGTCAAGCGGGCGATGGTGTCGCGGATGGCCGCGTCCGTGGGGCGGCGGGCGGCGGCTCTGACCGCGGCGACCGGCTCGATCGCCCAGGAGATCGCACAGCTTGACCCGGACGCGGCGCACAAGACCACCGTGATCGAGAACGGCGCCGACTTCGACGACTTCGAGCGGCTCGTCTACCGGCGCAACGACCGCTTCACGATCGTGCACGCCGGCTCGTTCTTCGGCCAGCGCTCGCCGCGGCCGTTCTTGCAGGCCCTGGCCGGGCTGCTCGACCGCCGCTCCGATCTGGACGGACTCGTCCTGGCGCGCTTCATCGGCGAGCTGCGGGGCGAGGACCGCACGTTCGCGCACGGCCTCGACATCGACTCCGCATGGCGCGAGGAGGGCTTCCTGCCCTACAGCGAGTCGATCCGGGCCCAGCGGGCGGCGGACGCACTGCTGTTGCTGATACCGCACGCCGGCGGGCGCGGTGACACGGTGCTGTCCGGCAAGGTGTTCGAGTACGTGGCCGCGCGCCGCCCGATGCTGGCGGCGGTGCCTCCCAACGGCGCGGCGGCCAACCTGATCCGCGCCGTCGGCGCGGGCAGCGTGGTCGACTGCGACGACGTGGTCGCGATCTCGGCGGCGCTGGAGCAGATGGTGGACGGCTGGCAGGACGGCGGCCTGGCGGATGTCGAGCAGCCCGACCAGGTGCGCGAACGGCTATCGCGCGCGGGGCGGGCCGGCGAGCTGGCCGCGGTGCTGCGACGGGTGGCGCGATGAGCACGCGCTGGCTCGACCGGCTGCTGATGGCGACGCTGTTCGTCCAGACGATGGCGAAGATCCAGTGGCAGGGCGGCGGTCTCGACCTGACCATCACCAACATCACCTGCCTGGCGTTCGTCGGCGCCTTCCTACTCGACAGGCTGCGCGCGCGTGACAGCGCGATGCCACGGGTCTGCGTCACGCTGAGCGGCTTCATGCTGGTCTTCCTGGCCGTCTATCTGGCCGGCTACTTCGACCTCCAGACGCGGCAGGGCCTGGCCTTCTGGGCCAAGGGCGTCACCACCTGGCTGATCCACTTCGGCTTTCTGGTCGTGGCCACGGCCTACATCCTGCGCCGCGGCGCGGAGCTGTTCGACCGGTCGCTGCGCTGGTTCCTGATCGGCCTAGTGGCGAACGCCGCCTACGGGCTGGTGCAGCTGCTGCTGGTGGTGGGCGCCGGCATCAACCTGGACCGGGTGGTGGTGGCACCGCTCACCGCCGGCCAGGGCAAGGCCAACGGCATCAACGTCTACGGGGTGGTCGGCGGGAGCCAGAGCATCTACCGGATCAACGCGCTGACGGGCGATCCCAATCACCTGGGCGTGATGCTGTGCGTGCCGCTGCTGGTGCTGCTGCCGCGCTACCTGTCCGACCGGCGCGGCCGGCGACGACTGGGGCTGCTGCTGGTGTTCCTGCTCACGGTGCAGGCGCTGACGCTGTCTCGCAGCGCCGCGCTGGGGGACATCGTCGGCCTGCTGGTGCTGTCGCCGACGATCCTGCCGCGGCTGCCGCGGCCGCGCACGCTGCTGCTGGCGCTGGGCGTGCCGATCGCCGCGCTGCTGCTGCTGTACTCGAGCTCGAGCTTCGTCCGCACGGTGATCAGCTCGCGGACGAACGTGAACGGCAGCGGCGTGAAGACGCACTTCGAGTTCTACTCGCTGGTCGGCCCGGCGCTCGACCCGCACCCGCTGTTCGGCATGGGCTACAACACGTTTGCGGTCTTCTACCAGTTCCTGACGGGCAAGTCGGACTTCGGCCCGCACAGCTTCTGGGTGGCCACGCTGGTCGAGACCGGAGTCGTCGGCCTGGCGGTGTACCTCGCGTTCTTCGCCTGGGTGACCGCCTGCGCGCTGGCCATGCGACACGCGGCCGACCCCGACCGCAGGCTGCTTGCCAACGGCCTGGTGGCCGCGCTGGCCGCCACCGTGGCCGCGAACTTCTTCTACCTGACGATGGGCTTCGACTACTTCTACGTGGTGCTGCTGCTGGTGATCGCGGGCTATGCCCTGTTCGCGCCGGCACGGGTGCCCTTCTCGCGTACCGTCGCCGCTCCGGCGCGGGCTCGCTAGCCGGGTTCAGGAGGGCCGCCGCACGCTGTAGATCTCCCAGCCGTGCCCCTTGCCGGCCACGTGAAGCCGCTGCTCGAGCAGCGGATCCTGGTCGAGCTGCGCGATCAGCCCGGGGTGATCGGCCGGGATCACGAGCACGGTCACCCCGTACTTGCGGATGATGGCCTCGCGCTCGGCCTCGGAGCTGCTCGGCTTGAGGAACGTGATCACGTCCCGCCGGCGCTGCTCCGGCAGGCTGGCCGGCTCCGCCCGCGTGCGCACCTCGGGCACCGCGACCACGTAGGCGTTGGTGTACGCGCCCAGCCGGTAGGAGCGCAGCTGGTCGGAGAGCACCACCGGCATCGAGCCGCCGTGCTGGTTCACCCAGTTCACGATCGCGGCCGGCAGGGTGGTGCGCTGCACCCGCGGGTGGCCGTGCACGACGTTCGACGCGACCGTGCGCAGCGACGACGGGTCGCTCAGCATCACGGCCGCCAGCGCCACCGCGAGCGTCGGCAACACCGCCGCCTGCATCGGCGGCGCCGGCAGGGCGCGCAGCCGGCGCACGGCGTACCAGACCGCGCCGGCCAGCGCCGCGACCGCGATCGGCGTGGTCGGGAAGCTGGGAGCGAAGTCCCACAGCGACTGCACCCGCTTCGGCCCGATCGCGGCCGCCGCGCCCAGCAGTACCAGCGCGGGCAGGATCCAGCGCCGGTCGGCGTAGATCACGACCAGCGCCGCGACCACGGCCGTGACGATCTCCCAGGGAACGGCGGTGCCGAAGCGGTGGGTCTGCCCGATGCCGACCGTCGCGTTCAGCAGCAGCACCGGCCCCGGCGCCGCCACCAGCACCAGCACGCCGGACATGACGGCCGACGGATAGGCGAGCGACGGCGCGCGCCAGATCAGCAGCGGCACCAGCGCCAGCAGCGCGATCAGGAAGCCGGGCTGGTGGGCGAGGATGCTCTCGGCGTTGAGTGCCAGCGCATGCCCGTGCACCAGTACGAACACGTCCGCGGTGGCGTGCTGGTAGGGCCCGGCCCGGATCACCGGCTTCGGGTACCCGTGCAGCGCCGCGAGCCAGATGAAGACGAAGACGGCCGCGGTGACCGCGCCAGCCAGCACCACCGGCATCACGCATCGGCGCGCATAGGCGACCACTCCCACCAGCAGCGCCAGCAGCGGCACCGCATAGCTGACGTGCACGAGCGACACCGTGAGCGCCGTCGCCGCCAGCAGGGCGGTCAGCCGGCGGTCGCCGGGCGTGCGCAGCAGCTCGGTGATCGCCAGCACGCCGACCGGCATCAACACCAGGAATGTGAACGGCCCCGGCCAGCTGGCCATGCCCAGGTTCGGGTGCGAGCTGACCATCCACGTCCACAGCACCAGCGCCAGCGCCGAGGTTCCGACGGCGGTGCCGCCGACCGCGCGGCCGGCAGCGAACGTGGTGAACACCACCAGGATCACGGCCGCCGGGGCCAGGTCCGGAAAGCCGGCCGTGGGGTTGATGCCGGCCACCCGCAGCGCGGCCGCCTCCACCGCGTGCAGCAGCGGAAACACGTACCCGGCGTGGGGCTTGCCGTTGGCCAGCTCGCTGACAGCGTCCAGCGACAGGTGCGGCACGGCCAGAATCTTGCGGACGCGCGCCAGGTGGAACACGGCGTCTCCGGCCAGCGACTCCTGCCACTGCACCGAGATCAGGGCGGCGACCGGTACGGCGATCGCGAGCACCAGCCGGTCGGGGGCGCGCATGCCCTGCGGCCGCGGGTCGCTCACCGCCAGCAGCACGATCGTCTGCAAGGCCACGATCGCCAGCACCATGTCGAAGCTGAGCCCGACCGCGAAGCCGAGCGCCAGCGCCGGCGTCCAGGCGGCCATGCCGGCCACCGGCACAGCCCCCAGCATGGCGACCGTGTCCAGGCGCCGCGCGAGGCCCACGGCACAGGCCAGCGCCCACCCCGGCAGCACCAGCGTCGTCGCCACGGCCAGCACCAGCGCCGGCTGGGCGGGGAGCACGGCACCTGCCGCGCGCGTGACCGCGGCCGCGACCACCACCACCAGCACTGCCCGCACGACGGCGGCAAGGTCCCTTGGCAGCACCGCGCAACTCTACAGCGGCCTGCGGCGTGCCTGCCGGGTACCTCAATGCGCCGCTGCTACCATCGGACCACCTTGCTGAGGCGCCACAGGAAGCTCCTGATCCTGGCCGCCGCTCTCCTGCTGCTGCTGTGCGGTGGTGCGGCGGCCGCCTATGTGATCGCATCACGGCCCGTCGCGGACGTCCACAACGGGCTCAGCGAGCCGTTCACGAGCGCGGCCGAGCCGACGTCGTCGGCGCCGCCGACGACCGGCGGCAAGAAGCAGCCCGACTACGGCGCACCGTGGCCGATGTACGGGCGAAACGCGTCTCACAACCGCGACGCCTCCGATATGACGGGAGTGGCACCGCCCTACACGAGGGTCTGGAAGAAGCCCGGTCACGGCGTCCTCGAGTACCCGCCGTCGTACGTGGACGGCGTGCTCTACCTGGCAGCCGACTCGGGGTGGGTGGGCGCATACCACGCGCAGAGCGGCGAGCTGATCTGGTCGAAGCGGTTCCCGAAGGTGCTGAACCAACCCGCCTACTACCGTGGCCGGGTCTACTTCGGGTCATACGATCGCAACATCTACGCGCTGGACGCCGCCAACGGCAAGGTGGTCTGGAAGCGCAACATCGGCGAGCAGATGGAGTCGCCGCCGACGCTCGCCGCTGGGCGCCTGTACATGGGCGGCCTGAACGGCAGCGTGCGCGCGCTGGACGCCGGCAGCGGACGGGTGCTGTGGACGTACCGCACCTCCGGCGCGGTCAAGGGCGCCATCGCGGTGGCGGGAGGGCGCCTGTTCTTCGGCGACTATGCCGGCGTCATGTACAGCCTGCGGGCCGGCAACGGCGGCCTGATCTGGCGCACGGCCAGCAACGGATTGTCCTCGGGACTGCGGTCGGGCACCTTCTACTCCACCGCGAACGTGCGCTACGGCCGCGTCTACATCGGGAACACCGACGGCAAGCTGTACTCGTTCGTGGCCTCGAACGGCCGCATCGCCTGGTCGCACACGATCGACGGCTGGGTCTACGGCAGCCCGGCGGTGTGGAACGGGATGGTGTTCGACACCGGCTACGACGGCAACTTCGAGGCGATGGACGCCCGCACGGGGGCGGTGCGCTGGAGCACGCGGCTGCCGTACATCACCACGTCGTCGCCGACCGTGATCGGCAACTACGTGTACGTGGCAGCCCACGGCGCCAGCGGCAAGGGCGGCAACCTGTGGGCGTTCAACCCGCGCACCGGCCGCAAGGTCTGGCACTTCCCGGATGGCTGGTACTCGACCGTCGCGACCGCCGGGCCGAAGGAGCTGGTCGTGACCGGCCCGCGCCACCTGTACCTGCTGCGTTCGCGGTAGGTTTGGGGCGTGCGGCCCTTCTTCATCGTCGGCTGTGACCGGTCCGGCACCACCATGCTGCGCCTGATCCTGGACCGCAGCGACGACGTCGCGATCCCGACGGAGTCGATGTTCATCGCCGACATGGCCGCGGTCCGATCGCGGTTCGGAGACCTGGCACGCGACGAGCAGTTCGACCGGCTGGCGGAGGCCGTATGGCGGCATCCCAAGGTGCGGGAGTGGCGGCTGGAGGGAGCGCCGTCGCGGCGCGACGGTCGCAGCGGCGGCGCTGCCTACCGCGCCGCGCTTGAGGCTCCCTACCTGGCCTACGCGGCGCAGCACGGCAAGCCCGGTTGGGGAGACAAGACGCCGTACTACATCGGCCACATCGACGAGCTGCGCCGGGTGTTCCCGGAGGCGCGGATCGTGAACCTGGTGCGCGACGGCCGGGACGTGGCGCTGTCGCTGCTGCGGGTGCCGTTCGGTCCCGCCAACACGTGGGCGGCGGCGCACCAGTGGCGGGACGCGATCGACGCCGGCGAGCGGGCCGCCGAGCGGCTGGGCGCCGACCTGCTGACGGTGCGCTACGAGGATCTGGTGGCCGCCCCGGAGACGGCGATTCCGGCCGTGTGCGAGTTCCTCGGGATCGGCTACCGGCCCGAGATGCTGGCGGTCGAGGAGTCGCCGCCGGAACTGATCGCGGCCGGGCAGGAGGCGTGGTTCCGCGAGCTCTACGGCGGCATCAGCGCCAACTCGGTGGGCAAGTGGCGGCGCCAGATGTCACGCTCCGACATCGCCCTGTTCGAGTCGATCGCCGGCGCAGAGCTCGAGCGTCACGGGTACCAGACCGGCCTGGGCAGCACGCCGCCGCACGTGCCCGCGGCCGCCTACCTGGCGCACAACTGGTCGGTGAAGCTATGGCAGTTCACGGTGCTGCACGTGTGGCGCGAGCGGGGACGCGAGGTGCCGTACCTGGTGCGGCGGAGGCTGAGCCGCTAGCCCGGTCTAGGTGATGCGGGAGCCGGCGGCCTTGTCCCAGGTGGCGGGGACACCGCGGCGCAGGTAGCCGGTCAGCGCGATCACCGTGGCCAGGGTCACCAGCAGGTAGTAGTGCAGCACTCGCAGCGGCCGGAAGCGCCCGCCGGTGGCGATCGAGAGCCCGGCCATCGCCAGCCCGGCCAGCTGCGCAGCCAGCACGGCCGCGTAGATCCAGCCGTGCGTGGCCAGCAGGGCACTTGTGACCAGCAGCACGATGTGCAGCGGCCCGCTCCAGTAGCGCAGCAGGCGGTGCGAGACCAGCTCGATCCAGTAGGTCAGCCCCAGCCTGCGCAGGCCGAACATGTGCCCGCGAAACAGCATCAGCCAGGCGTGCTCGAACATGCGCACCTTGCGGCGGAACTCGTCCTCGATGTCGGTGGTCATGCTCTCGACGCCGCGCGCGTCCGGCTCGTAGACGGCCCGGTAGCCGTTCTGCACCATCAGGTACGGGAAGGACATGTCATGGCCGAAGCGGGGATCGACCTCGCGGTAGGCGTCACGGCGTACGGCGTAGATGGCGCCGTTTGAGCCGGTGATCGAGTGCAGCCGCGACTCTCGCTCGCGCAGCCACATCTCGTAGCGCCAGTAGAGGCCCTCCTGGTTGGTCCCGCCCTCCGGGTTGACCAGGCGCACGTAGCCGCAGACCATGCCCACGCGAGGGTCGGCGAACGGCTTCACGATCTCGAGCAGCGCGTCCGCGTCCCAGCGCACGTTGGCGTCGCCGAAGGCCACCACCTCGCCGGTGGTCTCGCGCACCGCCCGGTCCTGGGCGGCGACCTTGCCGCCGCGGTCGCAGATGAGCAGGCGCACCCCGCGGCCGGCATAGCGGCGCACGATCTCATGCGTGGCGTCGGTCGAGGCGTCTGAGGTGACGAGGATCTCGAGCCGGTCGCGCGGGTAGTCGAGCTGCAGGGCGTTCTCGAGCTTGGCCTCGATCACGTCCTGCTCGTTGTAGGCGGGGATGATCAGGCTGACCGCCGGCAGCACGTCGGCCTTGGCCACCGGCCAGGGACGCAGGCGCGACCAGGCAGCCACGAACAGCGGGTAGCCGAGGTGGGTCCAGACCAGCGCAGCCAACGAGGCCCAGAACAGGATCTGGAGCGGGAGGATCACGGGCGAATCATAGGATCAGCCGTCCGCGGCGACCGCCGCAGGCCGGCGGTAGGCGGGGAAGTACGCCTCGGCGGGGTCGACGCCGGCCCGCTCCGACAGGTGGCGGTAGGCATCCTGGTCGTGGATCGCCGAGCCCACGTAGTAGGGGGCGCGGCCGGGCCCGAACGAGCACTTGAAGCCGTGCAGTGCATCGCCCGCGCGCAGGCCGCCGCCCAGGTTCAGGACGCCGAGGCCGCTGTCGCGGGCGATCCGCATGGCCTCGTAGATGACGAGGTTGGTGGCGGCGCTGCGGCGGCCCTCGTCGGTGGAGGCCGAGAGGAAGTAGTGCATGGCGCCGGCGCCGCACAGAAACAGGGCGGCGGCGGAGCCGGCGTCCAGCATCAGCAGGCCGTCGCCGAGCGCGTCCAGGGCCTCGAAGTAGGCCGGCGGGAACAGGTACCCGCCGGCCGCGCCGAGGCCGCGCATGGTGTCGGTGTAGAGGCCCCAGAATCGCTCCAGGTCGCGGCTGACGCTGACCGTGACTCCACGGCGAACCGCCTTTCGCAGCTTGTTGCGGGCCTGCGGCACCATCCGGCGCACCAGCTCATCGTCGTCGCCGTCCAGGTCGAGCACGATCATCTCCTGGACGTGCGTCAGGGCCACGTCGTCGCCGGCGAAGCGCTGGTTCTGGCGCACCGGGTGGAAGCGGATGAACTCCGAGACGACGCCGCGCTCGGCGCAGGCGGCACGGAAGGCGGCGCGCCAGTCGCCGGCGGTGGAGGGACCGGCGAACCCGTAGGCGCTGGTCAGGTCGCAGCGCCCGTCGGGCAGCCGGCGCGCCAGGAACGGGTACAGCACGCCGTCATAGGAGAACACGACCGGCTCCGCATCTTCGGCCAGTGCGGAGGCGGCCAGGAACTCGGGGCGATAGTAGGGATCGCCGTCGCCCATGCGACGCCACTCGTCGACGTACTCGGCCGGCGACAGCCAGCCGCTCACGCCGGGTACCCGTCCGGCGGCACGTCCTCAACCCACTGCTCGCTCTCGTTCTCGGCATCGAAGCCGTGCCGGAACAGGACGACGGGGACGGTGCGGAGCAGCAGCCGCAGATCACCGGCCAGGGTGATGTCACGAACGTACCGCTGGTCCATCTCGATCATCTGGGATCGGCGCAGGGTGTTTCGGCCGGAGACGCCGGGCAGGTGGCTGAGG
>JBJMJD010000105.1:0-68339 GCA_045806525.1 Gaiellales bacterium | reverse complement strand
GAGGACGTCACCGTCCCCGAGTTCAACAACTTCCGCTGGCTGACGGTGGGACCGCCCAGCCAGCCCGACCTGCAGCTGATCCTGTGCAGGACCGATGCGATGCCGGCATCGCCCGAGCTGGCGGCGAAGCGCGCCGACGTGGTCGCACAGGGCGCCGGCGGTGGAGTCATCCTCGCGGTCGAGGACTGCCGCGCCACGGTCGCGGAGCTCAAGTCCCGCGGCGTCGAGATCACGCAGGAGCCCGTCGACCAGTTCTACGGCGTCGACGCCGGGTTCCGCGACCCGTCCGGGAACCAGCACCGCATCACGCAGCGCACGGACGGTTGAGCGCCGTCTAACCCACGGGGTGGGCGGCCGCGGAGTGCCCGCGGCCGTCTACCCAAGCCGGCCGGCCCGCGGTACGCTGAACCATGGATCCGATCCACCAGGACGGCGGCCGGCTGATGATCGAGTCGGTCGCGGCATCCGACCTGGCCGTCCGCTTCGGCACCCCGCTCTACGTCACCTCCGAGGCGGCTCTGCGCGCGAACGTGCGCGCCTGGCGCACGGCCCTCCACGACGCGTGGACCCACGGCCCCACCCGCGTGCTGGTCTCGCTCAAGGCCAATCCCACCATTGCGCTTCGCCGCATACTGGACGACGAAGGCGCGGGCTGCGATGTGTTCGGTGCCTACGAGCTCGAGATCGCGCTCGAGGCCGGCACGCCGGCGGAGCTGATCTCGGTCAACGGGTCGACCAAGCCCGAGGCGCTGATCCTCCGGGCGATCATGGCCGGCGCCCGTCTCACGGTGGACAGCGTCGAGGAGCTGGCCGCCACCGCGGCCGCGGCAAGGCGGCTGGGCCGGACGGCGCACGTGCGGCTGCGGCTGCGGCCCGACCTGACGGACGTCGAGACCACCAGCGAGTTCACCGAGCGCGACCCGCTGGGAGAGGTGGCCGACGCCTACAAGCCCGGCATTCCGATGCCCGCGCTGCGCGAGGCGCTGGAACGGCTCAACCTGGAGGGCGTCGACCTGGCCGGCGTGCACGCCCACCTCGGACGGCACACGTCGGCGGTCGAGCCGTTCCGCCTCCACGCGCAGCGCCTGGCCGGGCTGGTCGGCGAGCTGGCACGCGTGATGCCGGGTTGGAGGCCGCGCGAGATCGACCTCGGTGGCGGCTACTCATACCCGGGTGACCCAACCGGCCGCGCGCTGCGCGCGGCGTCGGCGCACACCCCCAGCTCCGCCGAGTACGCCACCGCGGTCGCGGGCGGTCTGGTCGAGGGGCTAAGCGCCTGCGGCATCGATCCCGCTGGCATCGCGCTCGAGATCGAGCCCGGCCGGGCCGTGTACGGCAGCGCCGGGGTGCATCTGTCGACCGTGTTGAACGTCAAGCGCCAGGCCGCGCCGGTGCCGCGCGTGTGGGTCGGCTGCGACAGCTCCGAGGTGCTGCTGAGTGACACCGGCTGGGAGCACAGCCGCTGGCAGCCGGTCTGCACCAACCCCGTGGCTGGGCCGGATCAGGAGGTGGATGTGGTCGGCGTCAGCTGCGGCTTCGACACGATCACGCCAGGAGCGTGGCTTCCGCACGGGATCGCCGCGGGCGACGTGATCGCCTTCCTCGCCACCGGCGCCTACGAGGAGGCGCTGGCGGGCAACTTCAACTCGATGCCGCGACCGGCGTCGGTGCTGGTCTCGGGCGACGGCGCCGAGCTGGTGCGCCGGGCCGAGATGCTGTCCGACGTGACCCGCCGCGACCGCCTTCCGCGGCGGCTGCGGGGAGCGGTGCCCCGCGTGGTGGGCGTCGACCATGTCTCGCTCACGGTCGACGATCTCGACAGCTCGGTCGCGTTCTACTGCGGCCTGCTGGGCCTCACCCTGCACGACCGGGGCCGGCTCGAGCCAGAGCTGATCGAGCAGATGACCGGCATGCCGGGTGCCCAGGTGGACTACGCCGACGTCGACCTGGGGTCGCGGATCCTGGAGCTGCTGCACCACCGCACGGCCGCGGCGCGCCGGCCGATCACGTCCCGGCAGGAGCGCCCGGGATCGGTGCACATCGGCCTGCGGGTGGATGACGCGGCGGCGGTTCACGGCCGCCTGACCGCGGCCGGGTTCGTGCCGCTGTCGCCTCCGCGCACGCTCCCCGACGACGGCTCCGGCTGGTCGGGCAGCATCGTCTTCTACGTCCGTGATCCGGACGGCGTCATGCTCGAGATCGTGGAGCGGGCGGATGCCGCTTCACGGGTGCCCACCGCTGGGGGGACTGTGCCTAGCGCACTCGAGACCGCTGGCTCCGACCGGGCCGGCTAACGCGGCAGACCTGCTAGATCACTGGTGGTCGACCGACCGCCGGCTCCGCCTTGAGTCCCAGTTCGCACCAGACGCGGACGGCGCCGTCGACGCTGCTGCCCCACCGATCCGCGAGCGCGTCGACGATGATCAGCCCGTATCCCGAGCTTCGCAGTTCTCCGCGTGCCTGCATGATCGGGCGGCTGAGTGCGGCGGGACTTGTCACCTCGATGCGCAGGAAGCTCGGATGCAGCTCGGCCGAGAGCCGGATCTGCGCGCCGGCACCGGCGTTGCCGTGCCGTACGCCGTTGGTCACCAGCTCGCTCGTGATCAGCTGCGCCCTGTCCAGCAGGTCGGCTGGCAACGCGCCGAGGCGTGCAATGGCCTCACGCGCGATCTGTGGAGAGCTCGGCTCGGCGGGCAGTACCAGTTCGACGCGGCCGTCAAGCATCGCGATCCTCGATATGCACGTGCGACGCGATGCCGGTTATCTCCATCAGCCGGCGCGCCTGCTGATTGGGGACGACGCTGAGCGTGAAGCCGGTCTCGGTCGCCTGCCGTGCCGTCTGCGCAATGACGCTGAGACCGCTGGAGTCGATGAAGTCGATCTGGCGCATGTCGATGACCACCGCCGGCGCTTCCGCTCTCGCTCCGGCCAGCTCACGCAGAGCCTGGTCGATGGTGGAGATGTCCAGCGTGCCTGTCAGAACCACGGTGGCCCGGCCGTCGGACGTTGTCGTCGCGGTCTCGAGCTTGCTCATGCGACGCGCTCGACACGATCGGTTTCCAGGATTCTGATCACCAGAATCGCTATGTCGTCCTGGGCCGGTGAGGAAGAGAATGCACCGACCGCATCGGCGACCGCCCGCGCAGCGGCATCCGCCTCCTGATCTGCCGCAGCGCTGAAGATCGCGCGCAGCCGTCCCTCACCGAACTGCCTGGGACCGTCGCGTCGCTCGGTCACGCCGTCGGTGAACAGCAGCAGCGCGTCGCCGGGATACAGGTGAAGGGTGTGATCGATGATCCTGACGTCCTCGTACATACCCAACAGCGTCCCGGGGCGGCCCGCTCGGTCGATCATCCCGTTGGCACGGCGGATCATTCCCGGCATGTGCCCTGCTACAGCCACGGTCGTGGTAAATCCGTCGGCGGCTGGTGTCAACGTCAGGTAGATGGCGGTGCAGAACTGCTTGAAGTCGCTTCGAATGGCGGCGTCGTTGAGAAGCCGAAGCACGTCCGCCGGAGAGGCGGCGTGGAGGGCGGCCGCGCGCATGGTGTGTCGTGCCAGGCTGGTCAACGCCGCCGCCCGCGGTCCCTTGCCCTGAACATCGCCGATCGCGACACCGAACGCGCCGTTCTCGAGCTTCCACGCATCGTAGAAGTCTCCTCCGACCTGGCTGCCCTCGCCGGCCGGCATGTAGACGGCACCGACCTCGAGGCCGTCCAGGCTGGGCAGCGTGTCGGGAATCAGGCTCTGCTGCAGCGCGCTGTTGATCTCGATCTGCTCGCGAAACAGGCGCGCGTTGCTGATCGAAAGCGCCGCTCGGTGCCCCAGGTCCTCGGCGAGGATGAGGTCGTCCGCGGTGTATGTCCTCCGCTGTTCAGCGGAAATCAACGTCAGGGCGCCGAGCGTCTCACCGTGAGCCGAGAGCGGCGCCACCATGGCCGAATGGAGCCCGAGGTCACGAAGAATCTGTCGCACATCCGGGTCGGGAGTGGCTTCGTCGATCAACGCATCCGGGATCTCCGACGTCAGCTCCGAACGACCGGTACGAAGCACGTTCGCCACGCCTCGCGCGCTATCAGGATCCGGCGGGAACCGCTTTTGGAGCTCGTGTGCAAGCTCGATCTTGGCCGGATCGACGTGTGCAACCCCGACGTTTCGGATCATTCCGTTCTCCCAGAGGTCGATCGCACACCAGTCCGCCAACCGCGGAACGGCAAGATGCGCCAGTCGCCGCAACATATGCTCATAGTCGCGTTCGGATTCGGTCAGAACCGCGCTCGCCTCTGCCATGAACGCCAGCGTCTCCTCGGCTCGGCGATGATCGGTCAGGTCATACATCGTCACCACCGCGCCGACCAGTTGATCGTGGTCGTTCCGGATCGGGCCGGCGCTCAATGCCAGCACTCCCCTGGTACCGGAGGCGAACTCCACCGAGATCTCCTCGTGGCTCACCGTCTCGCCCAGCCTCAGCGCACGTCGCAGCGGCCACTCCTCCGGACTGTACGGCCGCCCGTCACGGGTAAACCCGCGGTAGCCTTCTGCCACGCCGTCGCTCTGCGCCAGGCGCTGCCAGACCTGCTTCGCGTACCGGTTGGCGAAAAGGATCCGCTCGGACCCGGCCTCGGCGACCGCCACGCCAAAGCCCAGATCCTCGACCGCCAGCGCGAGCCAGTGGCGCACCTCCCTCAGCAGCGCAGAATCGGTCGGCTGATCCACCCGACTCATTTAGCACAATCCGCGGACTGATGCGCCTGGAGACTGCGCCTGATGGTGGCGTCCCACTACCCCGATGGCAGCGGCAGCGAGAACTCCACGGTGGTGCCCTCGCCGGGGGCGGAGGTCACGTCGAAGCTGCCGCCATGGGCGCGGACGCGCTCGCGGGCTGTGGCGATACCCATGCTCTTGGACGTGCGTGGCCGCCGCCGCTGGCCGGCAAACCCGCGCCCGTCGTCGCGCACGGTGGCGTGCAATCCACCCCGGCGCTCGGAGACGCTGATCGCCACGTTGGCGGCGCGAGCGTGCCGCCGCACGTTGATCAGCGCCTCCCGGATCGTGCGGTAGGCGAGCGTCTCGATGTCGACCGGGTAGCGGCCGAGCCGCGTGCGCACGGTCACCTCGGCCCCGGTGTCGCGGTGCAGCGCGTCGGCCAGGTCACGGATCGCCGGCCCCAGACCGGCCGCCTCGAGCAGCTGCGGCCGCAGATCGAAGGTGAGCCGGCGGGTGCGCTCCGTGGCTTCCGCCAGCGTCGCGCGGGCCTTCGCGATGGCACCACGCGCCGCCTCCACGTCGCCGCTTCGCAGGTGCCGGTCGCTGCGGTCCAGCTCGAACAGCGACGCGATCATCACCTGGATCGTGTCGTCGTGCAGCTCGCCCGCGATCCGCGACCGCTGCTCGCTCTCGGCGTTGATGATCTCCTCGAGCAGCGATTGCCGGCGCCGCTCGATGTCGCGCAGCGTCTGTGAGTGCTTGCGCTCGTCGGTGACGTCGCGGTAGTTGAGCACGATGCCGCGCACGGCCGGATCGTGCAACAGGTTCGTGGCGACGCCCTCGACCCGGCGCCACGATCCGTCGCTGTGCCGCAGCCGGAACTCGCCCGGTAGCTGGGCACCCGGCTTGCCGGCCAGCTGCTGGAGCACGCGCAGGGCGCGGGCGGCGTCCTCGGGCGGCATCAGCTCGAGCGGCGAGCGGCCCTCGAACCACTCCGGCGGACGCCCCACCACGCGGCCCATCGAGGGGTTGTGGTAGACGACGACGCCGCTCGCATCCACGATCGTGACCGCCTCGCGGGCGTGCTCGACCAGCGCCCGGTAGAGCCGGCCGACGTCCCCGGACGATGCTTGCTCAGCCTTGCCGCCCCCGGGCGCGACGACGTCGCCGCCAGTCGCTGGGGCGGTGCCGGTGGAGCCGTGAGGTCGCCCGGCCATGTGTCGTTCCTCGCATGCATGGTGCCAGCCCGCACGCGCGAAGGCAATTCAGGGGAGCTCAGGCAAACAGCGGCAGGTGCTGTGCGTTCGCCTCCAGCATCTCGTCCATCATGGTGCGGGTCTGGTCGAGATCAAGCCGGGATGCGGTGTTGGGGTCGAGCATGAAGGCGTGCAGCGCATGCTCCCGATCGCCGCTCAGCGCCGCCAGCACCACCTGCTGCTGGAAGTCGAAGAAGCGGCGCAGGTGCGCCGCCAGCGTCTCGGGCAGGGGGCCGGTCTGGATCGGCCGGATGCCGTAGGCGTTGATCTGCGCGTTCACCTCGACGATCGCCTCGTCAGGCAGGTTGGGAATCGTGCCCTGGTTGGGCGCGTTCACGACCAGCGTGATGTTGCCGTTGTCGACGATCGCCTCGATCAGGTCGATCACCTCGATGCCCTCGTCCTCGTCTCCCTTCGGCAGGTCGGCCAGCGTCACCGGTGCGGCGCCCTCCGCGGTCCAGGTCTCGGCCAGCTGCTCGAGGCCGCGCACGCGCGACCGCTCATACGCCATGTCGTGGGTGGTGATGCCGTAGCGCATGGACACCCCCTGGGCGGTGCCGGCGTAGGGCGCCTCCAGCCGCTGCATCTGCGGGAAGAACTCGGTCCAGTGCGACCAGCAGTAGGGCAGCACCCCGTAGCGGTCGAGCACCCACTTCACGATCGGCTCGGTTGCGCGCTCGCGCACCAGCGGCATCGCGTCGGTGCCGTCGGTCAGCCGCAGCTGCTGAATCGATGCGCAGTGGTTGATCCCCGCCACCACCGGCGGCATCGCGATCCGGTCGGGCTCGACGCCTGCCTGGTGGGCCAGCCACTCCCGGCTGCTGGGATGTCCGGTGCAGGAGCAGAGCGCGTAGGAGCGAACCTGCGGCGCCGCCGCCCGCATCGCCAGCGCCTCGATCGGGGCCGGGTTGGTGTAGTTGAACACCCACGCGTCCGGCGCCACCTCGGCGGCGTTGCGGGCCACGTCGGCCAGCACCGGCGCGTTTCGGAAGGCGCGCATGATCCCGCCCGGCCCGACCGAGTCGCCGACGTGCATGACGATGCCGTGGCGGCCGGGGATCTCGAGGTCGTTGGCCCAGGCGTCCATGCCGCCGACCGAGATGGCGGCGATCACGAAGTCGGCGCCGGCCAGCGACTCGCGCTGGTCGGTGGTGCTGGTGACCCGCAGCTCGCTGTTCTCGTTGGCGATCAGCTTGTCCGCCAGCGACTGCATGACCGACAGCCGGCTCTCGTCGACGTCCATCAGCGTCACCTGCGAGGAGCCCAGGACGGGCGACTGCATCAGCCGCCGCACCAGCAGCGGGACGAAGCTGCTGCTGCCTCCGCCGATGATCGTGACCTTGGTTGCCATCTGCCGGGTCCTTTCGCTGGGGTCAGTTCATCGAGTCGTCGCTCATGGGCAGGATCGTCGCCTCCAGCACGCGGTACGTGCGCGGCCGCGTGACCGCATGCAGCACGGCGTCGGCGACCTCTTGCGGCCGCATCATGTCCGCCAGGTCGGGATCCTGCGGCGTGCGGCCGCGGCCCATGGCGAACTCGGTGTGCACCCCGCCCGGCGCGATCGTGGAGCAGCGCACGCCGCGACGGTACAGCTCGTGGTCGAGCGAGCGCATGAACCCGACCTGGGCGAACTTCGACGCCGAGTACACGGCCTCGCCCTCCGGCCCGCGCTGCCCCGCCACCGACGCGACCACCACGAGGTCGGCGCTGTCTGAGCCCAGCAGGTGGGGCAGGGCGGCCCGCACCGTGTACAGCAGCCCCTTGACGTTGGTGTCGATCATCTCCTCGAGGTGCTCCGGTTCGAGCTCGAGGAAGTCGCCGTAGGCACCAACCCCCGCGTTCGCGACCACGATGTCGATCCCGCCGAAGCGCTCGACCGCCTCCGCCACCAGCGCCTCGATCTGCTCGGGCCGGCGCACGTCGCAGGGTCGTGCCAGGGCGCCGTCGATGCCGAGGTCGTCGGCGCGGCGTGATGCCAGCGCCAGCCTCGCCCCGCCGGCGGCCAGCGCCTGCGCCGTTGCCGTGCCGATGCCGCTGCTGGCTCCGGTCACCAGCGCCACGCGCCCCTCGAGTGTGCTCACGGCGGCTCCCATCTCAGCAGTGGTGGTCAGAGTCCGGCTGGGACGGCGGGACGTCGAGCGCCGGGTTCCGCTCGAAGAACCCGACCGGCTTCAGCTTGAACCCCGCCGTCGCCACCGGCATCACCGGCCAGTCCTCGGGCCGGGGAACGTGGTGGTGGCCGAACGTATACCAGACCACGATGTCCTCGCCGTCGATCGGCCGGTCGCCGCTCGTCCACTCCGGCAGGCCGGCACCGCCCGCGTGCAGGTTGGGGTACTCCCCGGCCGCGTAGCGCTCGTCGCGGCGGTACGGCGTCACCCACAGGTGATGGCGGATGAAGCCGGCGCGCTTGCTGACGGGAGCGTCGGGCTGCGCGAACGGGAACGTTGTCTCTCCAGGCACCAACCGGTAGGCGACCGGCTGCCCCAGGCGATGCAGCCGCTCCGGATTGACGATCTCCCACCACCGAGCCGAGCGCGTGTCGACGGTGCGCCGGGCGGCGTGCTCGGTGGCCAGGCGCTGCCGCCGGGGCCGGAAGCCGTTGCCGTGGGGGTTTCCGGCGCCCGGCGGAAGCGACTCCGTCCAGACCTCGTCGACACCGTTTCGCTGCCCGTCGACGTCCAGGTCGAGCCGCATGTTGAAGAAGTGCTGGTGCACCATCGCGTTCAGCCCCGGCGCCACAAGGGTGCCGTGCTCGGGCTGGACGCCAGGGGCCACGGCGCCGGTCGAGAGCACCCCGGTCAGCTTCACCTCGAACTCGATCGTGCCGTCCTGGTACAGGTACCAGAAGAACCCGTAGTCGTAGTTGCCGATCGCCGAGAACGACGAAACCACCAGCCGCCGCGAGCGCCGCACCTCGCCCGAGCCGTCGCGCCACTCGATGTGCCGCCACAGCACGCCCACGTCCTCCTCGTGGATGCAGATCGCGTTCGGTATCAGCACCGGCGCGCCGGATGGGTCGGACACGACGGCGTCCAGGTAGGCGATCTCGCCCAGGCAGTCGCAGCCGCGCGTGAGCGGCGACGCCGCCAGGCCCACGCCGTTCTCGCCGCCGTCGAAGGCGTTCTTGAAGTAGTGCATGGGACCGGGATCGCCGTAGGGCACCACCATCTCCGAGAGCGAGGCCCGGTACAGGATCGGCCGCAGTCGGCCGCCGTCCTCGTAGCCCACGCGGTTCAGCACCAGTCCCTCGCGCGGGGTGAACCCGACGTGCAGCTGCCAGCGCTGCCAGCGCAGCAGGTGTCCCTCCAGGGTGAAGCCGGGGCCGTGGGGCTGCGTGATCAGAAGCGGCGCGATGTCGTCGCGCAGCGGCGCCCCGGCGGCGACGTCGAAGTTGCCGCTCTCGGGCGGGATCGGCACCAGCCCGTGGTCGTCCACCCGCAGCACCTCGAGCGTGTTCAGGTCGAGCAGCACGATCACCCCGTCGACGGGATGCGCCCACTCGCTGTCACCCGGCGCCGGCTTCAGGAAGGCCACGGCCCGGCACAGCCGCTGGCCCGTCTCCTCGTCGGGGCCGAAGTGGCCGGCGGGCCACGCGTCCACCTGCACGGTGCCCATGTCGGTGACGCCGCGCCGCGCCATCGCTGCCTGGAAGTCCGGGTCGAGCAGCACCGCCTGCTCCGCCTCGACCAGCTCTGACACGACCGCCATCGGCTGGATGTCAGCACGCCGCACCCAGCGGGTGACCTCACCCGCGCCCACCGCCACGGTCGCCTCCACCGTCTCACGCGCGGAACGGTCGAGGATCACGACCTCCGCTTCCCTGTGGGGCTCGGCGCCACCCTGTTCCCACTCCAGCAGCACCCGCTTTTCGGGCTCCGCCAGCGCGATCGTGACGAAGCGGCTGTCCTCACCCAGGTCGCGGCTGCGGCACGCGCCGGCCGCCGATTCGATCTCGGCCGCATCCAGCGGATCCAGCGGGTGTGTCACAGCGCGCTCTTGTAATCCGCCCATACGGTCTCGTAGTATGGCGCTCCGCTCGCTCCGATGAGCGCCCAACCTGCAACGAGGGAGACGTTGTGAACCGACGACTGCGGTGGACACTGACCTCGGCGATGGCGATCGCGGCCGCGCTGTTCGCGGCGTCGTGCGGCGGCAGCTCCAGCTCGAGCGGTTCCAGCGCCTCGAGCGAGTCGATCAGCGGCCAGACGATCACCGTGCTCGTGCCCTACGTGATGCCCCAGTCGCTGCTCAACCAGTTCACCAAGGAGACGGGCGTCAAGGTCAACTACGTCCGCACCGGATGGGATGCCACCCACAACAAGCTGATCGTCGCGAACACGGCCAAGACCTACATCGCCGACGTGGCCGAGTTCGACTGGTCGTTCACCGGCCAGTTCGCCGGCGCGGGCTGGGTCGAGCCCCTCGACAACCTGCTGCCGGCGAAGACGCTGGCCGACCTCAAGAGCACCGACGCCGCGTTCGTGTCCGGCGGCAAGACCTACGCGGCCTGCTACTCGAACGACTTCCGGCTGTCCATGTACAACAAGCAGATGTTCGCCAAGGCGGGCATCACCTCGTTCCCGGCCACGTTCGACGAGCTGGCGACGGACGTCCAGAAGCTGCAGGCATCGGGCGTCAAGTACCCGCTGCAGATCCCGATGGCGGCCACCGAGGGCGGCATCACCCCGTGGTACCTGCTGACGCTGGCGATGGGTGGGCAGCTGTTCGACCAGAACCTGAAGCCTGTCTTCCAGACACCCGATTCGGCGGGCTACAAGGCGCTGCAGTGGGAGGCGGACGCGGTCAAGAACGGCTGGGTGTCCCCGGGCTCGGTGGCGTTGAACGACGACGTCGCCCTGAACGACTTCCTGGCGGGCCAGAGCGCGATCCTGTTCGCGACCGGCCCCGGCAACCTGCCCACCGCCAACGACCCCAGCCAGTCCAGCATCGTCGGCAAGGCGGCCCTGGGCCTGGTGCCTGGCGTCGACGGCCCGGGCGCCTCGTTCGGCCTGCCGGAGGGGCTCTCGATCCCGGTCACGGCCAAGCACAAGGCTGCCGCCGCGGCCTTCATCAACTGGTGGGAGCAGCCCAAGAACGCGATCGCGATCTACAAGACCCAGGGCAGCCTGCCCTGCGGGACGTCGACCATCAAGGAGATGGTGGCGACGGGCCAGCTGCAGGGTGGCGACGTCCTCAACCAGGAGCTGGCCCACGTCGGCCCGCTGTTCCAGGCCGGGGCGCCAATCTGGTACTCCCAGTTCAGCGCCGACGCGCAGGGGCTGGCCAACGCGGCTGTCAAGGGCCAGATGAGCGTGCAGGACGCGCTCACCCAGCTCGCTGACAAGGCGTCCGCGCGCACCCAGTAGTGCCGGGCCGCTGGAACCGGGAGGGCGATCGCAGCGCCCGCGAGACCCAGATCCTTGGGTGGATCCTGGTCGTCCCCGCGATGGTCGCCGTCGGCGGGCTGATCCTCTATCCGCTCGTCAAGGGCTTCCAGCAGAGCATCCAGTCAGGCGGCATCCTGTTCGGCGAGCTGCCGGGCTACGTCGGCACGCGCAACTACCGCGACGTGCTGAACGACCCGACCTCGCGCGACGCGATGCGCCACACGGTGGAGTACGTGCTGCTGGCGGTCTCGCTGGAGCTGGTGCTGGGCATCTTCGTGGCCGTCACCCTGCACAGGGTGTTCCGCGGGCGCGGCTTCGTGCTGGCCGTGCTGGTCCTACCCTGGGCGCTTCCGTCGGTGGTCTCGGGCGTGCTCTGGCGCAGGGTGTTCGACCCGGACAACGGCCTCCTGAACAGCGTGCTGCTGCATCTGCACATCATCCACCAGCCGCACGTGTGGCTGGCCAGCGGCCGCGGCGCGATCGTCTACATCACGCTCGTGCACGTGTGGGGGGTGCTGCCGCTGATCAGCCTGATCTTCCTGGCCGGGCTGCAGAGCGTGCCCGACGAGGTCTACAGCGC
This sequence comes from Gaiellales bacterium, assembly GCA_045806525.1. Classification (GTDB taxonomy): domain Bacteria; phylum Actinomycetota; class Thermoleophilia; order Gaiellales; family JAICJC01; genus JAICYJ01. The sequence goes on along the minus strand of JBJMJD010000105.1, from coordinate 56,406 downwards.
CTCCGCCGTCGACGGAGCCGGCCCGTGGCGCCAGTTCCGTTACATCACCCTGCCCCTGCTGCGACCGTCCATGGCGATCGCGCTGACCGTCGGCACGCTGCTTGCGATCAGCATCTTCGATGAGATCTACGTGCTGAACGGCACTGCCCTGAACACGCGCTCGATCCTGATCCAGGTCTACAACACCACGTTCGTCGAGGCCGACTTCGCGCACGGCACCGCCCTCGCGTTCGTGCTGGCCGCGGTCACCGCCGTCCTCGGCGGGTTCTACGCGCTGGCGCTGCGGAGGTCGACCGTATGACCACGACGCTGGGCATGCGCGTGCTGAAGGCGCTGGCCGTGACGCTGATCGTGGTCTGGTCGCTGGCCCCGATCGTGCTGGGCGTCACCACCAGCCTGTCCACCCAGCGCGAGGTGAACGAGGGGCCCAGCCACTGGCTGCCGCACAATCCCACCACCCAGGCCTACCGCGCGCTGATCGGCGGCACCACCGGCCAGCACTCAGGCGGCACCGTCACCCAGGAGGGCGAGTTCGTGCAGTCGATGTGGGTCAGCGCCGAGCTGGCGCTGCTGTCCGCAGGGCTGACGCTGGTGGTGGCCACGATGGCTGCCTATGCCTTCGGCCGGCTGCGATTCCGGTTCGGCGGGTTCCTGCTGGCGGTGCTGGTCGGCACGATGGTGGTACCCATCTTCGTGGTCGTGATCGCGCTGTTCAAGCTGATGGCGAACGCCCACCTGATCGACACCAAGAAGGGCCTGGTGCTGGTGTTCGTGGCCACGCTGACGCCGCTCGCCACCTGGTTGCTGTACACGCAGGTGCGAGAGATGCCGGCCGAGCCGGAGGAGGCGGCGCTGATCGACGGCTGCCGGCGCTGGCAGGCATTCGTGCGGGTGGTGATCCCGCAGATGAGCTCCGGCATCGCGGCGGTGGCGGCGATCCTGGCGCTCTCGGTCTGGGGCGAGTTCCTGATCCCGCTGCTGCTCACCCAGACCCAGAACGCGAAACCGGTGACGGTGCTGATCACCGAGTACGTCGGAAAGTACACGACCAACTACCCGATCCTGGCCGCGGGCGGCGTGCTGGCGCTGATCCCGCCGGCGCTGCTGGCGCTGATCCTGAACAAGCGCATCACCGGCATGCTGGCGGGCTCGTGATGACCGCCGCCACCGGCACGATCACGCTGGAGTCGGTCACCAAGCACTTCCCCGGCGGCGTTGTCGCGGTCGACAACCTGAGCCTGGAGGTGCAGCCGGGGGAGTTCCTGGTGCTGGTCGGCCCGTCCGGATGCGGCAAGACCACCGCCCTGCGGATGGTGGCCGGCCTCGAGCCGGTCACCGAGGGCCAGATCCGGATCAACGACCGGGTGGTGACCAGGCTGCCGCCGCGCGACCGCGACATCGCGATGGTGTTTCAGAACTACGCGCTCTACGCGCACATGACGGTGCGCAACAACATGGCGTTCGGCCTCAAGATGGCGCGGATGCCGAAGGACGAGATCCGCCGGCGGGTCGACGAGGCGGCGGTGATGCTGGGCCTGACCGAGCTGCTCAACCGCAAGCCGCGGCAGCTCTCGGGCGGCCAGCGCCAGCGGGTGGCGATGGGCCGCGCGATCGTGCGTGAGCCCTCGGCGTTCCTGATGGACGAGCCGCTCTCCAACCTGGACGCCAAGCTGCGGGTGGAGATGCGCGGCGAGATCATCCGCGTGCAGCGCCGGATCGCCGCTCCTACCCTGTACGTCACCCACGACCAGACCGAGGCGATGACGATGGGCGACCGCGTGGCGATCCTGCGCGACGGGCTGCTGCAGCAGCTGGGCACGCCCGACCAGGTCTACGACCGGCCGGTGAACGCGTTCGTGGCCGGGTTCATCGGCTCGCCCTCGATGAACCTGCTGCCGGCCGGGCTGGAGCCAGAGGGTGACGGCTGCGCCGTCAGCGTGGGCGGCGCGCGGCTGGCGGCGCCGACGCTGCTGGAGCAGCGACCGGCGCTGCGCGGCTATCTGGGAAAGCCGGTCACGCTGGGCATCCGGCCCGAGGACTTCGCCACCGAAGGCGACGGCGGCGGCCAGATCGACGTGACGGTGTCGCGGCTGGAATCGCTGGGCTCGGAGCTGGTCGCCTACCTCGCCCCCGCGGGCATGGCGGCGGACACGCTGCTGACCGCGCGGCTGGAGCGGCGCGCGTCGCTGACAGAGGGCGGCGCGACGCGGGTGAGCGTCGACGTCGACCGCCTCTACTTCTTCGACCCGGACAGCGGCGCCGCCCTCAGCTGACGAGCAGGCTGATGATCTGGTGGGGGCGGTAGCCGAGCTCGATCACGCCGCCGTCCAGCGGCAGCGCCTCACCGGCATCCTCGAGCAGGTTGCACGACACGGCTTCGGTGACCGGCCAGCCGACGCGCAGGCGCGCCCTGCCCCGCGCGCCGTGGGCCTCGTACAGCCGGAGCAGCAGGGCGTCGGAGTCCTCGGCCCGCTTGACCGTGTCGAGCACCAGGTTGGGGTCGTCGACCGACAGCCAGGACCGCGGCTCACCGGCGACCGAAGCCCACCGCAGCGGGGTCGCGAACCGGGCCGCCTCGGCCACCACTCCCGCCTCCCGCCAGCCGCCCGGATGCGGCAGCACCGCATAGGCGAACGCGTGGTTGCCCGCGTCGGCGTCGGGGTCGGGCACGGAGGTCGAGCGCAGCAGGCTGATCCGCATCTCGCCGCCCAGCGTCGAGTAGCCGTACTTGCAGTCGGTCAGGAGCGCCACGCCGAAGCCGTGCTCGGATAGATCGGCGAAGCGGTGCCCGGGCACCTCGTAGCGAGCCAGGTCGTGGCTGGTGGAGAAGTGGGTGGGCCGCTCGGCATGGCCGAACTGCATCTGGTAGGTGGCGGAGGGGCCGTGCACGGCGACCGGGAACAGCACCTTCAGCATCGTCCGGCGCTCCCGCCAGTCGACCTCGCAGTGGAACTCGAGCCGGGAGGCACCGGCGTCCAGGCGCACCAGCTGGCGCAACGTGCTGGCCGACCCGATCCGGTATCGCAGCTCCACCTGCGCCCGCAGACCGCCAGGCTGGGTGACGGCGCAGGACTCGGCCGGTCCGGCGTCCCGAACCGTCTCGAGGTGGAAGGGGTCGACGTCCCAGGCTTCGTGGGCCGTGGGCCGGTCGTCGTAGAGCTGGAGGACGTTCCCCGGCTGCTCCAGCGCCTCGCGATCAGATGCCAGGTGCACCAGCGAGGCGAGGCGTCCGTCGCGGGCGAGCTCAGCCCGCAGCAGGCCGTTCTCGAGCACCACGAGGTCGCCCCGCTCGGTCGCACGTGCGACGGTTGGCCCGGCCTCCGCCGCGCTGCCGATGCCGTAGCTGGGCGCCTCCACCCAGGCCAGCTCACCGTCCGGCCGCTCCGCCACCTCGGCGCGGGCCGCTCCCATCGTGTTCACCGGCGCCGACGGGCCGCCGCCGGCGATCGCCGCCAGCGCGCCAACCGCCAGCGCCTCAGCGCCCGCCAGCACGACGGCGTGGTCGCGGGCGGCATCCTCATAGACCAGGCCGATGCTGGACCCAGGCAGGATGTCGTGGAACTGGTTCAACAGCAGCAGCTTCCAGAGCTCGTCCAGCCGCTCGGAGGGGTAGTCCGCACCGGCCTCGCGCATGGCGGCCGCGGCCAGGAACTCGGCATCGTGCAGCGCCCGCTCGCCGCGTGCGTTGCCTAATTTGACAGCGGCCTGCGATGTGTAGGTGCCCCGGTGGTACTCGAAGTAGAGCTCGCCCACGATCGCCGGCAGGTCGCGGGCGTCGGCCTCCAGGGCGGTGAAGAACGCATCGCTGGTGGTGATGGTGGTGCGGGGAAGGCCCTGCAGGTCGCGAGCCCGGCGCAGCGTCTCCAGCATGTCGGGCGTCGGCCCACCGCCGCCGTCGCCGTGGCCGAACACCAGCAGGCTGCGGTGCGACCGGTCGTGGTCCTTGTAGTCGCGAGCGCTGCGGCGCAGCTCGGCCACCTCGGCCGTGGCGTTGTAGGTGTCGGCCGGCGGGAAGTGCGCGAGCACCTGCGACCCGTCGATGCCCTGCCAGGTGAACGTGTGGTGTGCGGGCGGGTTGAACCGGTTCCAGGACAGTTTCTGGGTGAGGAACCGGCCGATCCCGGCGCCGCGCATGATCTGGGGCAGCTGGCCGTTGTAGCCGAACACATCCGGGTTCCAGAACTCGGCACAGCGGCGGCCGAACTCGCGCTCGAAGTAGCGCTGGCCGTGCAGGAACTGGCGCACGAGCGACTCGCCCGACGGCAGGTTGCAGTCTGGCTCCACCCAGGTGCCGCCAACCGGCAGCCACTGGCCGGAGTCGACGCGAGCGCAGATGCGTCCGTACAGCTCTGGGTCACGGCGCCGGATCCAGTCGTAGTGCTGGGCCTGCGAGCACGCAAACCGGAACTCGGGATAGCGGTCCATGTACGCGACCTGCGAGCTGAAGCTGCGCACCGCCTTGCGGTAGCTCTCCGCCAGCGGCCATAGCCAGGCGGTGTCGAGGTGCGCGTGGCCGATCGCCGACAGCTCGTGCGTGACGGTGGCGTTACGGCGCTCCAGCAGGGGCGCAAGGATCCCCTCGGCCTCGTCCCACGTGGCCGGATCATGCTCCGACCAGACGTTGCAGACGCGGTTCAGCTCGTGCAGCAGCTCGCCTCCCCAGGTCGGGTCGAGCCCCTCAGCGTGGTCCGCCTCGAGCCGGCGCAGGACGTCGAAGTCGTGATGCAGCCGCCAGGCTCGCGCGTCGAAACGGGCGATCTGGCAGCGGTCGAGCACCACCGGCTCGCGGCTGGCGTACGGCCGCGACAGCTCACCGAAGAGGCCGTTACATGCGAGCTCGACGCGCAGGTCGAGCCGCTCCCCCGCGGCCGCGGTCTCGCGCACCATGGCGTCCACGCGGGCGCCGTCGGGGCTGGTGTTCAGGCCCTGGAGCGCCCGGCCGCCATCCCACAAGGTGGCCTCGCTGTGGCTGACCCAGAGCAGATCGACGCGCTCCCCCTGCCACGGCTCCGGCACGGTCGCCTCGACCTTGAACCAGAAGGTCGCCCAGAGCGGCCCAAACGTCTCACCGAGCCGGCAGTCGCGGTACTCGAGCAGCTCGGCCTCGGCCGGCTCGATGCGGTCGACCGGCCCGGCCACCGCCAGCCGCTCGGGGGCGACGGCGTCGGCGTGGATCACCGCGCGGATCCGGTCCCCGACCTGGGCGATGCGCTCGCGGGTGTAGCCGGGGTGGCGCAGCATCAGCGCGACACCCTAGAGGATCACGCCCCGCCCGTCAGTCGTCGCCAGAGCGATGGCGGCCGTGGCTGGGTGGCCCGCCACTCGCTCTCCAGCGGCAGCCGGCCGGCCTCACGCGCGGCCAGCACGCACTCGCGATGGGCATGGCGGCGCCGGTCGCCGTCGCCCTCCGGGGCGATCAGCATGTGATCGCTCATCGCGTGCAACCGAAGCCCGCAGAGCGGACAGCGATACGTGGCCGGCTTACGGCTTCGCACCGGCCGGATCGTCCACCATCGCGCCTGGTCGAGCTTCGCCACTGGAATGAATCATGCCGGGCGCGCCGGCTCAGGCGTGCGCGACCAGGTGCACGGCGTGCTGCTGGTGTCGCCGCGCCCGGTGGCTGCGCTGGGTGCCGCGCAGCCGTACGGCACCGCTGTAGGCCGCGGCGTACCAGCCGTGGCTGAGGCTGGCCACCGACACCACGTCGCCGGTCTGGGGAGCGTGGATGAACCGGCCGCGGCCGATCCACAGGCCGACGTGGCCGAGCCCGTCGAAGAAGACCAGGTCGCCGGGGCGCAGCGCGTGGCGGCCGACGTGACGTCCCATCGCCCACTGGGCGTAGCTCGAGTGCGGCAGCTCGATGCCCATGTGGGCGTAGACGAACCGCGTGAAGCCCGAGCAGTCGAAGCCGCGCGGCGTCGTGCCCGCCCACACGTACGGCGTGCCGCGGAAGCGCAGCGAGAACCTGGCCGCACGCGCGCCCAGCGTCCGCGGCCGGCCCGCAGCCGGATGGTGACGGTGGAAGGCGGGGCCGGTAGCGGCGGCGCGCGCAGTGAGAGGTGACAGCAGTGACGCGGCCACGATCGTGAGCAGAGCTCGTTTCACAGCGGCGAAGAGTACAGACCTTATTTTGCGCGTGTCGCAACACGCTCATAAGAATCCGTCAAACGCCGTGCGCGATCGCCCTCTGGGAGCCCGTGTCGAACAGGTGAAGCCGGCCGCGCTCGACGCCGAACTGGAACCGGTCACCCAGCCGGTGGTCGGGAGCCCCGTCGGCGCGCACCACCAGCCGCAGGTCGTCGGCCACACGCACGCCCAGGAACGTCTCGCGGCCCAGCGCCTCGACCGACTCGATCGTGCCCTGGAACGGCCCGGCCAGACCGGCACCGTCCTGCCACGGGCGCATGTGCTCGGGACGGATGCCGACGACCGCCTCGTCCCCCGCCTCGGCGACCGGCGCGCACTCCAGGCAAAGCGCCGGGTGGTTCAACCGCAGCGCCCCGCCCGCGCGCTCCACGCCGACGCGCCCGAACGTCATCGCCGGGCTGCCGATGAACCCGGCGACGAACACGTTGGCCGGCAGGTTGTAGACCACCTCAGGCCTCCCCACCTGCTCGAGCACGCCGTCACGCATCACGGCGATCCGGTCTCCCATCGTCATCGCCTCGACCTGGTCGTGGGTGACGAACACCGTCGTCACCTCGGTCTCGCGCTGCAGCGCCTTGATCTCGGCCCGCATGTCCACCCGCAGCTTGGCGTCGAGGTTGGACAGCGGCTCGTCCATCAGGAACGCCTGCGGCTTTCGCACCAGCGCCCGGCCCAGCGCCACCCGCTGGCGCTGGCCGCCGGACAGCTGCCGCGGCTTGCGGTCGAGCAGTTCGCTCAGGCCCAGCCTCTCCGCCGCCTCGGTCACCAGTCGCCGCACCTGCTCGCGCGGCACCTTGCGGGTCTGCAGCCCGAACGCGAGGTTGCGGTAGACGCTCATCTGCGGGTACAGCGCATAGTCCTGGAACACCATCGCCACGTCGCGCTGGCGAGGCGGCAGCTGCTGCACCTCGCGATCACCGATCAGGATCCGGCCCGAGCTGACCGCCTCCAACCCGGCCAGCGTCCTCAGCGCCGTCGTCTTGCCGCACCCGGACGGGCCGACCAGCACCACGAACTCGCCGTCGGCCACGTCGAGGGTCAGCTCGCGCACGGCGGTCACCTCACCGAACCGCTTCACGACCTGGTCGAAGGCGATGCCCGGCACGTCAGCCCTTGATCGATCCGGCCAGCATGCCGCGCAGGAACTGGCGCTGCGTCAGCACGTACAGGATCACGACAGGTGCCGCCACGAACACGGCGGCCGCCGACACGCCGGGCACGTCCACGCCGTAGCGGCTCTGGAATGCAGACAGGCCCAGCGGCGCGGTGCGGTGCGTCTGGTCGGAGATCATCACCAGCGCCAGCAGGAACTCGTTCCACGTCCACATGAACACCAGCAACACCATGGTGACGATGGCGGGACGCCCGATCGGCACCAGCACCCGCCACAGGATCCGCCACGAGGTGGCGCCGTCCACGCGCGCCGCGTCCGACAGCTCCGGCGGGAGCGAGCGGAAGAACGCGCGCATCCAGAACACGCCGAACGAGATCGAAAGGCCGGTCTGGGGCAGGATCAGGCCCCAGTAGGAGTCGGTCAGGCCGACGTTCCGGAAGCTGTAGTAGAGCGGCACGATCAGCGACTCGAACGGCACCACGATGCCGGTCAGGATCACGTAGAACAGCAGATCCGCGAACGGGAAGCGCATCGTCCCGAACGCATACCCGGCCGGGATCGAGAGCACCGTCGTCAGGGCCACCACCGTCACCGCCACGATCGCGCTCGACGTCATCAGGCGGCTGAAGCCGCCCTCGTCCCACGCCGTGCGGAAGGTGGACAGGCTGAGCGAGTCGGGCAGCCCGGCGCCGGACAGGAGCGCTCCCGAGGGATGCATCGCCGCCAGCACCACGACCACCAGCGGTGCTAGCGCCAGCACCGCGAACAGGGCCAGCATCGCGTGGGTCGCGGTGCGCTCGAAGCTGCCGGTGTTCACCGCCGCTCCTCCACCACCCGGGTGATCACGACCGACAGCAGCAGGATGATGGCACCCATGATCGCCCCGATCGCGGCCGCGGATCCCACCTCGCCGGTGATGAACGCCCGCTGGTAGATCAGCAGCGAGGGCACCGTCGTGGCGGTGCCGGGGCCGCCCTTGGTGGTGACGAAGATGATGTCGAAGGCGCGCAGCGCGGTGATCACGCTCAGCGACATCGCCACCGCCAGCTCGTTGCGCAGGCCCGGCAGCGTGACCGCGAAGAACTCGCGCACCGGGCCGGCGCCGTCGACCCGCGCCGCCTCGTAGCGCGACAGCGGGATCCGCTGCACGCCGGCCACGAACAGCACCAGGCACAGGCCGGTGGTGACCCAGGTGCCGATCACGCCGACGGCCGGGAGCGCCGTCGAGAAGTCGCCCAGCCACGAGTGCTCGAGCCTGCTCAGCCCCACCGCGCCGAGCAGCGAGTTGATCGGCCCCGACGGGTCGTACAGCCACTTCCAGGCAACGCCGATCACCACCGCCGCCAGCACCTGGGGCAGGAAGATGATGGTGCGAACGGCGGCGCTGCCCCGCACCCGGGCATGCGACATCAGCGCCGTCAGGAACAGCCCGATCGTGATCGGCAGCACCGCGTAGAACCCCACCAGCACCAGCGAGTGGCGAAACGCCTCCCGCACCAGCGGGTCGACCAGCGCCTCGCGGTAGTTGGACAGGCCCACCCAGTGCCCGACCGTGACGCCGTCCCAGGCAAACAGCGAGATCCAGGCGCCGTCGATCATGGGCGCGACGACGAACACGCCGAACACCACCAGCGCCGGCAGCACGTACAGGTAGCCGATCAGCCGCGGCTCGCCGGGGGCGGGCTGGGGGCGCGGCCGGCGCCGCCAGCGCCGACCGTTCCCCTCGACACCCGGCAGGCCGGCCTCACGAATGTGTCTTCACCCAGTCCTGCTGGACGGCCGCCGCGAAGTCGGCCGGCGTCTCGCGGTTCTCGCTCAGCTGCTGCAGCCCGCCGAACAGGGTGTCGCCCATCGTGGGGGTGGCCCAGTCCAGGTAGGGCGTGAGCGTGCCGGCCTTGGCCTTCTCGCTCCAGGCGGCCGATATCGCGGCCAGCGACGACTTCGGGTCGACCGCCGCCGCCCCCGGGTTCGCGGCCGGCAGGTCGCCGTTGCCGATCACGATCTTGGCCGCGTTCTGGTCGGTGATGAAGTTGATGAATGCCGCCGCCACGGCCTGGTTTTGGGAGTGCGAGCTGATGTGGAACGGCAGCGACAGCGCACCGGTGGTGGGCGCTCCCGGCGTCCCGTCCAGGGACGGCAGCGGGAAGAAGCCGACGCCGTCGCCGAGCGGCCCGGCGAACGTCTGGTTCTCCCATGGGCCGGTGATGAAGTAGAGCCCCTCGCCCTTGCCGAAGCGGGCGGCTGCGTTCTCCTGGCTGACGCCGTTGAAGCCGTCCTCGAAGTAGCCCTTGTCGCTCCACTGCTGCAGCACCGTGGCCGCCTTGCGGGTGCCCGCGGTGTCGAAGGTGGCGCCGGCGTGGCCGTACGTCCAGTTCGAGATCGACGCGGCCTGGTCGAACCGCGCCTGCAGCACCATGAACACGTGCCCCATCGGCCAGCGGTCGAGGTTACCGACCATGATCGGCGGCACGCCCCTGGACTTGGCCACGGCCAGGCTCTGCTGGAACTGGTCGAACGTGGTCGGCACCTGCAGACCCAGCCGCCTCAGGGTGGCCTTGTTGTAGAAGGCTCCCACCACCTCCGCCTTCTGGGCGATGCCCCACAGCTGGCCCACGCCCCACTGGCTGCCGTCGGACGACCACCGCAGCGGGTTCAGCGCGGCCGAGCTGCCGAACCGGGTGTCCCAGCCGTAGGCCTTGGCGTAGCCGTCCAGCGGGGTGATCAGGTGCGCCTTCACCAGCGCCCGGTCGACCGCGCCCTCGTTGCCCTGGAAGACGTCAGGGGCGTCGCTGGACGAGGCCGCCAGCTTGATCGTGGCCATGTAGTCGTCGAAGTTCTTGACGACGCGCTTGACGGTCACGTTCGGGTACTTCTGCTCGAACTGCTGGATCAGCTCGTCCTCGGCCTTCGAGGGGCCGGCCGCGTTCTCCGTGTCCCACATCGTCAGCGTCACCTTCTTGGACGTGTCGAAGCCGGTGGACACGGCACCGCTGGGCTGCGACACGGAATCGCCGCTGGATCCCGGGGTGCCGCACGCGGACAGAGCCAGCACCGCCGTCAGGCAGGCAAGCGACACAGACAGGCGTGGACGCATGTGGGTCATCATCTCGCTCCGTTCGGTGGAATGCTTGCATCAAAGGGCCCCGCGATGTCGCGGAACTCGTCGATCGTGAGGGCGCCGGCCAGCGTGGTGGGGACGCGTACCGACATCGCGGCGTAGGTGACGGCCAGCCGCAGGCGCTCCCCGACCGGCAGCCCGGCCAGATCGGCCCACACCCAGGCCGCGGTGAAAAGGTCGCCGGCCCCATTCGTATCCACGGCCGTCACCGATGGCGCGGACGCGCGCAGCAGCCCGTGCTGACCGGCGCAAACGGCGCCCTCATCCGCCAGGGTGACAACCACCGTTGGGCAGTGCCGGGTCAGCGCCTCGGCGGCCTGCTCGGGGTCACCGAGGCCGGTCAGGAACGACGCCTCGGAGTGGTTCGCCACGAGCGTCCTGGCCGAGGCCAGCGCCGCCGGCAGCCGTCCGGCCAGGGCGCGCGCGTCGAAGTCGCCCACCACCGCGTAGACGGCGCAGCCGGCCGGCGCCACGGCCACCTCCGGCAGGTCGATCACGACCGCTCGCGGCTCCAGCGCGGCGATCGCCTCGCCGTCGCGCGGCAGGTCAGGTGCGACCGTGACGAAGGCGCGGTCGCCGTCCAGCGGCAGAATGGCCGAGACGGCTGTCGCATCGGCACGCGGGCCGACCCAGCCGATCCCCTGCTCGGCCAGGAGGCCGGAGAGAATTCGGCCGCACAGATCGTCTCCCACCGGCGACATCACGACCGCTTCCAGATCCAACCTGGTCAGACCCAGCGCCACGTTGGCAAGCCCGCCCGGCGTGAACTGAACCCGCTCGGCCATGCGCTCCTCGCCCAGGGCCGGCATCGCACCCATGCCGCTGAACGTGATGTCCAGGAACGGCGCTCCCGCGCACACCACATCGACACTCACGCGAACCGCCCCGCCAGCGCCGGGTGCTCGGCCAGGTAGCCGTCCAGGATCCGCTCGGCCACCTCGACCGAGGGAACCAATGGATGCAGCGCCAGCGACCGCAGGGCCTCGCGCCGCGAGCCGCTGAGGGCGGCGTCGATCGCGGCCCGCTCGGACGCGCGCACCTGCAGGATCAGGCCCTTGGCCTCCATCGGGACGTCCCCGACGGCGACCGGGATGACACCGCCGGGCCCCACCAAGCACGGCACTTCCACCACCGCCTGTTCGTCCAGGAATGGCATGCTGGAGCGGTTGGCCGTGTTCAGGATCATCACCTGCGGCCGCGCGTTGACCATGGCGTCCACGATCTGCAGGGCAACGCCGCCGTAGCCACCGGGCTCCCGGGCGGCGCTCACCTCCGCCATCTCGACGCCCCGCGACGACCAGGCCTCGGCCATGTAGGACGCCTCGCGGGCCGAGTTCGCGGCTTTCCAGCGCGCCAGGGCGTCACCGTTGCCTTCATAGAAGATGCTCTGCTGGGAGAGCAGCACCGAGGCGCGGAGGTTGCCGCCCTGCATCGATGCGAGCGCCTCGTGCTCAAAGTAGTAGTAGTAGAGGTACTCGTTTGGCAGCATCCCGACGGCTCGCAGCCACTCGCCGCCGAACAGGCGGCCCTCCTCGAACCCGGCCAGCCGATCGTCGTCGGCCAGCAGCCCGGGCAGCAGGTCGCGCTCGCGGTGTCGCACCGCGCGCAGCCAGCCCAGGTGGTTGATGCCGAAGTAGTCGAACCACAGCTGGTCGAGCGGCATGCCGAGCGCGGTTGCCACCCGCTGGCACATGTCGGGAGGAGCGTCGCAGATGCCGACCACGCGATCTCCGAGCACCCGCTGCAGCGCCTCGGTGACCAGGCCGGCGGGGTTGGTGAAGTTGATGAACAGGGCATCCGGGGCGTGCTGGGCGACCTGCTCTGCGATGGCGGTGGCGGCGGGCACCGTACGCAGGGCGAACGCGATGCCGCCGGCGCCGGTCGTCTCCTGGCCGATCGCGCCGGCGTCCACGGCGATCCGCTCGTCCAGCAGTCGGCCCTCGAGTCCCCCAACGCGGATGGCGCAGTAGACGACGTCGGCGCCCTCCAGGGCGTCGCGCAGATCGCCGGAGCTGCGGTAGGCGACTCGGTCGCCCAGCTCGGCGTCGATCCCGGCCAGCACGGCGCCGATCTGCTCCAGCCGCTCCGCGTTGGGGTCGAACAGCACGACCTCATCGAAGCGGGTCGTGCCGGCTCCGGCGACCAACGCGCGATAGATCGCCGGCGTGCGAAATCCGCCGGCTCCGACTAGGGTTAGCTTCACGACCGCCAGTAGTACCAAAGAGGTACCACCAGTGTCAAGCGCTCTCACCGGCCCGCCCAACGACGCCCGCGGCAGCGAGCCGCTGTTCCGGCGCGTCGCACGCTCGCTGCGCGCCGACATGGCCGGCGGACGGCTGCCGGCAGGACAGCGGCTGGCGCCGGAGCGCGAGCTGTGCGCGCGGCTCGGCGTCTCCCGAAACACGCTGCGACGAGCGCTGCTCGACCTGGAGGCGAAAGGCCTGCTGACAGCGGCCGGGCGCCACGGCTGGTACGTTGCGGCGGCGCAGGTGGTTGAGCTTGCGCACGGCCCTCGCAGCCTGACCGAGTGGGCCCACGAGTCGGGGGTGACGCTGGCGTCGCAGGTGCTGAACCAGCGGCTGCGGGCCGCGTCGGCGGCCGAGGCTGAGGCCCTGCGGCTGCCGCCTGGCGACGACGTTTTCGAGCTGGAGCGGGTGCGGCTGGTGGACGGGGTGGCGCTCTCGCTCGACCGGTCATGCATGCCCGGACGGCTGGCCCACGCTCTGCAGGATGTCCAGTTCGAGACCGCGTCGTTGTACGGGGCGCTGGCACAGGGGTGCGGCCTGGTCCCGGGTGACCGCGACTGCACGCTGCGAGCGGTCACGGCCGACGCCCGCACCGCCCGGCTGCTGGACGTGCCCACCGGCGCGCCGCTGCTCGTCGTCCAGGAGACCGTCCTCGACCAGCACGGCGACCCGCTCGAGCACGCCCTGCTGGCCAACCGCGGCGATCGCTGGCGGTACCGAACGACCCAGCTTGCGCCGGAGGTCGAGGGCCTGCGCGCAGCCGCCCGCGAGGGTCGCCCGTAGGCAAACCCGGGCGCCGACCGGTGCGCTATCCTCGCCGCCGATGGGATACGATCTAGCGGTTGCCACTCCGGCCTTCCTCGACCTCACGTTCACGGGGCTGGAGGCACTGCCGGCGCTGGGCGAGGAGCGATTCGGCAGCGACCTGCTGCGATCTCCCGGCGGCGGAGCGATCACCGCGGTCGGGGCCGCCAGGCTCGGCCTGGCGACGGCGCTGGCGTCGCCGCTGGGCGACGACGTGGCCGGCGACCTGGTGATCGAGGTGCTCCGCGGCGACGGGATCGAGATCGTCTCTCGAAAGGCGCCACGCACGCCCACCACGGTGGTGTTGCCGGTCGGCGACGACCGCGCGATGGTGACCGTCGATCCGGGGGTGCGCTCGAGCGCGGCCGACGTGGCCGCCCTGTCGCCCCGGGCGGTATCGGTCAACCTCGACCTGCTGTACGTGGTACCCGAGGGGGCGGCCGCCTACGTCACCTGCGGCGATGACGACGCGCGCGCATTCGCCGGACGGCCGCCGGCCAAGCTGTCGGTGGCGCGGGCGCTGTTCCTGAGCGAGGGCGAAGCGATGGTGCTGTCCGGTGCCGACGATCTCGACGCCGCCATCAGGGTGCTCGGCGCTGTCGTCCCGACGGTTGTCGTGACGCTGGGAGCCAGGGGCGCGGTGGCGTCGGTCGAGGGCGAGCGCGTGGATGCCGGAACAGCGCCATTCGATCACGTGCCGGTGGTGGACGCCACCGGCGCCGGCGACCTGCTGGTGGCCGCGTACATCTGGGCCGATCAGCTGGGAGTCACACCCTCCGACCGGTTGCGGTGGGCCGTGATCTACGCGACGCTGTCGGTCGCGACGCCCACCGCCGTGGCCGGGGCGGTCTCGCTGCAGCGGCTGCTCGAGGAAGGTGCGCGGGCTGGCCTGGCAGCGCCGGACGGGGCGGCCACGAACGTCGGCTGAACCGCAGCTGCTCGACCTGACCACGGAGTTCGGCGCTCGCGCCAATCGGCGCCTGCGCGAGGAGTTGATCGGCTGGCTGGTTACGGTCAACCCGGCCGGCGCTCCGGTGCCGGTGCCGGTCTGGTTTCTGTGGGACGGCGCCGGCAGCCTCCTGATCTACAGCAGACCCGGCGCGCCCAAGCTCCGCAACATCGCGGCCAACCCGCGCGTGTCCGTGCACCTGGACGGAGACGGCGCCGGCGGCGACGTGGTGGTGGTATCCGGCCGGGCACGGGTCAGCGATGATCCGGGGGCGGACGGGGTCGATGCCTACATCGCGAAGTACGGTGAGCGAATCAGCAGGAACGGTTGGACGCCGGCGTCGTTCGCCGCCGACTACGCGGTTCCGATCCGGGTCGACGTGACCCGGATATCGGGCCACTGAACAGTCGACCATCCAAGGGACTGCGGTCACAAGCGGTGCCGCCGCAGGGGCGCCGAGGCGGTCCGGCTCCGAGACTTCACTCGTCCACCCCCATCGCGGCCAGCAGACGCTCGTGGTGGTCCGTGTGCCACTGGCCGACCTGGTCCGGCGTACGAAACGCAACCTCAAGCGACTCCTCGGATGCCCGCAGCCGGCCGCCGTCGAGCCGGCACCGGAAGGTGTAATGGATGCTCTGCGGGCGCTGCTCCGTGTGCACGAGACGGGGCGCCGAGACCTCTAGCCCCGTCTCCTCCACAACCTCGCGCACGACGGCCTGCTCCGGCGTCTCGCCCGGATCGACCCAGCCGCCCGGCATCGCCCAGCGCCCGTCATCGGCCCGTCGCACCAGCAGCACCTCGCCTCGCTGGTTCTGCACCAGCGCATCGGCACCGGCCCGCGGTCCGCGGCCGGTCACCTCAGGCACCGGTCGATCTGCTCCGCGACCTCCAGCGCCGCCACCGCATCGGCGCCGCCCGGTCCGGCCATGGGCGCCCCGCGCACCGTCGCCGCGAACGCATCCAGCTCGGTGGCGATCCCCGCCAGCACCACCTTCTCGCCCTGCTCGGCCCAGACGAACGGCAGCCGCTCGTACCCGGCCGTCCCGACCACCTCCATCCAGCACGAGTCCGGATGCGGGAACCGCCGCCCGAGCGTGATGGCTCCAAGCGTGCCGCCCGACAGACGCAGCGAGATCACCGCGCTCGACTGGTCTCCGGGAGCTGGCGTCAGCGCCGCCACCTGCTCGACCTCCTGCCCGGTCAGCCAGCGCAGCTGATCGATCTCATGCACGCCCATGTCGACCACGATGCCGCCGCTGCGCCGCTCGAACTCGGCCGACGGCGGGTGCTCGTCCCACTGGTTGAGGACGACCAGCGACAGCTCGCCAAGCCGCCCTGCGGCGATCCGCTGACGCAGCGCCACCAGCTCCGGCAGAAACCGGCGGTAGTACCCGACCTGTAGCGGAAGCCCCGCCGCGCTTGCCACGGCCGCCGCCTGCCCCGCCTGATCCGCACTGAGACCGCACGGCTTCTCGCAGAACACCGGCACGCCGGCCCTCACACAGTCTCCGACCAGGCGCAGATGCAGATCGGTCGGCGCCGTGATCACCACTCCCTCCGCCAGTCCGCTCGCGAACAGCTCATCGAGCGCCGCGAACGGGGGCACGCCGTACAGCCGCGCCGCCCGCTCGCGCGGCTTCGCCAGCGGCTCGACCACCGCCGCCAGCCGGGCCAGACGCGTCTCGCCCAGCGCCCGCATGTGCACGCTGCCCATCCGCCCGGCGCCCACCACCGCGATCATCGCCGGCTCGCTCACCGGTAAGCTGCACCCTCATGAGCGACGTCCGCGCAGCGGTCATGCACGGTCCCGGCAGCCTGACCGTCGAGCGGTTCCCGGAGCCCGACCCCGCGCCCGGGGCAGCCTTGCTGCGCATGCTCTACAGCGGCATCTGCGGTACCGACAAGCACACCTGGCGAGGTGAGAGCCTGCAGTATGCCGGCACCGACCACGAGCGTCCGGTTCCGTACCCGATCATCTGCGGCCACGAGAACGTGGGCGTGATCGAGGCGATCGGCGACGGACCGCCGCCCGTGGACGCGCTGGGCCTGCCTCTCGGAGTCGGCGACAGGGTGGTGCCCGCGCCCAACGTGACCTGCGGCCGCTGCCGGTTCTGCCTGGGCGAGGGCTACCCGTACTACCTTTGCACCGCTCTCGACGACTACGGCAACTCGCTCACCTGCGCCGAGCCTCCGCATCTGTTCGGAGGATGGGCCGAGCGCATGTACCTGCTGCCGGGCACGCGCCTGTTTCGCGTGCCCGACGAGCTGCCCTCCAAGCTGGCGGCGCTGACCGAGGTGCTGGCCGTCACCCACGGCTTGGACGCCGCCCGCTCGATGCAGGCGCTGGGCGGCGGCTTCCGGCTTGGCGACACGGTCGCAGTGGTCGGCCTCGGCCCGCTCGGCCTGATGCACCTTGCCAAGGCCGAGATGCTGGGTGCCGGCCGCCTGGTCGCTGTCGACCTGATGGACGAGCGGCTCGAGCACGCGCGCGCCTTCGGCGCCGACCTGTGCCTGAACAGCGCCGCCACGACCGTGGACGAACGGGTGGGCGCGCTGCGCGACCACACTGGTGGCCTCGGCGCCGATGTCGTGGTCGACTGCTCTGGCGTCTCCGTGACGTTCCTCGAGTCGCTGGAGCTGGTGCGTGCCGGCGGCACCGTGATCGAGGCCGGCGCGTTCGTCGACATGGGACCGGTCGAGATCAACCCCAACCGCCACATCTGCGCCAAGGGCGTGTCGGTGCTGGGCGTCGGCGGAGAGACGCTCGAGCAGTACGGCCCCAGCCTGGCCATGCTCGCGCGCCACCAAGATCGGCTGCCGTTCGCGCGGGCGATCACGCACGAGGTCGGTCTCGAGCAGGTTGAAGACGCGCTGGCGCTGGCCCAGACCGGCGCGGCGATGAAGGTGGTGGTGGCCCCGAACGGGGCCGGCTGAACTCACCGGTACCAGCCGTCACCCGGGGTCGGCAGCGCCCCCAGCCGCTCGCGCCAGGGCTGAGCCAGACGCTCGGCGATCCCGGCCAGCCGCTCCAGCAGCGGCCGGCACTGCTCGTGAAGCGCCCGTTCGGACTCGGCCTCGTCCTCCACCAGCGCCGCGTCGAACAGCGTGCGCCCGACGATGAAGCCACTGGCCCCTGCCCGGCAGGCGTCTTCGATCTGGCCCTCGAGCACGGCGGGGTCGGCACCTCCACCCAGGAGCACCCACGGGATCAGCGATCCGCAGGCGTCATCGACGTCCGCGCAGGCCTCGGCCGACCCGGGATACTGCAGCTTAAGCACATCCGGTTCGAGCGTGGCCAGCCGCCGCGCTCCCTCGACCACCAGCTCCCCGAAACGGTCGCCTCCGGCCCGCTCCTCGTTCTCCCGTTTGTAGACGATCGGCTCGAGGATCAACGCCAGGCCGGCCGCCCGGCAGCCCGCGACCGCCTCGGCGACGACCCGTTCCTGGCGTTCCGCCTGGTCGGCCACGTCGACCCGGTAGGGCAGCAGCAGTTTCGCCCCGGACGCGCCCAACCGCCGGCCCTTCTCCGGCGACCAGCCCTCGAGGAAGGTGGTCACGTCCAGCTTGGCAACGTCACCGTATCCCATTCCCTCAAGCGGTACGGCCACGCCGGTGCTGCCAGGCACGGCACCGGCCGCCAGGGCCTGCGCCGCGGCATATTCGGCGTCGAGCAGCACCATCGTCGCGGCCGGCGCCAGCACGGACGCCACCCGCACCTTCAGCCGCGTGATGCCGGCATGATCGAGCTCGAGCCCGCGCTTCGCGAGCACCGCCTGCAGGGAGTCACGGTGGTCGATCGCCGCCCCCGCGATCACGCCCCGAGCCGAGCTGAGCTGGTCGAGCGCGCGAGCGCGCTGGGCCGAGTGAAGGTGGTCGCTCATCCGTCCGTTTCAATCGCGCAGCGTGCCACGGCCGAAAGCAACCGTGCGTCGCGCATCGCCTGTTCGACCGTGTTTCGCACCGGCTCGGCCCCGGTGACGGCGGCGTGAAACCCTTCCAGTTCCCGCACAAACGCCTCGCCGTACCCCGCCTGCACGTGCGTGGTGTCCAGCCGCAGCCCCTGGGAGCGCCGCACCCACAGGTCGGTCTGCTGGTTGTTCAGGTAGGGCGCCGGAAACTGCATCTCGATCACAGTCTGCTCGAAGTGCAGCACGTAGCGCTCCCGGTACCACGCGATACCCGGTACCAGCACCTGGGCGAAATGCCACGCCGCGGCGCCGTCCAGCAGCGACACCGTGCCGGAGGCGGACTCGCCGCCCGACCAGATGTGACCGCCGACCACGTCGCCGTCCTCGATGCCCATTCGCTCGAGCATGCCGTGCACGGCGTTGACCGTGTGGATGACGCCAGACATGAGCGGGTCGGCATAGCCGCGCAGGTGCGCACCGTCTACGGTCACGCCCAGCACCTCGGCCACCTCAGCGCGCTGCAGGGCGCGGGCGTCCTCGACCAGCGCCGCGGGCACGTCGTCGGCGCGAAGCAGCGGCCGGTGGGCGACGAACGGCCACGAGTCGGGGTCGCTGACCTCGACCGAGATGTAGCGGAGCCCCTCCCCGCCCTCCGGCAGTAGGTCCAGCGCCGCCTCGTAGTTTGGGTCGAATCGCTTCATGTAACCAACCTGGACGACGAGTCCCTCGCGGTCGCGGCGCTCGATGATCTCGGCCGCCTCGCGCTCGGAGTAGCAGAGCGGCTTCTCGCAGAACACATGCAGGCCGGCGTCCAGCCCCGCCACCACCGTGCCGGCGTGCAGCGGGTCAGGCGTGGACACGAGCAGCGCGTCCAGGCCCAGCTCGAGCAGGTCGGGCAACGCCTCCACGGCGATGATCCCGTGACGCTCGGCCACCGCTTCGCGAACGTGCGCCGACGGATCGGCCACGCCCACCAGCTGGAACCGGTCGCCCAGCGATACGAGGTTTGGCAGATGCTCGACCTGCGCGATCATTCCCGCCCCAACCACGCCGATCCGCACGCCCCCGCTCACGCAGAACCGCCCAGGAACGGCCGCTGTTTCACGCGCGACCGCTCGTAGTTCGCGCGGGCCTGCCGCACCGCGGGCATCTCCGAGACCTCCGCCACCGGCACGTCCCACCACGACTCGTACGATCCGACCGGCCGCCCCGGATCGCAGGCGATCACGATCACGCTGGTGCGGTCTGCCTTGCGCGCGGCATCGAGCGAGGCGGCCAGCTCGTCCAGGGTCGCGGCCCGCGTCGCGATCGCGCCCAGGCTGGCCGCGTTCTGGACGAGGTCGACCGAGACCGTGTACCCGGTGCCGAACCCCTCCGAGCCGAGCGAGCGTGACAGCCCTCCGATCGATCCGAACCCCTTGTTGTCTATTAGGACGACGGTCATCCGGACACCCTCCTGGATGGATGTTGCGATCTCGGACGACATCATCAGCCACGAGCCGTCGCCGACCATCACGATCACCTCGCGGTCGGGCGCCGCCAGCTTCACGCCAAGGCCGCCGGCCACCTCGTATCCCATACACGAGTAGCCGTACTCGAGGTGGTAGCCGTCGGGGTCACGGGTGCGCCAGAGCTTGTGCAGGTCGCCGGGCAGGCTCCCCGCTGCGCACACCACCACGTCGTCAGCCCGGCCGGCATTGACCGCGCCGATCACCTGCGCCTGCGTGGGTGGGCCGGCCGCCGGCGCCATCAGCCGCTCCACCTCGGCGTCCCACTCGCAGTTGCGTCGCGCGGCCAGTTCGGCATGGCCCGCGGGCACCCGATGCCCGGTCAGCGCCGCCGCCAACTGCTCGAGCCCGGCGCGGGCGTCTGCCACCAGCGGCAGCGCGCCCAGCTTGTGTGCGTCGAAGCCCGACACGTTGAGCGCGATCAGCCGCAGCCCGGGATCCTGGAAGGCCGTGTGCGAGGCGGTGGTGAAGTCACTCAACCTGGTGCCAACCGCCAGCACCACGTCCGCCTCGCGGGCGGCCAGGTTGGCGCCCGGCGTGCCGGTGGCGCCCAGCGCACCCAGCGCCGAGCGGTGGTCGAAGGGGAGGGCGCCCTTGCCGGCCTGCGTCTCGGCCACCGGCATGCCGGTGGCATCGACCAGCGCCCGCAGCGCATCGCCGGCCTGGGAGTAACGCAGGCCTCCGCCGGCCACGATCAACGGGCGTCGCGCCTCCCGCAGCAGCGCCACCGCGGCCGCCAGCGGCTGCGCGGCGACGCCGATTCGGTCGATGCGCCAGACGCGCGGGTCGAACAGCTGATCGGGAAAGTCGGCGGCCTCGACCTGCACGTCCTGCGGTAGCGCGATCGTGACGGCGCCGGTCTCGGCCTGGTCGGTCAGCACGCGCATCGCCTCCAGCAGCGACGAGGGCAGCTGGTCGGGCCGGTTGACCCGGTCGAAGAAGCGCGACACCGGCGCCAGCGTGTCGTTGACCGAGGCCTCGGGGCGGCCGGGCAGCTCCAGCTGCTGCAACACGGGGTTGGGCCGCCGCGACGAGAACACGTCACCCGGCAGCAGCAGCACCGGCAGCCGGTTGATCGTCGCCAGCGCGGCGCCCGTCACCATGTTGGTCGCGCCCGGCCCGATCGACGACGTGCAGGCCCACGTCTGCAGGCGGTGCCGCTGCTTGGCATAGGCCACGGCCGTGTGCACCATCGCCTGTTCGTTTCGCGGCAGCACGTAGCGCAGCCGCCCGTCCTGCTGCAGCGCCTGACCGATGCCGGCCACGTTGCCATGGCCGAAGATGCCGAGCACGCCCGCGAACAGCGGCGCCGTGACGCCGTCCCGCTCCACCTGCTGCGCCGCCAGGAACGCCACCAGCGCCTGGGCGGTGGTCAGCCGCCTGACGCTCACTTGACCGCGCCCAGCGTCAGCCCGCGCACGAAGTGGCGCTGCACCAGCAGCGCGAAGATCACGATCGGCACTGCACCCACCACGCCCGCTGCGGCCATCGGCCCGTACTCGATCTGGATCTTGCCGATCAGGGTGGAGACACCCACGGGCACCGTCTGAGCGGTCGGCGTCGAGGTCAGCGACAGCGCCAGCAGGAAGTCGTTGTAGGTGGCGATCACGCTGAAGATGGCGGTGGCCGCGAGGCCCGGCGCCGCCAGCGGCAGCACCACGCGCCTCAGCGCGGTCAGCCGACTGTCGCCGTCCACCATCGCCGCCTCCTCGATGTCACGCGGGATCTCGGCGAGGAAGCTCTGCATCATCCAGATCACGAAGCTGGTGTTGAGGCAGGAGTAGATCAGGATCAGACCCATGCGCGTATTCAGAAGACCCCACCTGCCGAGCATGATGTAGAAGGGGATCACCAGCAGGATCGGTGGCAGCATCCGCACCAGGAGCGCCACCACCAGCGCCGACTGGTTGAGCCCGAACCGCAGGTGGAAGCGCGCCAGAGGATAGGCGGCGAGCGTGCCCAGCACCAGGCTGACGGCCACCGAGACGGTCACGATCAGGATGCTGTTCTGCAGGTACTCCGCGAAGTGGTAGGTGTTGAACAGCCGCGAGTAGTTGGCGGTCGTGGGGTTGTGCGGGTACAGCGTGACGCCGCCGAAGATGTCGGCCTGCTGCTTGAGCGAGGTGTTGATCATCCACCAGAACGGGAACATGGCGATCAGCAGGATCAGGCCAAGCGTCAGGTAGAGGCCGATGCGGGCCCACACGCGGCGGGTCATGCCGACACCCTCCTCAGCAGCCGCACAGCCACGATCATGAGAAGCATCAGCATCACCAGCAGGCACACCAGCATGGCGGCAGCCTGGCCAAACTGGGTGAACAGAAAGGCGGTGTTGTACGCATAGATCGAGATCACCCGGGTGGCGTCGCCCGGCCCGCCCTTGGTCAGCACGTAGATCTGGTCGAAGGTGCCGACCGCATCGATCGTGCGCAGAACCACCGCCACCAGCAGCACCGAGCGCAGCTGCGGCAGCGTGTGGTCGAAGAACAGCCGCAGCCGCCCGGCGCCGTCCACTCGCGCGGCCTCCAGCGGCTCCTCGGGCAACGACTGCAGGCCGGCCAGGATGATCAGAAATATCAGCGGCGTCCACTCCCAGATGTCGACCAGCACCACCGCCGCAAAGGCGCTGTTGTTGTGGGCCAGCAGGTCGGGCGGACCGAGGCCGAAGAACTCGTAGATCGGGTTGACGACGCCGACGCCGCTGTCGTACAGCAGCCGCCACATCACACCCACCACCACGGGTGCGATCGTCATCGGCAGGATCAGGCCGACCCGGATCGGGCCGGCGAACTTGATCTCGCGTGACACCAGCAGCGCCAGGCCTAGCCCCAGCACGGTCTCGATCGAGACGGTGCACACCACATACTTGAGCGTGGTGAGCATGGCGCTGCGGAAGAACGTGTCGTTCCAGATGATGCGGTAGTTCGTGAGGCCGTTGAAGCCCAGGTCACGGCCGTACAGATAGTGCGTGAAGCTCGCGCGAACGCCGTAGAAGAGCGGGTAGATCGACACGAGGGCCAGCGCGATGCCGGCCGGCAGCAGCATCAGATACGGGCTGGCGAGGAACCGTCCTCGCCGAGCCCGTACCGGTCCGCCGGATGCTGCGTACGTTCTCCTCACAGGGCCTAGAAGTAGGTGCCCTGCTGCTTCAGGTATGCGGTGATCTGATTGGCTGCTGTGGTGAGGTGCGACTGCGCGATCTGCTGGTACCCGGACTTCTGCGAGATCGCCTGCACCAGCGCCTGGTTCAGGGCCGTTCCCAGTAGATCCTCCATCTTCGGCTCGTCGGGGGTCTTCGGCTTGGGCACCGAGTTATCGACTGCGTCGGCGATGGCCGGCAGCCAGCGGTACTTCTTCGACAGTGCCGGATCACGCAGAGCGCTGCCGGTGACGGCCGCGCTGCCGCCGCCCGCGAACTCCTGCTGCACCTTGCTGGACGTGAACCACTCCAGGAATGCGACCGCGCCGGCCGGGTTGGGAGCGCCCGAAGCGATGCCGCAGATGAACGTGCCGATGGCCGGTCCACTCTTCTCCTGAGACGGCGTGGCCGCGAAGTCGACCTTCCCCACGACCTTGGACACCGTGGGGTCGTCCACTCCGTGGGCCGTGCCCGTGTACTCGGTCATGGCCGTCGCGTGGCCCTGCAGGAACGCTGCCGTCTCCTGGTCGGTGTCGAATGCGGCAACACCGGACGGCATGTACGGGATGAACGAGAACAGGCGCTCCAGCGCGCCCACGCCCTCCGGCCCGGCGAACCCCGGCGACCAGTCGTCGTTCACGAAGTTGCCGCCGTAGGAGTTGAGCAGTGGCAGGTAGGTCTGCACGATCGGGTTGCCGGCCACGCCTCGCGCCGTCCAGCCGTAGAGCGGCGGCTTGGTGGTCTTGGCGACCGCGTAGATATCGTCCCACGTCTGCGGGGCCGACTTGAAGTAGTCGCTGTTGTAATACAGCATCTCGACGTCGTCGATGATCACCAGCGAGTACAGCTGGGGCGTGTCGCTCGCGAACGCCTTCAGCCGCGGCCCCGACTTGGGCGGCCAGTAGCCCTGCTCGAGGCCCTTCTGCAGGATGTCGGGGTTCACCTTGAGGCCCAGCTTATCCAGGCTCTGGACGATTCCGGAGGCGGCGAACTCGGGCACCCAGTTGTCGTCCATCACGTAGATGTCGTAGGCGCCGGTCTTCTGGAGTCCGTCGTTCTTGGAGTTCTGGTACCAGGCGTCGTAGTTGGTCTCGTTGTAGTGGGCGACGTTGCCGGTCTCCTGCGTGTACTTCTTCAGGAAATCGTCGCGGAAAGGCACCATGGCCGGATCGGAGAAGCTGCCGATGGTGATCGGACCCGAGCCTCCGGACGCGCCGCCGCCGGAGGAGCTGCTGCTGCCGCCTCCGCAGGCCGCAAGGATGGGCGCCAGGCCGAGCGCCGCGCCGGTTCCAGCCGCGCCCCGGAGCACCTCCCTGCGGGTGTACGAGCGCCTGGTGCGCTCACTGCTGTGGTCGCTCATGCTTTCGCTCCTTCGGTTGCGGGTCGGTCGTTGGTGATGGCGGAGCCTGTGACGGCGTCGAACAAGCGGAGGTTTGGCGTGGCCGGCAGGACGCCGCACGAGCTGCCGACCGCCGGATCGACTCCGGCGGCCGCGCGCAGGTTGATGAGGTCATCGCCGATCTGCAGCGCCAACAGCGTCTCGTTGCCGAGCGGCTCCACCACGTAGACCTCGGCGGCGAGGGCGCCGGCCGTGCCCGGCTGCACCATGGTCGCATGCTCTGGCCTGAAGCCCAGCTTGACCGGGCCGCTGTGGTCGCTGCGGTCGAGCGGCACCCGCCCGGCCGGGTGCGCGAAGACACCGTCCGTCACATCGCCCGAGAGCACGTTCATGGGCGGCGAGCCGCAGAAGCGGGCCACGAACAGGTTGGCCGGGTGGGCGTAGAGATCGGCTGGGGCCGCCAGCTGTTGCAGCCGGCCCTCGTGCATCACTGCCACCATGTCGGCCATGGTCATCGCCTCGACCTGGTCGTGGGTCACGTAGAGCGTGGTGGTGGCCAGTTCGCGTTGCAGCCGCTTGATCTCGATCCGCATCTGCAGCCGCAGCTGCGCGTCCAGGTTCGACAGCGGCTCGTCCATCAGGAACGCCCGAGGCTCGCGCACGATCGCGCGTGCCAGTGCCACCCGCTGTCGCTGGCCGCCGGATAGCTGTCGTGGCATCCGGCCCAGCAGCGGCATGATCGACAGCAGCTCGGCCACCTTTGCGACTCGCAACTCGCGCTCCCGCTTGTCGATCTTGCGCACCCGTAGCGGATAGGCGATGTTTTCGGCCACATTCTTGTGCGGGTAGAGCGCATAGCTCTGGAACACCATCGCCACGTCGCGTTCGCGCGGCTGCAGCTTGGTGACGTCGTCCCCGCCGATGAACACCTGCCCGGACGTCGGCTCCTCCAGCCCGGCCAGGATCCGCAGGGCTGTGGTCTTGCCGCAGCCGCTCGGCCCCAGCAGCGCCAGGAACTTCCCGTCCGGCACCTCCAGGTCGAGGTCGATCAGCGCCGGAACGCCGCTGAACATCTTGCCCACGCCCTGGTAGCGGACGTCCATCAGGCCGCGTCCGCCACGGGGCCTGTGGAACCGCGCACGATCAGCTCGGTCGCGATCACCACGCGCTCGGCGGCGTGGCGCCGGTCGGCAATCGCGCTCAGCACCATCTCCGCGGCCAGCCGTCCCATCTCGCGAGCCGGCTGCCGCACGGTGGTGAGGTCGATGCGGCCATGTGCCGCAAGCGGGATGTCGTCGAACCCGACAACGGAGACGTCCTGCGGCACGCGCCGGCCGCCCCGCTCCAGCTCGTCGAGCAGCGCGATCGCGACCACGTCGTTGGTGCAGCAGACGGCGGTGGCAGCGGCCACTCCGGCGACCGGCTCCAGACCCCGCCGCGCCAGGGCCGCCCGCAGCGCCTCAGGACGGATGTCCACCTGCTCCTCGTGCTGGCCGGAGTGGGCGAAGGCGATGCGGCGATGGCCGAGCGAGAGCAGGTGCTCCACCACCTCGTCCATGGCGGCGAACTCGTCCACCGCGATGACGCCCAGCCGCTCGTCGTCGCCCTCGAACGACACCACGACCACCGGGATACTGCGGTCGAGCAGTTCGCTGGGGATTGCCGAGCCTGCTGTCACGGCCGGGAAGATGACCCCGTCCACGCGCCGGCCCACCAGGGCCTGCACCTGCGCCATCTCGGTCTCGGGATCGTTCTCGGTCTCGGCCACCAGCACAGCGAACCCGTCGCGGTGCGCGCGCCGCTCGACCTCGAGCGCCAGCGTGGCGTGGAAGGGGTTGAGCGCATCTGGGATCGAGACGCCCAGCGTGTGAGTCGTCTGGCGCTTCAGCGATCGCGCCACCTCGTTCTGCCGGTAGCCGAGTTGCTCGATCGCCTCCAGCACGCGCAACCGCGTGCGCTCGGCCACGGGCGCGGTGTTGTGCAGCACGTTGGAGACCGTCGCCACCGACACGCCGGAGCGGCGTGCCACGTCGCGCATGGTGGCGCTCACGCGGGCACCCCGGCCAGCGCCGTCCGCAGCACCGCGTGCGACTCGCGGATGCCCTGCTCGGCGTCGACCCGGGGATCCTCGTGCTCGATGGAGACGTCGCCGCGGTAGCCGGCAGAGTGCAGCGCAGCAAGCAGCCGCGACCACTCGTCTACCCCACGGCCGCCGCCGACCGAAGCGAAGTGCCAGGGAGCGATGTCCGGATCGACCGGAAAGCGGAAGTCGAAGACGCCGTGGTCGGCGATCCGGTCAGGGTGCAGCAGCGTGTCCTTGCCGTGGCTGAACCCGACCCGGTCGCCAACCTGGTCGAGCACCCGAAGCGGGTCGATGCCCTGCCACCAGAAGTGGCTGGGGTCGAAGTTGACGCGGATGTTGTCGCCCCCTGCCTCGGCAATCCGCACGTAGCCGCCGGGGCTGTAGGCGGAGGCGCCGGCGTGTAATTCGAGGCAGATCAGCACCGACGGCGCGGACTCGCGCGCCCACGCGCCCAACTCTCTCCAGAACGGCGCCAGCCGCTGCTCGTACTGCCAATTCCAGAGCGGCTCGTCGTCCGGGGTCAGGGCCCAGGGGGCGAACACGGGACTGGTGCCGCCGTCGCGGCCGCCTGGACAGCCGCTCATCGTCACCACCCGGTCGACGCCCAGCAGTGCGGCCAGCTCGACCGCCCCCCGCAGCAGCGCCGCGTGGTGCGGGCCAACGGCCGGATCGGGGTGCAGCGGGTTGCCGGCTGCGTTCACGCATGACAGCGCCAGCCCGTGCTCGGTCAGCTCGCCGGCCAGCCGGTCGCGCTCACCGGGCTCGCGCAGCAGCTGGTCGAGCGGCAGCTGGTGGGCGGCCTTGGCCCAACCGCCGACGCCCATCTCGATCGCGGCCAGCTGCTGTTCGGCACACCAGGCGAAGGCATCCGCGCGCGAGAGGTGGGCCAACCCGTCGTTGAACACGCCGATCCGCAGTTAGAGCTCCGAACGGTCGCTGTTGAAACGTTTCAACTGGTCGCGTATCTTCTGCCTCGAGGTCGAGGTTGTCAAGTCGCCGCCCCGAGCCCCTCCAGCCGCGCCCCGGCCCTGCCGCCAGGTCGCCCACCATCCCGCGACAGGACTCTGCCCGGCATGAGATGCGTTTGTCGACCGTGGTTGAAACGTTTCAACCATTGACGTATGGTGCGCCCATGCGCGCCACGGAGCTGGAGGCGGTGGTGATGGGCCGCGTCTGCGTCGACCTCTACCCGATGCAGCTGCGGGTGCCGCTCGAGCAGGTCGAAGGCTTCCACAAGTACGTCGGCGGGTTCGCCGGCAACGTCGCCACCGGGCTTGCCCGCCTGGGTGTGCGCACCGCGATCGTCTCGGCCGTGGGAGACGACGGCCACGGCCGCTACGTGCGCGACTGGCTGACCGCGCAGGGAGTGGATTGCCGCTGGCTGGGCACCCACCCCACGCTGCGCACAGCACTTGCCTTCTGCGAGGCATGGCCGCCGGACAACTTCCCGATCACCTTCTACCGCACGCCCACCTGTCCCGACTGGGAGCTGGCGGTCGGGTCGCTCGATCTGGAGGCCCTGGCCGCGGCGCCGCTGGCCTACGTCAGCGGCACGGGCTTCGCCATCGAGCCGTCCCGCCTGGCCACCCAGTCGCTGCTTGAGGCGCGGGCCGGAGGCGCCGGCACCACGGTGCTCGACCTCGACTGGCGGCCAGTGCTGTGGGACGACCCGGTCGAGTACGCCGCCTGCATGCGCGACGCCGCACGCCATGCCGGCGTGGCGCTCGGCTCCGACGAAGAGCTGACCGCGGCCGTGGGCACGGCCGACGCCTCCCGGCTGCTTGATATGGGCGTCGGCGTCGTCGCCAACAAGCACGGTGGCCGCGGTGTGACGGTGTACGTCGCCGGGCAGGAGCCGGCCGTGGTGCCGCCCCACCCGGTCGACGTGGTGAACGGCCTCGGCGCCGGTGACGCGTTCGCCGCCGCCTTCGGCTGGCGTCTGCTGCGCGGCGATCAGCCCGCGGCGGCTGCCGTCGTGGCCAACCGGGCCGGTGCGCACGTGGCCGCGCGCCTGGGCTGCTCGATCGCAATGCCAACCGAGGGAGACGTGTCGTGACGCTCGACCTACTGCTGCGAAACCCCGCTCCGCCGGTGACGCCCGGTACGGCGGGATGGAGGTGGCTGTCCTACAGCTCCACCACGGTCGCCGGCTCGGCCGGCGTCGACACCGGCCCGGACGAGGTCTGCCTGGTCAACCTGGGCGGCCGGCTCTCGGCAACGGTGGCGGGCGAGCGGTTCGACCTGGGGACGCGGGAGACCCCGCTCGACGGGCTGCCCGACGCGCTGTACCTGCCGCCCGGCACCACCTGCACGGTCGAGGGCGAGGGCTGGCTGGCCCGCTGCGCGGCACGCGCCGATCGCGACCAGGCCGGCGCGGTGCAGCCGATCGCGGGCTCGTCGATGCGGGTCGAGGTGCGCGGGTCGGGGAATGCGACGCGCCAGATCACGCACATCATCCCGCCGGAGTTCGCCGCACACAGGCTACTGGTGGTCGAGGTGTCGACGCCGGCCGGAAACTGGTCCTCCTACCCACCGCACAAGCATGAGGTGGAGAGGCTGCCGATCGAGAACGACCTCGAGGAGGTGTACGCCTACCGCTTCGCCGCACCCGAGGGGTTCGGTGTCCAGCGCCTCTACACCCGCGACGGCAGCCTCGACGAGACGTGGACCGTGCGCGACGGAGACGTGGTGCTGGTGCCGCGCGGCTACCACCCGTTCTGCGCCGCCCATGGCTATCACGGCTACTACCTGAACGCACTGGCCGCGGAGCGGCGATCGATGGCCGCGGAGGACGACCCCGAGCTGGCCTGGACGCGCGGCACCTGGGCCAACATGGAACGGGACCCCCGGGCGCCGTTAACAGGAAAGGAAACACCATGAGGGTTGCGTCTGCGCCGGTCTCATTCGGCATCTTCGAACTGACCGCCGAGGACGACGGCTTGCCCGACCCGGTGGCCGTGCTGGACGCCATGGTGGACGCCGGGTACGTGGGCACCGAGTTGGGCCCGCCCGGCTACTTCGGCGACCCGGCGGGAACCGCGGCGGCGCTGAGGGAACGCGGCGTCAGCTTGGTGGGGTCGTTCCTGCCGATGCGGCTGTCCCGCCGCGAGCACATGGACGAGGACTTCGCGTTCCTCGACGAGGCGCTCAGCATCCTCGAAGAGACCAGCCCGAACGGGGATGAGCGTCCGGTCGTGCTGGTGTCCGACTCGTTCAGCGAGCCCGACCGGCTGGCCGGCGCCGGGCGTATCGAGGAGCTGCCCGCGACATGGCTGGGCGAGGCCCGGTTCGACCTGCTGGTGGCGAACGCGCACCGCGCCGCCGAGCTCTGCCACGCGCGCGGGTACGCCGCCGCCTTCCATTACCACGGTGGCACCTACGTGGAGACGCCGCGCGAGATCGACCGCTTCGCCGAGCGGATGGACACATCGCTGATCGGCTTGTGCTTCGACAGCGGGCACTCCTCATTCGGCGGCGGCGACCCACTCGCGTTCCTGGACACCTACGGCGAGCTGGTCAGCCACGTGCACCTGAAGGACGTCGACGGCGCGGTGATGGAACAGATCCGCACCAGCGGTCTGGGCCTGCGCGAGGCGTGGCGGCGCGGCGTCTTCTGCCGCTTCGGCGAGGGCAGCGTGGATATGCCGGCGGTGCTCGAGCGGCTGCGTGGCAGCGGCTATGACTCGTGGCTGGTGGTCGAGCAGGACCGCCTTATTCAACCCGGCCAGACGGTCGAGATGCTGGCCGACGACCAGGCACACAACCGGGCGCTGCTGCGAGAGCTCGGCGTATAGGTTCGCTCGAGATACCTGTGTTGGACGGCCGTTGAAGCCACAGAGCGAACATTGGACAATCCGAGCCGCTGCACGCAGAATGAGGTGATGCGGACTCCCCTTTCGCGGCCGCTGGTCGTCGCGCTCTCGATGCTCGCGCTCGTTTCCGGCTCCGGGGCCGCCGCGGCCAACACCCGACCCCCGGTCGCGCCAACCCTGCGAGCCGTCCCCGGCAGCGCCCTGCCGGCCCTGCGCGGAGCCGCCCGCCTCGCGCCGACCGCAGCCGCCCGGCCGATCGACGTGACCGTGTCGCTGAAGCCCCGAAACGCCTCGCTGCTGGCCTACAGCGCGCGCACCTCCAGCGGCTCGAAGCCGATGACCACGGCCGAGCTGCGGTCGCTGTTCGCGCCCAGCCCGGCCGGCCGGGCCGCGGTCCTGGCCTACATGCGCGGACAGGGGCTGCAGCTGGAACGCAACGGCCTGCTCACGCTCAGCTTCCACGGCAGCGCGGCCGCCGCCTCGCGCGCCTTCCACGTCGGCCTGTCCACTTACCGCGCAGCCGACGGCCACCTCTTCCGCGCCCCGGACGCCGCCGTGCGGCTGCCGGCAGCGATCACGCCGCTGGTGTCCTCGGTCACCGGCCTCGACACCGCCACCAAGCTGCACAGCCTGGCCACCGGGCCGGAGCTCACACCGCAGACCACTGTCCCCGCGCCCTGCACCGCCGCGTCCCGAGCCAAGCACTTCTACGGCGGCTACCTGCCCGGCGACCTGGCCACCGCCTACGGCCACCGCTCCCTGATCCAGAACGGCTACGACGGCACCGGTGAGTCGATCGCGCTGGTCGAGTTCACCAACTTCAAGGCCTCGGACATCTCAGCGTTCAAGTCCTGCTTCGGCCTGACCACCCCTGTGCACACCCGGCCCATCAACGGCGGCAGCAGCACGATGAGCGGGGCGATCGAGGCCGAGCTCGACATCGAGGTGGCGCTGTCCAATGCGCCCCATCTCAGCAGCGTCGAGGTCTACACGGCGCCCAACAGCATCGCCCAGATCCTGCCCATGGTCGACCGCATGATCAGCACGAAAGACACCACCAACACCTTCATCGTCAGCGATAGCTGGGGCCTCTGCGAGGACGCCCTGCCACCGTCGTTCCTGCAGGCAGAATCGGACCAGCTGCAGCTGGCCGCCGCCGCCGGCCTTTCCTTCTTCGCCGCATCCGGCGACTCCGGGTCCAGCGACTGCGAGCCGCTGCTGCCCAGCGACAAGCAGCTGGTCGTCGA
The DNA here is from genome assembly GCA_045806525.1 of Gaiellales bacterium. Classification (GTDB taxonomy): domain Bacteria; phylum Actinomycetota; class Thermoleophilia; order Gaiellales; family JAICJC01; genus JAICYJ01. The sequence continues at coordinate 24,992 of JBJMJD010000105.1, read as the reverse complement.
CGACCCCGCATCTCAGCCGTTCGTGACCGGCGTCGGCGGCACCGCACTGCACTCGGCCAACGGCGCCGACAGCACCGCCTGGAGTCACGGCGGCGGCGGCATCTCCCGGAACTGGTCGCAACCCTCCTACCAGAGCGGCAACCCGCATCGCAGCTACGACAATGGCACCAAGTGCGGCAACCCCACCGGCTTCTGCCGGCAGGTGCCAGACATCGCACTCGACGCCCAGCCCAACACCGGCTACATCATCGAGTGCACCTCGACAGCCTCGGGCTGCCCGAGCGGCGTCCCCTGGTTCCCGGTCGGCGGCACCAGCGCCGGCGCGCCGCTGATGGCCGCCATCACGGCCGACGCGAACAGCTCCTCGCTCCAGAACGGGGGTCATCGCATGGGTTTCGCGAACCCCTTCCTCTACAGCGACCCGAGCATGTTCTGGGACGTCACCGTGGGCAACAACAGCATCAACGGCTCGGGCCTCTACCAGGCCGCCGTGGGCTATGACCCCGCGACGGGGCTGGGCTCCCCCAAGGCCGACGCGCTGGCGCTCGCTCTGGCGGCGTTCAAGCCCTCGCCGGTCGGCCCGGACGCGACCAATCTGGTCGTCACCAGCCCCACCACCACCAGGACAATCAAGTACGGGCAGCAGGTCACACTTACCGGCACGCTCACGGACTCGGGCGACGCACCGATCGCGAACCGGCGCGTCTACGTCGAGCTCCGCGAGGGCAACAGGATCTTCTGGTACCGCGACCAGACCGACTCGAGCGGCATCTGGAGCTTCGCGCTCACCACCCAGCTGCGGCGTAACCTCACCTGGCAGGCGGTCTTCCCAGGCTCGGACACGCAGCAGGGCCTGACGGCGGCGGGCACGACCATCCACGTGATCCCGCGCCTGGGCTCGAAGGCGTCGCGCGCCAGCGTCCGCCGCGGCACCTCGTTCACCTTCGGCGGCAAGTCGACGCCGAACATGCACGGCGCCCGGGTGCGGCTGCAGGTGCGGAGAAAGGCCAGCGGCGCCTGGCGCACCGTCGCCTCCGTCGCCGTCAACCGGCGCGGCGGCTACTCGCGCAAGGTGCACTTCACCAGCCCGGGCGCGGCGTACCTGCGCTGGAGCTACGCCGGTGGCGCGTCGCACGCCTGGATGAGCGCGGTGTCGCCCTCCCGGCACGTCGCCATCAGCTAGACCTGGCTAGGGTTGGCCCATGGTACGGACGGTCGACCATGACCGCGCCCGGCGGATCGCCGTTCGCGCCCAGCTCCTGGACGGATCTGCGACCGGCGTCCTTGAAACGGTGCGGCGGCTCGGCTTCCTCCAGATCGACCCGATCGCGACCGTCGCAACGCCGCAGGAGCTGGTGCTGTGGAGCCGGCTGGGAGCGTTCGACCGGGGAGAGCTCGACCGCCTGCTGTGGTCTGACCGGCAGCTGTTCGAGTGGAACGCGTTGATCTGGCCGATCGAGTCGCTGCCGATGGTACGGGCCTGGATGCGCGCGTACCGCCGTGCCAACACCAGCGCCCGCGAACGCTGGTGGCGGCAGTTCCTCGAGCAAAACCAGGGTTTTCGCCGCTACGTGCTGCGCGAGCTGGAGCGCCGCGGGCCGCTGCTGTCGCGCGACCTCGAGGACCGCGCGGCCGAGCGCGGCCGCAGACACCGCTGGCACGGCACACGCCACGTCGGGCGCATGCTCGAGATCCTGCAGCTGCGCGGCGAGATCGGGATCGTCGGCCGCAGCGGCGGCCAGCGGCTGTGGGACGTGGCGGATCGCTGGCAGGCGCCGGACGACCAACCGCTCACCCGCCGTGACGCCGACCGGCTGTTCGCGAAGCAGCGTTTCCGGGCGCTGGGTGTGCGCCTGGTGAAGGGCGAGTGGCAGGCGCATCCCGACATCTCGGACGAGCCGGTCGGCGACCGCGTCACGGTGCTGTCGCCATTCGACCGGCTGATCCACGACCGCAGACGGGCCGAGGCGCTGTTCGGCTTTCGCTACCGGCTGGAGATGTACGTGCCGCCCGCCAAGCGCGAGTACGGCTACTACGTGCTGCCGGTGCTTCGCGGCGACCGCATCGTCGGCCGGATCGAGCCGCGCTTCGACCGGCGAACCGGCGACATGCAGGTGCTGGGCCGCTGGGGCGACACGTCGCACGTCGATCCGGTGCTGGAGCGGCTGCGCGGCTTCCTGCGGACGGCGACCGGCTAGGCAGGCCGGGGCTCCGTGTATGCGCCGCTGCTAGAGGAGCTCCGCGATGTCTTCCATCGCGTGCTCGCGGTCCTCGGGGTCGGCGATGCCGGCGGTGGCCCGGCGGGCCTGCTCGGCGTGCGCGGCTGACTCCGACTGATCTCCGAGCACACGGTAGGCGCGCGCCATCGCCTCGTGCGCGTAGGCGATGTCGAAGTCGCCGATACCGTGCTCAAGGCACGTGTCCAGGCACAGGCGTGCGTGCACCAGCGCAGGCTCTCCGCGGCCGAGCACGCTGTAGACGCGCGACACCTGCCACTCGCCCCGCGCGACGTTGACCGGCGTACCCACCTCGCCCCAGTGGTGCCGCGAGGCGTGGGCGGCGTGGATCATCTCGGTGTCCTGCTCGCGCGTGCGGTCGGGCGTCCCCATCAGCGTCCACACGTGGTTGAAGAGATCGACCGCCAGCTGCCGATGCACGGCGGCGTCGATCGTCGGTGTGTCGGTATCCGCCATCGCCCCTCCCTCGGTACTGGTACAGCGCCCATCGTATCGTTGCGTACGATGCGGGCGATCATGATCGCCCGCATCTTCAGGGGACGGGTGCACTACGCCTGGGTGGTGGCCGCGGCCACGTTCGTGGTGCTGCTGACGGCGGCCGGCTTCCGCGCCACGCCGGGGGTGCTGCTGCTGCCGCTGCAGCAGGAGTTCGGCTGGTCGCCGGCGCTGATCGGCGGCGCCGTGGCGGTGAACCTGCTCGTGTACGGCCTGGGCGCGCCGTTCGCGGCCGCCGTGGTGGAGCGGTTCGGCCTGCGGCGGGTGACCGTGATCGCGCTGTCGACGGTCGCGCTCGGCGCTGCGCTGACCACCCAGATGACGTCGCCGTGGCAGCTCTATCTGCTGTGGGGCCTGGTGGTGGGCGGCGCGACCGGCGCGGTCGCCGTGCCGCTGGCGGCGATCGTGGCCAACCGCTGGTTCAGCACCCGCCGGGGCCTGGTCACCGGCATGCTGACCGCCAGCAACGCCAGCGGCCAGCTGGTGTTCCTGCCGCTGCTGGCCTGGGTGGTGACCGCCTACAGCTGGCGTGCCGCGGCCGCGCTGATCGCGCTGACGGCGATCGTGGTGGTGGTGCCGATTGCGCTCGTGTTCCTGCGCACCGACCCCGCCGACGTCGGGCTGATGCCCTACGGTGCCGTTGAGCCGGAGCCGCCGCGACAGCTCGTGAACCCGTTCCGGAACGCGGTCGGCGCGTTGCGCGACGCCGTTTTGGTGCGCGACTTCTGGCTGCTGGCGGGAGCATTCTTCATCTGCGGCGCGACCACCAACGGCCTGATCGGGACGCACCTGATCGCGGCTTGCTCCGACCACGGGCTGAGCGAGGTGCGCGGCGCCGGGCTGCTGGCCGCGATCGGCGTGTTCGACGTGGTCGGCACCGTCTGCTCCGGCTGGCTGACCGACCGCTTCGATCCGCGCTGGCTGCTGTTCTGGTACTACGGCCTGCGCGGCATGGCGCTGCTGGGGCTGAACGCCGCGCTGTCGCACGCGGGCCTGGGGCTGGTCGCGTTCGTGGTCTTCTACGGGCTGGACTGGGTGGCGACGGTGCCGCCGACCGTGGCACTGGTACGTGAGGCGTTCGGCCGCGAGCGGGTGGGCGTGGTGTTCGCCTGGGTGTTCGCGTGCCACCAGTTCGGCGCCGCCTTCGCAGCGTGGGGCGCCGGAGCCAGCCGCACCTGGTTCGGGTCGTACGAGCCGGCCTTCCTGGTGGCGGGCGCGCTGGGCGTGACGGCGGCCGCGCTCAGCCTCAGCGTCGGCCGTCGCGGCAGCTTGCTCCGCCCTACCCCGTCACCCGCCTAGTCCCGTGAAACCAACCATCTGATGCCCCGCCCCGACCACGTCGACCCGCCCCGCCCTCCGCTCAGCGACGGCACCGTCACGCTGCGGCCGATGCGCGAGAGCGACCTGCCGGGCCTGATGGAGGAGGGACGCGACGAGACCACCCGCCGCTGGGTGAACGTCCCCATCCCCTACACCGAGAAGCATGCGCGCGAGGAGCTGACGCAGCTGATGGAGTCGTGGGACGATCCGACCGCGCCGCTCGCGTTCACCATCACCGAGAGCGGCAGCGACCACTACCGCGGCGTGATCCTGCTCTCCACGGAACGGCCGCCCGGCATCGTCGAGCTGGCCTACGGCATCCACCCGGCGGCGCGCCGCCGGGGCCTCGTGACCCGGGCGATCCGGCTGGTGTCGCCGTGGGCATTCGAGGCGCTTGGCGCCGAACGGCTCGAGGGGCGAACCGACCCCGAGAACATCGCGTCGCAGCGTGCGCTCGAGCGTGCGGGTTTCACCCGCGAGGGGCTCGAGCGAGGATCGCGTTCGGTGCAGGGCGTGCGCAAGGACATGATCTGCTGGTCGCTGTTGCCCTCCGACCTGCGCTGAGGCGTTTACCGGGCACGGTCCCGAGGTATCCGGGGGAACATGATCTGGCTACTGCTTCTGATTCTCGCGATCCTGGTGTTCGGCGTGATCGGCGCGATCAAGCTCGCCTTCTGGGTGCTGCTGATCGCGCTGCTGGTCGCCGTCGTGGCCGGCTTCCTCGGCCGCTCGCTGTTCACCACCCGCTAGAGCGAACCGCTCGTCCTCATGGGAGCTCCGTGCGGGCCAGGCTGCGGGCGGCGCCCAATGCGGCCAGCACCACCACGGCCGCCAGCACGAGCGCCGATGGCACCAGGCCGGCCACCGGCGGCGCTGACTGGGGCAGGGCATGCGCCACGAAGGCGCTGCCGTAGGCCGAGATCGAGAGCTTGGCGGCCGACGCCGCATAGGTCGCCACCGAACCTTCCCAGAGCAGGATGTAGATGACGCCGATCACCACCGGCCGCCGCGTCTTCAGTGACAGCCAGGACGAGGCGGCGCAGTAGGCCAGGCTGGCCAGCACCACGCCCAGCAGCGGCCAGCCGATCAGGCGCAGCGACGCGGCGGATCCCAGGCCCAGCAGACCGCTCAGCACCAGGCTGGGGACGAGCAGCACCAGCGACGCCGTCCAGGCCGCGGCCACTTTCGCAACCACCAGCTCCAGCCGCGGCTGCGGCGTCGCCACCAGGTACAGGATGGTGCCGTCCTCCCGCTCGTCGCCGAACGCGCTGACGCCGAACACCAGCGCCACTAGCGCCGCCACGGCCGGCACGAACAGCTTCTGCACGATGCCGGAGTAGAAGTCCACGGTGTCGCTACCCCCGGGACGCGCCAGCGCGTAGATCAACGAGGTCGCGACCGGCGCCAGCACCACGGCCGCCAGCATGATCGTGCGCCGCTGCAGCAGCAGCGCGCGCAACGTCAGCCGGTAGACGGGCAGGATCATCGCGCCTGTCCCCTGGCTCGCTCGTGCAGGTAGGTGTAGACGCTCTCCAGGTCGTCACCGACCGGCCGGATCAGGCGCAGCAGCGACTGGGTGCGCCCGGCGGCCGCCGGTAGCTCGCGGCTCAGCTGCGACGGCTCGCTGGTCTCGACCTCGATCCTGCCATCGGCGATCCGCACGGCATCGACCGCCGCGCTCGACATCAGCTCGCGGGCCAGCGCGCGGGCGTTGTCGGCAGTCACCAGCACGCGCCGCGGCCGCTCGCTGATCAGCTGACGGATCCCCGCGGTCGAACCCTCGGCCACCAGATGCCCGTTCACCAGCACCAGCACCCGCGGAGCCATCCGCTCCACCTCGTGCAGGACGTGGGACGACACCACCACGGTGCGGCCCTGCTCGCCGAGCCGGATCAGCAGCGAGATCACGTGCTCACGCTGGGTGGGGTCGAGGCCGTTCAGCGGCTCGTCCAGCAGCAGCAGGTCGGGCTCGTGCGCGATCGCCTGGGCCAGCTTCACCCGCTGGCGCATGCCGTGCGAGAACCCGGCCACGCGCCGGTCGGCGGCCGCTTCCAGCTCGACGGTCGCGATCGCGCGGGCGGCGGCTTCCCGGTAGTCGGGAACCTTGTGCAGGCGGGCCGATAGCTCGACCACCTCGCGCGCCGTCAGGAACGGCCATGGCGGGCTGTGGTCGGGCACGATCCCGACCCGCCGGTAGACCTCCGGGTTGCGCCGCGGGTTGTCGCCGTAGATGCGCACGGTGCCGGTGCTGGGGGTCGAGAACCCGGCGCACAGCTTCAACGTGGTCGACTTGCCGGCACCGTTGTGGCCGAGCAACCCCACCACCCCCGCGTCTGCCGTGAACGAGACGTCGGCCAGCGAGACGGTGTCCCCGTACCAGCGCGACACACCGGTGAACTCGATCGCCGGCGCGCTCACTCCTCGTCCCTCCCGTACCGCACCGCCAGCACGATGACAGCCACCACGCACACCTCGACGACGGTCGAGCCCCACACCGCGGGACTGATGTCCCCCGGGTCGGAGTACTTCGGAAACAGGCCCTGCCCGGCCCGGATCGGCGCCGCCGCCACCGCCAGCAGCCGGAAGTAGCGGGCGTCCAGGGCATGGCTGAGGACGCCACCCATGACCGTCGAGATGGCCAGAAACGCCAGGTACCCGCCGACCGCGAACGCGCGGCGGCTGGTCAGCGACGAGATCGCCAGCCCCACCAGCCCATAGAAGATGGCGACGATCAGGCTGGAGGCGAGGATGCGAGGCAGGTCCAGCCAGTTCGCCTGCAGGTAGCCGACCGGATGGACGGAGAACAGCACGGTGCCGGCGAAGAGCAGCAGCACCGGCGCCAGCGTCACCAGCAGCAGCGGCATCAGCGCGGCCGCGATCTTGCCAAGCACGTAGTCGAGGCGCCCGATGGCGGTGGAGAAGTAGAGCGACAGCGTTCGGTCGCGGCGGTCGGGGCAGACCAGCTCCGGGGTGATCACGACGCTGAACACCAGGACCACGATCGCGATCGTGCTGATGTAATCGGAGTACGGGACGGCGTTGGCGACGCTGCGGCTGACGCTGCCCGAGCCGAGGATGGCGCGCAGGCCCAGAACCACCAGCGCCGGCGCGAACGCCAGCAGCGTCAGCGAGATCGGGATCACCTTCGCCTTCCAGCCACGGCGGGCGCCCAGCGCTCGCAGCGCGCTCCAGCGCGCGAGCGACCAGATCGCGGCCAGCCGTCCCGCGCGCGGTCCCTGGTAGGTGGTGAACGCGGTGTCGACCAGCCGCGCTTCGCTGCTCATCCGATCGCTCCGATCAGCGACTGCTCGATGGTGGGGCCGGCCGGGCGCAGCTCGTGCAGCCCGGCACCGCTCGCGATGGCGGCATCGCGCACGCCGCGCAGCACCGTGTCGGCGTCGTCGCCCCGCACCAGCAGCCACTCGCCGTCCGGCCGCACCGCCAGCCCCAGCGCCGCGGCGGCTGTGCTGAACGCTTCGGCGTCGCCGACGATCTGCACCTGCACCTCGCCGTTGTCGACGCGGTCGGCCTGCGCCAGGCGCTGGCTGGCAACGATCTTCCCGTCCCGCAGCACCAGCACCGAGTCGCAGGTGCGAACGATGTCCTCGAGCACGTGCGACGACATGATCACGGCGATGCCGAGGTCGGCGGACAGCCGCCGCACCAGGGTCAGCATCTCCTCGCGGCCCGCCGGATCAAGGCCGTTCGTGGGCTCGTCCAGGATCACCATCGCGGGTGAGTGCACGATCGCCTGGGCCAGGTTCGTGCGCTGTCGCATGCCCACCGAGAAGGTTCGGATCAGCCGCGAGCGCTCCTCCTCGAGGCCGACCTGGAACAGCACCTCCGAGGCGCGCAGCACCGCCACCCGGCGCGGCAGGCCGCGCAGCTCGCCCATGTGGACGACCAGGTCACGGGCGGTCATACCCATCGGCAGCGAGCTGTGCTCCGGCATGTAACCGAGCCGCCGGCGGATGTCCCAGGCGTGCTCGATGCCCATGCCCATCACCCTGATGCTGCCCTCGTCGGGCCGGATCAGGCCCAGCATCGAACGCATCAGCGTCGACTTGCCGGCACCATTGGCGCCCAGCAGGCCGACCGCCCGCTCGGTCACCGCTGCGGATACCTCGTCAAGCGCCACCACGTCGCCGTAGCGCTTGCTGACACCGTCGATCTCGACGAGGGCACCCGCCGCGGCGGGGGCGCTCAATGCAGCGACTGTGCTGCGCTGAGGATCGTGTCGGCCGTCTGGAACCCGGCGACCGTGTAGGTAACCCCGCCCTTGCTGAACTGCAGGACGCTGCCGAGCGTCGTCTCGAGCTCATGCCCGGGCGCGCCGTTCACAGATACCGGCGACATCACCGGCAGCGTGGCGGCGGCGGCATGGCCACCGGCCCGCTTCTCGTACACCAGCAGCGAATCGAGGCCCTTGCCGTAGACGATCAGCGCGCCGTCGCCCAGCGACCGCACCTCGGCGCGGGGCCGGTCGGCCAGCGTGGCCGGGGCGGCAAGGTGGAACTGCACGGCCCTCGCGACCGCGCCCGCTCCGGAGACCGAGTGCACGTGCTTGGCGGCTCCCTGCACCTGGTGCTTGGAGGGAAGCTGCAGCGCCTCCGTGTGCGTGCCGGCGGGCAGGGTCAGGCTGGTGGCGCCGGCCGAGAGCTTGCCGAAGTGGATGTCGGTGACGACCAGCTCCAGCGCTGGGGTGCTCGAGCCGCGCGGGGTGATGGCGAAGCGCAGCGGCACGCCGCGTGCCGCATCCCAGGCCAGCGCCAGCGAGCCGACCAGGCCCGAGGCGTGGCGCGACCGCACCTGCACCGTGTAGGCCGGTCGTCCGGCCACGTTGCCGGGGATCGCTCCCGAAAGCACTGCATCCTTGCCGATGCCGGTGAGCAGCTTGCTGATATCGGCCACCGACGGAGGCGCCTGTCGGGCCGACGAGCTCGTTTCACTGTCACGCGTGTGCGGCGGCACCGCCAGGCGGTAGGCGGCATGGTTCTTCGGGTTGTAGAACGTGACGGACGTGCCGTCATAGGCAAGCTGTGACGAGCCCAGCTGCGAGTGCACCGACACGCGCACCTCGTTGCCTGCGGCCCAGACGGTGCCGGTGGCGCCGGCCAGCGGCCCCGACGAGAGCAGGTTCGAGCTGCCGGGGATCAGGTGCTGGTGCACGGCGAAGTGTGCGGTCACGCCTGCTGGCGGCGCGGCGGTTGCCGCGTCGTGCAACGCGACGGCCAGCGGCTTTGGGGGCGGCACCTTTCCGTGACCGGCCGTCAACGCCATCGCCGTCACGCTCACCGCTCCCAACATCACCAGCGCCAGACCTGCCCAGCCCAGCACCCGCACCGATGATCGCTTGCCCATCCGCATCTCCGCTACCTCCCAGTGTGTCCAGCCGCAGCGTAGCTCGTGAACATGAGAGAGCCTTTGTCAACGGGAGCCTGCTCACATCCGGGCGGTCGTCCGCTTTCGGATGCGGTCACGCCGCCCGGCGCCACGAAGCCCCCAACCGATAGCATGGCCGTGGCAATCGACCTACAAAGGACGGGGCGGACAGCGTGAGCAGCAATCAGCCGGTGGAGGGTGAAGCGGCCGAGAACGCCGACCAGACAGCAACGCAGAGGGCATCCCGTCGCCGGCGATGGATGGTCGGCAGCCTGATCGCGGCGGCATCGCTGGTGCTGATCCTGTCGGTGCTGGCGCTGTGGATCCGGCGCGTGGTGCTCGACTCGGACGGGTACAACACCACCACCGCCCAGCTGCTGCAGCAGCCTGAGATCCAGCAGGCGCTGGCCTCGAACCTGGTCGACCAGCTCTACGCGAACGTCGACGTCGCCACCCAGATCAAGCCGCTGCTGCCCGAGCAGGCGCAGCCGCTGGCCGCGCCCGCCGCGGCCGCGCTGCGCGACTACGCCGACCGCGCGGCCGCGCGCCTGCTGGCCTCAGACCGCGCCCAGGCCGCGTGGATCAAGGCGAACGAGGTTGCCCACGCGCAGCTGGTGCTGGTGCTGGACGGCGGCGGCGACCGACTGAAAACGGGCGGTGGAGAGGTCGCCATCAACACCAGCGGCCTCGAGCAGAACCTGGCCGGCCGCTTGGGGCTGAGCCCGACCACGAGCATCGCCGGCGGAAAGATCGTGATCTTCACCTCCGACCAGCTGTCGCTGGTGCAGACGCTGGCACACTGGCTGAAGGTGCTGGCCTGGGTGCTGCCGTTCGTCTCGCTGGCCCTGTACGCCCTGGCGGTGTACCTGGCGACCGGCTACCGGCGCCGGGCCGTGCGCAACTGCGGGATCGGCATCATCGCGGCCGGTGTCATCCTCGTGATCGGACGCACGGTCGGCGGCAGCCTGCTGGTCGAAAACCTCGTCAAGCTGCCGGAGAACCGGCCGGCCGCGAACGCCGCCTGGGACGTCATCACGGCCCTACTCAAGGACACCACCCGCACGGTGATCGGGGTCGGCTTCATCGTCGTGATCTGGGCCTGGGTCTCGGGCGAGGGCGAGCGGCCGGTCGCGATCAGGCGGGCGTTCGCGCCGCACGCGCGCGACCACGCCGGCCAGGTCTGGGTTGCCTTCGCCGCGGTCGTCCTGTTCCTGATCTGGTGGGCGCCGACGCAGGCCTTCCGCCGGCCGGTGCCGGCGCTGGTGATGATCGTGCTGGCCGGCATCGGGCTGGAGGCCGTGCGGCGGCAGTCGGTGAAGGAGTTCCCCGACGCGCAGAGCGGCGACGTGGTTGCGGCTGCGAGGGCGAAGCTGTCGCGGCCGCAGCAGGCCGCCGTCACGACGGCACCGGCGACGGCCGAGACACCGGTTGACCAGCTGGAGCGCCTGTCTGCGCTGCACGACCAGGGCGCGCTCACTGATCAGGAGTTCCAGGCCATGAAATCCTCGCTGCTGCCGTGACCGCCGAGCCGCCCGTCGTGGGCGAGCCGCAAGAGCCGGAGGCGGAGCAGAAGTCGCTGGTGCGCAGGTTCGGCCCCGCCGTGGTCGGCATCGCGGCGATCCTGCTGGTGTTCCTGGTGCTGCTGCCCCGGATCGCCAACTACTCGGACGTGTGGGATGTGGTGACCGGCCTCAGCAACCAGGCGCTGGTGGCACTCGCGGTTGCCACGGCCATCAACGTTGCCACCTACGGACCACCCTGGATGGCGGCGCTGCCGGGGCTCAACTACCGCCAGTCGATGGTGCTGACCCAGACTTCGACGGCGATCTCGATCGCGGTGCCGGGTGGCGACGCCGTCGGCCTGGCTGCGTCCTACGCGATGCTGCGAAGCTGGAGATACCGGTCGAGCGCGATCGCCGTGGCCGTTGTCGTGACCGGCGCCTGGAACCAGATCGTGAACGTGACGCTGCCGATGGTGGCCCTGGCGCTGCTGCTGCTCACCGGCGGCACCAGCACGCTGCTGCTGACGGCCGGATTGATCGGCATGGGCGTGATCGTCTTCTTGGCGACGGCGCTGGTGATGGCGTTCCGCAGCGATCAGCAAGCGCAGGTATGGGGGGACCGCGCGCAACGCGTCGTCAACTGGGCACTGCGGCTGGTACGCCGCGACCCGCGCTCGGGCTGGGGGGCCGCCATGGTGCGCTTCCGCGGCGAGACGGTGCACCTGCTGTCCCGCCGCTGGCACGTCATCACGCTGGCCGCATTCGCAGGGCACCTGACGGTGTTCGGCGTGCTGCTGGTGTGCCTGCGTGCGACCGGCGTTCCCTCATCCGAGGTGACCTGGGTGGAGGCGATGGCGGCATGGGGCCTGGTGCGCCTGCTGACCGCCGTCCCGATCACGCCCGGGGGCGTCGGCATCGTCGAGCTCGGCCTGTCCTCAGCGCTGGTCGGCTTCGGCGCCGGCAACGCGGAGGCGGTGGCGGCGGTGCTGCTCTACCGGGTGCTGACGGTCGTGCCGACGCTGGTGCTAGGAGCGGTGCTGGGGCTCACGTGGCGGCGGCATCGGGCGCCGGAGCCGGCGTGACCGCCGCCAGGGACACGAACTCCCCCTGCAGGTCCCGGCGCCAGCCGGACAGGATCTCGTGCACCCGCGCGGCCCCCAGGATCGGCTGCTCGGGAGCGGCCAGCTCGACCGGGTAGAGGATGAACGGCCGCGTCTGCGGGCCGCCCAGCCCGCCGTGGAAGCTGATCAGCTCCTCGAACGCGCAACCCTGCTCGAGGTCGGGGCTGTAGAAGCTGCCGATCATGATGTCGGCCACGTTGGAGAAGCCGTCGGTGCGGGCCAGGTGCTGCGCCGCCTCGGGCGCAAACGGTGCCAGCGGATCGTCGCCCTCGACCTCGCCCGACACCAGGTCACGGCTGCCGGTCGCGCCCAGCACCACCGGCCCGGAGGCCGCCCGCACCAGCAGCCAGCCAACGTGAGGATGGGCGCGAAGGGCCGGGATCAGGCGCGGGTGTTCGGCGTTGATCTGCTCCAGCGTCAGCCGCTCGGGGTGGTTCATCAGGTACAGCAGCCCGAGGTTGCCCGACCCGAGCACGATCACGTCCTCGCCCTCGGGCGTGCTCTCGTCGGCGTCCGGGTCCTTGGCATCGCCGCCGGTGGCCTCGGTCAGCGCGTGGCCGACCATCGCCTGGGCCTCTTCGGCACCTGAGATCTCGCCGACCGAGCCCGACTCCAGCGAGCGGCGCACGAGGTCGTCCAGCCCGTAGCCGTTGCGCTGCCGGAAGGTGGCGCCCTGCGTCTGGCCGTGGTCGGACAGCACCACGATCCGGTAGGGGCGGGGCGCGTAGCGGCACGCGCGCATAATCCGCCCGAACTGCTCGTCCAGCTTTCGCAGCGCCTCCAGCGTGTCGGCCCGCTCCAGGCCGGAGTGGTGCGCGACCTCGTCGTAGCTCGAGAACGTGGCGTAGACGGCGGCGCGTCCCTGCATCATGTCCGAGAGCACGCCGTGCACGATCAGGTCGCGCACGACCACGCACATGCCGGCCCGGATGAACGGGTACTTGCCGCCCCGGTGCCCCCGCGGCTGTACGTTGCGGCGGATACCGCGGATGGCGGCCACCCACTCCAGGCCCACCTCGAAGAAGAACAGCACCAGCACCCGGGTGACGTTGAACCCGTTCGCGAAGAAGCTGCGGTAGCCAGGGTTCGCCTTCTTCTCGGCGCTCAGCCGGCTGACGGTCAGGATCGTTGCGTCGGCCTCACCCGAGAACAGGTTACCGCGGCTGGCGCCGCCGCCCACCAGCAGCCCGACGCCCGTGGCCAGGCGCTGCTCCATCTCCGCGCAGTCGTCCGGGCCCGAGCAGGCGATCACGCGGCCGGTGCGCTTGTCGACCCAGCGGAAGGCGGGGATGTCCTCGTTCGATCCCAGCAGTATCCCGGCCTGGCTGGCTCCGGTCTGCGACGACAGGTCGGTCTGCCATTCCACCATGTGGTGCGAGCCGTCGACCAGCCAGCGTGCCATCTCCGGCGCGTTGCCGTCGCGCATCGCCCGCTGCAGCACCGGCAGCCCCAGCCCGTCGATCTCGAGGTAGATCACGCCCGGCACGTCGGTGCGCTGGACATTGCCGGTGCGCCGCGCGATCCGCTGGGTCACGCGCAGCGTGTACTCGTCGTCGTCGTCCATCCCGGCCAGGATGGTGATCACCATCGCCGCGGCAGCCGCCAGCAGCGACACGGCCAGCGCCCGGCCGAGGCCCGGGACATGCATCGCTCCCGGGAACGCGTCCGACGCGACGAGCAGCAGGGCAGCGTCTGCGAACAGGATCAGCAGGAAGCTCGAGATCAGGGTGAACGGCAGCCGCAGCGCCGCGATCACGGGCGGCACGATCGCGTTCAGGATGGCGATCAGGGCGGCGATCAGAAGAGCGCCCCAGAACCCGGAGACCGTCACCTCCGGCACGACCACCGCAGCGAACAGCAGCGAGAGCGCCGAGATCACCCAGCTCACCACCATCCGCAGCGGGCGCAGCTGCGGGCGCTCGGGGTGCCACCGCATTTCGGGCTGTGAGGCGGTCATGAGCACAAACCCTACGCGACCGAAGGCGATGACGACAGGTGCTCGGAGTAGCCTTGCCTCGTGGCTGACTGGCTGAACCAGTTCTGGGACACTCTGAAAGCGGTCTCGCTGCCGCTGGTGGTGCTGGGCTTGAGCTTCCAGCTGCTGCAGACGCTGTTCATCTCGCTGGCGTGGCGCAACATCCTGCGCGCCGCCTATCCCAAGTCGGTGCTGCCCTACCGCGAGGTGCTGAGCTACTACGCGGGCGGCGCCGGCCTCAACTCGATCCTGCCGGCCTCGGCGGGCACGGTGGCGATGCTGGGCCTGTACCGCAGCGCCATCGCCGGGTCGACCGTCGCCGGCCTGGTGGGCGCGACGCTCGTGCAGAACATCTTCTTCGTTGTGGTCGCAGCCATCGTCTACCTGTGGCTGTTCCTGAGCGTGGCCGGCTCATTCGACGTCAAGTTCGGCTGGTTCGCGGATCACGTCGGGCTGACCCTGATCATCCTGGTCGTTGGCGCCGCCCTGATCTTCGTGGTCGGCAAGATCCTCTGGCACCGGCTGCACCACACCTGGGAGCAGGCCAAGGACGGCGGCGGCATCCTCACCACGCCGGGCAAGTTCATGACGCAGGTGGTGCTGGTCGAAGCGGCGTCGTACGCCGCGCGGATGGGCGTGAACGCCACCTTCATGTACGCGTACCACATCCCCGTGTCTGTCGAGAACATCTTCCTGATCGTGGCGGCGTCCTCGATCTCCTCGACGATCGCGATCGCGCCGGGGGCGGTCGGGTCGCAGACGGCGCTGGCATCGGTGGTGCTGAACGGGGTGGCGCCCCAGAGCGTGATCACGGCCTACACGGTCGGCCAGGCGCTGATCACGACGGCGTGGAGCGTGGCGTTCGGCCTGACCATGCTGGCCGCACAGATCGGGTGGAAGCAGACGCGTGGGCTGATTCACGTGCGCAAGAAGGAGGACGGCGAGATCGACCCGCTGGCCGAGCCGGTCACAGCCGACGCCGGACCGCCCGACGCGACCGGGTAGCGACCACCTCAGACCAGGGTGACGGTGGCGCCGGCCGCGCGCAGGGCGGCCACCTCGGAGCGGTCGGCTCCCGTGTCGCTGATCACCTCGTGCACCGCCTCGAGGCCGCAGATGCGGGCGAACGCGATCTGGCCGATCTTGGAGCTGTCTGCCACCACCACGACGCGGCGGGCACGCGCGATCAGCGCCCGGTTGGTGTGGGCCTCGACCTCGTGGTGGGTTGTGAGCCCGGCGTCCGCGGCGATGCCGTCGACGCCCACCAGCACGATGTCCAGATAGAGGCCGGACAGCGACGCCTCGGCCAGCGGCCCCACCAGCTCGTAGGACTCGGGACGAGCCACGCCGCCGGTCACGACCAGCTTCAGGTTGGGGCGCACCGCCAGCTCAGAGGCGATGTTCAGGGAGTTGGTGACGACCGTCAGCCGCCGCCGGTCGGACAGCGCCCGGGCACATTCAGTGGTGGTGGTTCCACCGGTCATGCCGATGGCGGCGCCCTCGGGCACGCGCTCGGCCGCCACCTGTGCGATCCGGGCCTTCTGCTCCTGGCGGCGAGCGCTGCGATAGCGCAGCGGCAGCTCGAACAGGACGCCGTTTGCGATGGCGCCGCCGTGAGTGCGCGCCAGCAGCCGCTGCTGTTCGAGCAGCACCAGGTCGCGCCGCACGGTGGCCGAGGAGACGCCCAGATCCGCCGCCAGGTCGCCGACTCCGACCGACCCGTTCGTGGACAGCTGCTCGACGATGCGGCTGAGACGTTCGGACTGGCGCATTGTTGCGCAAGTCTATCGAGTGGTACCTCCGTGCGCTGGTTGCCTTATGAGCAGTTACGGCATAAAGTGGCGCGATATGAGCGCAATCGCTCACGAGGTGGCCAGCCAGCCCGACATCTGGCGGCGGGCCGCCGACCTCGCGCCCGACCTGCCGCTGCCGGCCCGCGGCCTGCGGATCGCCGTTGCCGGGTGCGGCACGTCGCTGTACATGGCCCAGTCCTACGCGGTCGCGCGTGAGCAGGCGGGGGCCGGCGAGACCGACGCGTTCGCCGCCTCCGAGTTTCCGACCGGCCGCAGCTACGACGCGCTGCTCGTGATCTCGCGCTCCGGCACCACCAGCGAGGTGCTGGAGCTGCTGCGGTCGCACCGCGGCGCGCCCACGCTGGCGCTGACCGCGGTGCCCGACAGCCCGGTCGCGGAGCTTGCGGACACGACCATCTCGCTGCCCTTCGCCGACGAACGGTCGGTGGTGCAGACGCGGTTCGCCAGCACGGCGCTGGTGCTGCTGCTGACCCACGCCGGGCTCGACCTGTCACCGTCGATCGAGGCCGCCCGGCGCGTGCTGGAGGCCCCGCTGCCGATCGACCCGGCCGACTTCCGGCGGTTCCAGTTCCTGGGGCGCGGCTGGACGAACGGCCTCGCCAGCGAGGCCGCGCTGAAGCTGCGCGAGGCCGCCCAGGCCTGGGCCGAGGCGTATCCCGCGATGGAGTACCGGCACGGCCCGATCTCGCTGGGCGACGCGGACACAGCGGTGATCGCGATCGGCCCGATCGATGCAACGCTGGGCGCAGACATTCGCGCCACCGGCGCAACGCTGGTCGACCCCGACCCCTCCCCCCTGGCCACGCTGGTGCTCGCGCACCGGCTGGCGATCAGGCTGGCCGACGTCCGCGGCCTGGATCCCGACCTGCCCCGTAACCTGACCCGATCGGTGGTGTTGCCATGAGGCGCCTGTTCCTGATCGCCGCGACCGCCCTGCTGCTGGTCGCGTCCGCCGGCTGCGGCGGCTCCAGCTCGTCCTCCAACGGCGTGGTCAACGTGACCGTGTGGCACGGCTACGAGGACATCGAGGGCAAGGCCATGACCAGCGCCGCAGCGCGCTTCAACGCCACCCATCCCAAGATCCACGTCACCGTCCAGAACTACGGGAACGCGGACTACGCGCTGCAGAAGGTGCTGACCGCGATCCGCGGCGGCTCCTACCCGGACATCGCCTACCTGTACGGGTCGTGGGCGGCCAACATCGCGCGCAGCCCGACCGCGGTCGACCTCTCCTCGCGGATCACGCAGCCGGGCGTGAACTGGAACGACTTCTGGCCGGCCGAGCGGCAGGCCGTGCAGGTCGGCGGCAAGGTGATCGGCATGCCGGCGCTGGTCGACAACCTGGCGCTGGTCTACAGCAAGAAGCTGTTCGACCAAGCCGGCATCCCCTACCCGACCGCGAACTGGACGTGGGACGACTTGCGGGCCGCGGCCCAGAAGCTGACAGATCCCTCGGCCAAGCAGTTCGGCTGGGCCTACGTGGCCGACGGCAGCGAGGACACCGTCTGGCGCTTCGACGCGCTGCTCTGGCAGGCGGGGGGCGACATCCTCAACTCCGACAACACGAAGGCGGAGTTCAACTCCCCGGCCGGGGTGCAGGCGGCCACGCTGCTCCAGCAGATGGCGACGGTCGACCACTCTGTCTACTTGGACAACGGCAACGGCAACTACGCGAACCTGTTCAACTCGGGCAAGATCGGGATGCTGTTCACGGGGCCGTGGGACCTGTCCAGCTTCCCGGACGTCGACTATGGCGTGCAGGTGCTGCCCGGTCTCACAAACCACCAGACGATCTCCGGTCCCGACCAGTGGGTGCTGTTCAACAACGGCAGCGAGCGCACCGAGGCGGCCTGGACGTTCCTGAAGTGGTTCACGTCGGCGCAGCAGGCGCTGATCTGGTCGACACAGACCGGCGACCTGCCGATCCGCACCTCCGAGACGCAGCTGCCGGGCTACGGCGCCTACGTGAAGAAGTACCCGGGCGTGTCCGTGTTCGTGCAGAACGAGGCGAACGCGCTGAAGGCGCGGCCGGTGATCGCCAACTACAACGAGGTGTCACAGGCGATGGGCCAGGCGATCGAGGCGGTGCTGCTCGGCAAGGGCCAGCCGCAGCAGGAGCTCGACCAGGCGGCACAGCAGGTCGACCAGACGCTCGCGACGGGCCAGTGATCTCGCGGGCGGCCCGCTCCGAACACGTCAGCGGCTGGCTGTTCGTGGCCCCGGCCGCCTTGCTGATCGGCATCTTCGGGATCCTGCCGATCGGGTGGGCGGCGCTGCTGTCGTTCCAGAACAACGACCTGCTGACGACGCCCACCTGGGTCGGCACCCAGAACTACCACACGCTCGTGAACGATCCGGTGTTCCGGCAGTCGGTCAACCACACGATCGTGTACACGCTGCTGTTCGTACCGCTCTCGGTGGGCGGATCGCTGGCGCTGGCGATGCTGCTGAACGCTCGGATCCGGTTCTCCTGGTTCTACCGCACGGCGGTGTTCATCCCGGTGGCGACGTCCACAGTGGCAACGGGACTGATTTTCAACTGGCTGCTGGAGCCCACCTACGGCGTTGCCAACTACATGCTGGAAAAGGTGCACCTTGGCCCCTACGGGTTCTTCCAGGATCCCGACCAGGCGCTGTACTCAATCGTGGCGATGACGGTCTGGGGTTGGCTGGGGTTCGACGTGATCGTGTACCTGGCGGCGCTGCAGGGGGTGCCGGAGAGCCTGGTCGAGGCGGCGCGGCTGGACGGCGCCGGGCGCTGGGCGACGTTCCGCCACGTGGTGTTCCCGCTGGTGTCGCCGGCCACGTTGTTCCTGATCGTGTGGTCGACGATCAATGCGCTGCAGGTGTTCGACGAGATCTACGTGACCACGCGGGGCGGGCCGCTGCACGCGACGACCGTGATGGTCTATTACCTCTATAGCCAGGCGTTCGAGTTCTTCCACGCCGGGTACGCAGCGGCCATCGCCGAGGTGCTGTTCGCGATCACGCTGGTGTTCTCGCTGCTGCAGCTGTGGCTGGGCAACCGCCGGGTGCACTACGGCTCATGAGGTGGCCGCTGCCGTTCAGCCCCCGCCATCTGGCGCTGATGCCGATCGCCGCCCTGATGCTGCTGCCGCTGGGCTGGATGCTCTTGACGTCGATCCAGACGCTGCCCGAGTCGCGGCACTTCCCGCCCGTGCTGATCCCGTCCGGCATCCACTGGGAGAACTACCCGGACGCATGGAACGCGGCGCCATTCGGGCGCTTCTTCGCGAACAGCATGATCGTGACGCTGTCGGCCGTGGCCGGCAACCTCGTCTTCTGCAGCCTGGCCGGATACGCGTTCGCGCGGATGCGGTTCTTCGGCCGCGACGTGCTGTTCGTGGCGCTGCTGGCGACGCTGATGGTGCCGTTCCAGGTGACGATGATCCCGACCTTCCTGATCGTCCAGAAGATGGGGCTGGTGAACTCGCTGCCCGCGCTGATCGTGCCCAACCTGGTGACGCCGTTCGGGATCTTCCTCCTGCGGCAGTTCTTCCGGACGCTGCCGATCGAGCTCGAGGAGGCGGCGCGGATGGACGGCTGCTCGCGCCTGGGTGTGCTGCTGCGGGTGGTGCTGCCGCTATCGATGCCTGCCCTGGCAACACTTGGAATCGTGACGTTCCTGTGGACGTGGAACGACTTTCTGTGGCCGCTGATCGTGATCACGTCAACAAACCAGAGCACGGTGCAGCTGGGGTTGGCGCAGTTCCAGGGTGCGCATCAGACGAACTGGACGCTGCTGATGGCGGGCAACGTGATGGCGCTGGCACCGATGCTGCTGGTGTTCATCATCGGCCAGCGCTGGTTCGTGCAGTCGTTGGCCTCGACCGGCCTCAAGTAACCGCCCCGGTGGCCGTTCGTGTCAGCCGCCGAGACGCTGCCGTGACGCCCCCGCGCGCCCTGGGGTGTCAAACACCGCCTCGGCCGCCGTTGATAGCTCGTGGCAGCTCCGTAACGGACCGTTACAGGCCGCCCGCACGGTTGAGCCGATCGAGATGTAAAGGGCTCAGAGCCCGACCCGGCCGTCGTGCGCACTCGCGGCGCAGGCCGTGACCGCTCGTGACCGAATCGTTGCGATCAGGGGGTCGGCTCGGGACTCTGTGACGTTTCGGGCTCGTGACCGTCGCGTGACGGGTCAGTCCGCGGGCGCGAGCCGCACGGAGTCTGCGATCGCTCGCGCTCGCTCGGGGTCGAGCCGCCCCGCGCCGGGCTGCTCGGCGTTGGCCGCACCCGCGCCGATCGCCGCCCGCAGCGCATCGTCCCAGCCGGCTCCGGCGTCGAGCGCCACCACCAGCCCTGCCAGGAAGACGTCGCCGCTCCCCACCGGGTAGCGGCCCTCGGCGTCGGCACCGCCTGACAGCGCTCGTCCATCCGGGGCGACCATGACCGCGCCGTCGCGGCCGCGGGTGACGATCGCCGCGCCGCCGGCGGCCTCGTGCAGCGTCCGTGCCGCGTCGAGCGCATCGGCCATGCCGGTCAGCTGGGCGGCCTCACCGGCGTTCACCTTCACCAGTGCCGGGCGGGCGGCGATGCCCTGCTCGCGGCTGTCGAACGCGCTTCGGGCCACCCCGATCAGCGGCACGTAGCCGTCGGCCGGCGCCCCCGGAGGCAGCGACCCGGAGATCGTCGCCCATCCAGCCCGGGGCAGGTGCCGCGCGGCCAGTTCCGCGAAGCCCCGCCACTCCTCGAGCGTGACCGCCGCACCGTGCTCGTAGAACTCCGTCAGCCCCTGGTCGGCTCCGGCCACCGAGAGCGACGAGCGCGTCTCCGGCTGCGCCCAGGCCGCCGCCAGTTCGACGCCCTCGCGTTCACACTGCTCGGCGATCCACCGCCCCGCGTGGCCGCCCAGCAGCGCCACCGCCTGCACCTCGGCGCCCAGCGCGGACGCCGCCCGGGCCACGTTCAGGCCCTTTCCGCCCGCCACCTGGGTGAACTCGGTAGGGCGGTGGATGCCACCCGGGGTCAGTCGGTCGACCCCGAACAGCCGGTCGATCGACGGGTTCGCCGCCAGGCACACGATCATGCCGCCGCCGCCCTCGCCTCGGCCATCGTCGCCTGCGCGGCGATCCCTCCCAGCGCCTGCGTCGAGAGCGCGCCGCAGGCGTTGCCCAGCGCCAGCGCCCGCTCCAGCGGCTCGCCCGCCAGCCACGCCGCCAGGAAGCCCGCGTCGAAGCTGTCGCCGGCGCCGGTCGTGTCGACCACCTCGACGGGATGGCCGGCCACGCGCACCACGCCGTCCCGGCTGTGCGCGGCCGCACCCTCGGCGCCGTGTTTGACCACCACCAGCGGGCCGTCCACCCTGCCCAGCGACTCGCGCTCCCGGTCGTTCAGGAGCAGCAGATCGATCGACGGCACCAACATGCGCAGCTGCTCCCCGCTGCCGCCGCCCACCTCGCCCTGCGGATTCACCGACACCGTCGCACCGGACGCATGCGCCGCTGCCACCAGCGCCGGCAGCCCCGGGCGGAGGCCGTCCAGCAGGTGGTAGGAGGCGACGTGCAGGTGCCGGGCGGTGGCCACCAGCGCCGGCGGCACCATCTCGGCCGTCAACAGCGGGATCGCTCCCGGCGCCGTCAGCATGGCACGGTCGCCGTCCCGAACCAGCGCCACCGTGAGGCCGGTGTCAGCGCCGGCAACGACCGGGCAGCTGGACGCATCGACGCCGCGCTCGCCGACCGCCTCCAGCATGAACGAGCCGAACGCGTCGTCGCCGACCGCCGCCACCAGCGCCACCGCCAGCCCCAGCCGGGCGGCGCCGCAGGCGAAGATCGAGGCCGATCCGCCCACCAGCAGCCGCCCGGTCTCGACCAGCTTCTCGCGCTGGCCGAACTCGGGCACCACGTCGGCTCCCGCCACCAGCAGGTCGGGGTTGCAGTCGCCGATCACCAGCAGATCCAGCACCGGCCGCAAGTATCTCCCAGCGAGCCCTACCCCGCGATCGCAAGCAGCTGTTCGAGCCGGCGCCGCGCCTTGCCGCCCAGGAACGCGCGCCGCTCCTCGCCGCGCATCGCCACCGACTCCTTCCAGATCGAGCGGCCCGCGATGAACCCGGCGGCGCCCGCCGCCAGCGCCGCGCGCAGCTGCACCACGAACGTCTCGTGATCGACGCCCGCCGAGAGCAGCGCCCAGGGCACCGACAGCGTGTCGGTCACCCGCCGGCAGGCCTGCTCGTCACCCGGGTACTCGAGCTTCAGGTAACGGGCGCCGCACGACTCGGCCAGCAGCGCCGCCTCCCGGATCAGGTCGGCCCGGGCAGCCTCGTACCCGGCTTCGTCCTCCTCGTCCAGCCGGTAGACCAGCACCTCGACCACCAGCAGCAGGTGGTGCGCGGCGCAGTCGGCGACCGCCTCCCGCAGCACCGCCGCGTTCTCGCCGTCGGCACCCTCGCGATCGGCCCGCAGCCGCAGCAGCAGCTTCGCCCCGGTGCCACCGAGCCTGCGCACCCCGTCAGCGCCCACCCCCGGCAGCAGCTCGGCGCTCCGCAGCCCGTCGGGCGTGCGCCGCGAGCCGCTGCGCTCCAGTGACACCAGCAGCCCGGTGTGGGCCGGCAGCGCGCCTGCATCGGTCACGTGGGGCAGCGCGATCTCGGGATCGAGCAGCATCGCCGGCGCCGCCGGCGCCAGCGCGGAGACCAGGTCGAGCTTGTAGGCGCGCATGAAATCCATCCGGCTCTCCAGCCCGGCCGCCTGCAGCGCCTCGACCAGCTTGGTGCGCTGATCGGCGGCCACGACGGCCAGCCGGCCGCTCTCGGTGGACAGCTGGTCAATGGCGCGCTGCTCGGCGGTTGTGAACATTCTTGCTCGTTTCTATCAAACCTGAAACACTTTCGCGCATGACCCGGATCGCCTTCGTCGGCGCCGGCAGCGTCGAGTTCACCCGCGACCTGCTCGGCGACATCCTCAGCTTCCCCGAGCTTGCCGACGCCACGATCGCGCTCCACGACATCGATCCGGAGCGGCTGGCCACGGGCGAGGCGATGGCGCGCTGGACGAACCAGGCGCTCGGCGCCCACGCCACGATCGAGGCCCACCTCGACCGCCGCGCGGCACTCGAGGGCTGCGACCACGTGATCAACATGATCCAGGTGGGCGGCCACGAGGCGACCCTGATCGACTTCGAGGTCCCGAAGCGCCACGGCCTGCGGCAGACGATCGGCGACACGCTCGGGATCGGCGGCATCTTCCGCTCGCTGCGCACGATCCCGGTGATGCTGGGCATCGCCGCCGACATGTCCGAGCTGTGCCCGGACGCGTGGTTGCTGAACTACACCAACCCGATGGCGATGCTGTGCTGGGCCACGTACGAGGCCAGTCCGCAGACGCGCATCGTCGGGCTCTGCCACTCGGTGCAGAACACCACCCGCGAGCTGGCCGAGCTGGCCGGCGTGCCCTACGAGGAGGTCACCTACCTGGGCGCCGGCATCAACCACCAGTCCTGGATCCTGCGCTTCGAGCGCGACGGCCATGACCTCTATCCATTGCTGGATGCCGCGCTCGATCGCGACCCGGAGCTGCTGCGCCGGGTGCGCGTCGAGATCTACCGGCGCTTCGGCCGGTTCCCGACCGAGTCCAGCGAGCACTCGGCCGAATACCTGCCGTACTTCCTGCGCAGCGACGACATGATCGAGCGGTTCAGGGTGCCGGTCGACGAGTACGTGCACCGCAGCGAGGAGAACCTCGAGATGTACGAGCAGATGCGCGCCCAGCTGGCCGCCGGCGAGCCGTTCCAGATCGAGCGCAGCCTCGAGTACGCCTCGCTGATCATCCACTCCCAGGTCACCGGCGAGCCCCGCACCATCTACGGCAACGTCCGCAACGACGGCCTGATCTCCAACCTGCCGCAGGGCTGCTGCGTCGAGGTGCCATGCCTGGCCGACCGGGCCGGCGTTCAGCCCACCGCCGTCGGGGCGCTGCCGCCGCAGCTGGCCGCGCTCAACCGCACGTTTGCAAACGTCTGCGAGCTGACGGTGCGGGCAGCTCTGGACGGCAGCCGCGAGCACGTCTATCACGCCGCGCTGCTCGATCCCAACGCGGCCGGGACGCTCTCGCCCGAGGCCATCTGCGCCGTGGTCGACGACCTGATCGACGCGCACGGCGAGGCCATCGACGAGCGCATCCGGGCCGGCAGCCGCCGCAGCGTGTCACCCGCCTGAAAGACAGCGCGCGCGCACCCCTTGACAGATCCGCTGATCGGGGCACACTGCCAGCGCGGCGTGTTTCACACGTAGAGATGGGAGAGCTCCATGAGGAAGTTCAACACCACGGTCGGCCGACTCGTGCTGACCGCGTGCGTAGCCGGCCTGATCGCTGCGGCGATCGGCGGCGTCTCGCTGGCACGTGCCGGCGGCACCAACCACGGTCGCACGATCCGCGTGACCGAGGTCGACACCGGCGGCAAGTTCATCAGCATCAGCCACACGCAGAACGGCGCGCCGGGAGACGAGTTCATATTCAGCGCGAACCTCCGCCACCACGGCCACAAGGTGGGCACGCTGAACGCGGTCTGCACGCTGATGCTGCACGGCAAGCTGCAGTGCTATGGCACCTTCAAGCTGAAGGGCGGCACGGTCGCCGGCAGCGCGCTGGTGCCGGCCAACGAGCCCAACGGCAGCACCGACCACATCGCCATCACCGGCGGCACCGGCACCTTCAGGGGAGCGTCCGGTGAGATCGACAGCACGTCGGTCAACGACAACGTCAGCAGGGACGTCATCCACCTCGACTGACCGGCAGGTTGGATCAGGCCCGCCGCCCGACCACGCCGCAGCGGCGGCGGGCCTGATCCGGAGCCGTCAGGAGACCTCGCGCAGCTTCCCGGTCTCGACCTCGTAGACGAAGCCGCGCACCGCGTCGGTGCGCGGGATGAACGGGCTTGCCTTGATGCGGGCGATCGACTGGCGCACGTCGGCGTCGAGGTCGGAGAAGGTCTCGGCCGCCCACTCCGGGCGAATGCCGGTGTCCTTCTCGACGGCGCTTCGGAAATCGTCGTCCGAGAAGGTGAGCATGCCACAGTCGGTGTGATGGATCAGCACGATCTCCTCGGTGCCGAGCAGCCGTTGCGAGATGGTGAGCGAGCGGATCACGTCGGGCGTCACCGCACCTCCGGCATTGCGGATGATGTGG
>JBJMJD010000104.1:0-19774 GCA_045806525.1 Gaiellales bacterium | reverse complement strand
GACTACCGGCATGTCCCGCACCCAGCGTGCATCGAGTCGATTCATCGCCGCACCTCACTCCCGCGTAGTTCTGCAACGTTCGTGCAACGAATCGCTGTAGGGTTCCGGGTTTCGGCTTGTATAAGCCGTTTCAGCGAGTCGGGGCGAGAGGATTTGAACCTCCGACCGCCCGGCCCCCAGCCGGGTGCGCTACCAGGCTGCGCCACGCCCCGAAGGGCCTGAGTATACCGGCGGAACCTCCGGGGCCATCCGCCGGTCAAAGGGGTGTGAACAACGCAATCGCACTCGCGCGCCTGCCCGCAGCGCCCGCAGCCACGTACGATGGCCGTATGCGGTTGCAGGATGCATCCGACGAGTGGCTGGCCAAGCGGGCGGCACGCGGGGACGCCGATGCGTTCGAGCAGCTGGTGCTGCGCTACCAGGACCGCCTCTACACGCTGGCGCTGCGCGTCACCCTGTCGGAGCCGGACGCGCGCGACTGCGTGCAGGAGGGTCTGATCTCGGCCTGGAGGGCGATCGACCGCTTCCGCGGCGACGCCCGGTTTTCGACCTGGATCTACCGGATCGTGCTGCGCAAGGCCTACGATGTGCTCGATCGCCGCAAGCGCATCGCCGAGCCCATGGACGAGATCGTGATCGCGTCCAGCGACCGCCCCGCCGATGACCGCCTCGACTTGATCGCCGCGCTTGGAACGCTCGAGCCCGAGTTCCGGGCGGCCGTCGTCGCGTGCGACATCATCGGCATGAGCATGGACGAGGCCGCCGCTGCCCTCGAGGTGCCGGCAGGCACCGTCAAATCGCGCCTGCACCGGGGGCGCTCCCGTCTGGCTGCCGAGCTGGAGGCCCACCGCGCGTCATGACAGACAACGGCCACAGCGACCATGAGCAGCTGACGCGCCGGCTGCACGAGCAGGGCCAGGCGCAGGCGCCGGCCGGCCTGGCCGGCGACGTCATGCGTCAGGTGCGCGCCGAGCCGCGACGGCCCCAGCGCACGTGGCTGCGACCGGTCGCACTCTGCGCCGCGGTCGCCGTGCTGCTGGCGGCCTCGATCGCCGGCCTGGCGCGGATCGGCGGCTCCGGCCAGTCAAGCTCAGCGGGCAGTGCCGCCGAGAGACACGTGGCGATGGGTGCCGTGCCCGGGACGAGCCAGGCTGGCGGTCGAGGCTCGAGCGACAGCGGCACAAAGGCCCCGAATGCGCTCCGCAGCGTGATGGCCGTCCCGGCCGACAAGCTCACGACCCTCTCGCCGCTGCCCTTCTGCGCCTCTCAGGCGCACACCTACGCGCTGCGCGTCCCCGCCGGCCGCTATGCCGCGGTCAGCCGCCAGCTGCGGACGTGGGCCGCGGCAACGCCGAGTGGAGCCACCACCTACAACGTCCAGATCCGCCGCGCGCCCGCATCGGCGCGGCTCGCGCTTACTTGCCCTTGACGATGTCGACGTAGACCTTGTCGACCAGCTCCGGCTTCTTGGCCAGGGCCTCTGACACCTTGCGGATGCGGAACTCACGGAAGCTGTCGGCCTTCATGCCGACCGCCTTTGCGATGCTCTGGATCACGGGGTTGGCGGGCACCGGCCGGTTCCCGTGCACCAGGTGGTTGAGGTAGCCGGCGGAGAGGCCGGTCTTCTCGGCCAGCGCGCGATAGGAGATGCCCTTGTCGTGCATGCGCGCCTCGAGCGCCATGCCGAACGGCCGGCTGCTGCCGTTGCTCGCGGCCGAACGCTTGCTTGGAGCGGACTTCTTGGTTGCTGTTGCGGTCTTGCGTGCCACCGTCAAGCTCCTTCCTGAAGGATCGCCTGAGCCCGTTCAGGCGCATCCCGCACACTCGTCGAGATCTGCTCGCGCCTCCTGCGAGCCTGGAGGTCGACCGTGCCCTCCGACACGGTGCGCTTGCCGATCGTGAGTCGCACCGGTGCGCCGATCAGCTCGGCGTCGGCGAATTTCACACCCGGGCTGACGTCGCGGTCATCGAACAGCACCGATGTGCCGTTCGCCGTGAGCTGGCGCTCCAGCTCCTCTGCGACCGCGAACTGCTCGGAGCCGGCGTCGCCGATCACGACCATGTGAGCCTGGAAGGGTGCGATCGAGGCGGGCCAGATCATGCCCGTGTCGTCATGCCCCTGTTCGATCGCCGCAGCCATGATCCTCGCCAATCCGATTCCGTAGCTCCCCATCACGATGGGCTGCGATTGCCCTGACTCATCCAGGTATGTCGCATTCAACGGCGCCGAGTACTTGGTGCCGAGTTTGAATATATTCCCAATTTCGATCACGCGCTCGATCCGGAGCGTGCCGTCGCAGCTGGGACAGCCCTCGCCGTCACGCACCTCGCGCAGATCCGCGAACTCGGGCGCGTAGTCGCGACCGGCCTCGACGCCCAGCAGATGGAAGCCGGTGCGGTTCGCGCCGGACACGTACTGGCCCTCGCGCAACGCCTCATCGGCGATCACCCGCGCGCTCACGCCGACCGGCCCGATCGAGCCCGGCTCGGCCCCAAACGTGGCAACGATCTGCTCCGGCGTGGCCGGCCGGTAGTCGCCGCCCAGCGCCTTTGCCGCCTTCAGCTCGTGCATGCGATCGTCTCCGCGGACCAGCAGCAGCACGACCTCGCCGTCCCTCGACAGCACCATCGCCTTGGCGGTGGCCGCCTGGTCGATCCCGAGCTGGCCGGCCAGCGCCTCGATCGTCGTCGCACCCGGCGTCTCGATCTGCTTCGGCGCGTCCAGGCGTTCCGGGAACCGCGGCGTGCGCGGCCGCGAGCGAGCCAGTTCCACGTTGGCCGCGTAGTCGCAGCTCGAGCAGAGCGCGACCTCGTCCTCCCCTGCGCTGCTCGGCGCCATGAACTCGTGCGCGCCCAGCCCACCCATCATGCCCACGTCCGACTCGACCATCCAGTACTCCAGCCCGCAGCGGTCGTAGATGCGCTTGTAGACCTCGATGTGGCGCTGGTAGCTCGCCTCCAGGCCCTCCTCGTCGCGGTCGAGGCTGTAGGAGTCCTTCATGATGAACTCGCGGGTGCGCAGGATGCCGCTCTTGGGCCGCGGCTCGTCCCGCTCCTTGGTCTGGATGTGGTACCAGATCTGGGGCAGCTCCTTGTATGACCGGATCTCGCGGGAGGCGTGGAACGTGACGCACTCCTCGTGGGTCATCGCCAGCGCGTAGTGCTTTCCGGAGGAGTCGGTCAGCTTGTAGAGCTGCTCGATGTCCCAGCGACCGGTGCGCTGCCACAGCTCAGCCGGGTTGAGGACGGGCATCAGCATCTCCTGGCCGATCGTGTCCATCTCCTGTCGGATGATGGTGTCGATCTGCCGCATCACCCGCCAGCCCAGCGGCAGGTAGGTGTAGAGGCCGGATCCGACCTGCCGGATGAAACCGCCGCGCACCAGCAGCTTGTGGCTGATCGCCTCCGCGTCGGTCGGATCGTCCTTGAGCGTCGGGATCAGGAGCTGTGAGCCGCGTACGCCGCTCACCGGGCGGCGGCCGCCTTGGCGCGGGGCCTGGCCGGCGGCAGATGGATCGGGCGCCCGAGCGCGACCAGGGCGGCCTCCTTGACGGCCTCCGCCAGCGTGGGATGCGCGGCCATCGAATCGCCGATCGTCTCGATCGTTGCCTCGGCAGACAGCCCCACCACGCCGGCGTTGACCAGCTCGGTGGCCTGCGGGCCGACGATCACGAGGCCCAGCAGCTCGCCGTAGCGGTTCTCATGGATGGTCTTCACCCATCCGGTCTTCTCGGCGTACATCTGGGCGCGAGCGTTGGCCGAGAACGGCATCCGCCCGATGGAGATCTCGTCGCCGTGCTGCTCGCGCGCCTGGGCCTCGGTCAGCCCCACGCCCGCCACCTCCGGGTCCGTGTAGATGCAGCGCGGGACGGCGGTGTAGTCGATCTCCGCCTCATGGCCGGTGGCGTTCTCGGCCGCCACCTCGCCCTCGCGGAACGACGTGTGGGCCAGCTGGAAGCGGCCGGCCACGTCGCCGGCGGCGAAGATGTGCGACACGTTCGTGCGCATTGCCAGGTCGGTCTCGATGCCCTTGCGCGGGTCGAAGCCGACGCCCGCCTGCTCGAGGCCGACGTCGGCCACGTTGGGCCCGCGCCCGGTCGCGACCAGTACCAGGTCGGCGGCCACCTGGCCGGCCGTGCCGTCGGAGGACTCGAAGTGCAGGACGGCCTCGTCGCCGTGCTCGATGCGGGTCGCGCGAGCGCCCAGGTGCATGGTGATGCCGCGCTTCTTGAAGGCTCGGCTGAGCTCCTTGCCCGCGTCGGCATCCTCGGTCGGGATCAGGCTGTCCAGCATCTCGACGATCGTGACGTCGCTGCCGAAGTGCTGCAGGATCGAGGCGAACTCGACGCCGATCACGCCGCCTCCCAGGATCGCGGCGCGGGCCGGCACTTGCTCGACCTCGAGCAGCGCGGTCGAGTCGACGCAGAGCGGGCCGTCGATGCCGTCCACCGGCGGGCTCAGCGCGTGCGAGCCGGTCGCGATGATGGCCTGCTTGAACGAGACGTCCTCCCCGCCCTCGACCGCGATCGTGTTCGCGTCCTTGAAGCTGCCGTGGCCGGTGACGACCTCAATGCCGTTTGCCTTGACGACGCCGGTGATGCCGTTGACGAGCCCGCCGACGATCGTCTCCTTGTTCTTCTGGGTGGTCGCGAAATCGAGCTCCACGCCCGACACGTTGACGCCCAGCTGAGCGAAGGTCTGGCTCGCGTCCTTCAATGCGTGCGCGGTCTGCACCCAGGTCTTGGTCGGGATGCAGCCGACGGTGATGCAGGTGCCGCCGACTCGCGCCTGCTCGATCATGACCACCTGCGCGCCCAGCTGGGCAGCCCGGATGGCAGCGGGGTATCCGCCGGGGCCTCCGCCCAGGACGACAACGTCACACTCCATCGGGCTCCACTCCTCAGTCGGTCGGTCGACGTGCGAGGGGATCGTATCTCAGGCGAAGCGGCCCGCCCGGAACCACCGCTTGCCGCTCTACGCCCGTGCAACGACCGGTCACAAGCCGATGGCGTCCGGAAACGCCGTGCCCGCGCCAGCGGTGTTTTTCCACGTCCTCGCCCGGCTGGAGGGGTTCTTCAGGCGCCGGCCAGCCACGACCGCAGCAGAGCCGCCGTCTCGTCGAACGCGTCCCAGTAGACCATGTGCCCGGCCTCGAGGCCCTGCACGGTCAGCCGGTCACCCAGGTCGCGTTCGAGCGCCTGCTCCAGCGCCGGCCCCACCATGCCGTCGTGCAGAGCCGGCACCAGCAACAGCTCGCCCCCGAACCGCTCCAGCGCCGCGGGCGGCCGCGCCATCTCGCTCCAGGCCGTGACCACCGTCGAGCGGCAGTAGCGCAGGCGATGGCGCCCGTCCTCCCCGCGCTCGAGCGCCTCGTCCAGATCCGCCTGCACGAACGGCAGCGCCTGCGGCGGCCGGCCCTCGGCCCGCGCCGCCCGGGCCTCCGCCTCGCTGGCCCAGCCCTCGTCGCGCCGCGTCTCCTCGGCCGCCTCCAGCATGTCCTGACCGCTCTGCGCGATCGCCGGGTCGAGCAGCACCACCTTGCCAACCCGCTCCGGCGCCGTCGCAGCCAGATGCGTCGCGAGCAGCCCGCCAAAGCTGTGCCCGACCACGTCGAAGCGCTCGATGCCCTCCGCATCCATCGTTTCCAGCAGGTCGGCGACATGCTGCTCCGCCGACCAGGGAGCGCGCCAGTCGGAGCGCCCATGCCCGCGCAGGTCGACCGCCAGCCAGCGTCGCTCCGGCAGCCCCTGCTCGGCCAGCGCCCGGTAGCGTCCGCCGTGCCCCGTGACGCCGTGCACCGCCAGCAGCGGCGCACCCTCCGCCGCGCCGAACCGGTGGACGTTCAGGCCGGCGATGGAGGCTCCTCACCCTGCTCGCCGATCCACGCCAGCACGGCGCCCACCTCATACTCCGCGCCCTCCGATGCGTCGATCCGCAGCACCACGCCGTCGGTCTCCGCCTCGACCTCCTGGGTCACCTTGTCGGTGTCCAGCTCATACAGCGGCTGGCCGCGCGTGACCGTGCCGCCGGCCGGCACCAGAAACTGGATCAGGATGGCGGAGCGCATCTCCTCGCCCAGCCTGGGAACGGTGACGGCAACGGCCATAACGCCGGTGAGTCTAAGCCATAACGCCCGTGCGCCCACCGGCTAGTGTTTTATCGATGGCCAAGGCCGCGGAGATCCCGCCCGACACCCTGCTCGACAAGGACACCGCGCTGCGCCTGTTCCGCATGATGGCGCTGATCCGGCGCTTCGAGGAGCGCACCGAGGAGCAGTACACCCGCGCCCGGATCGGCGGCTACTGCCACCTCGCCATCGGCGAGGAAGCCTCCACTGTCGGTGCCATCGACGCGCTCGAGGAGGGCGACTGCCTCTACGCCAGCTACCGCGACCACGGCACCGCCCTTGCCGTGGGCAGCGAGCCCGCTGCCGTGATGGCCGAGCTGTTCGGCAAAGAGACCGGTGTCGCCCACGGCCGCGGCGGCTCCATGCATCTGATGGACGTGCAGCGCCGCTTCTTCGGCGGCTGGGGCATCGTCGGCGCGCACCTGCCGATCGCCACCGGAACCGCCCTCGCCCTCTCCTACCGCGACCTGCCAAACGCGGTGCTCTGCCAGTTCGGCGACGGCGCCGTCGAGACCGGGTCGTTCCACGAGGCGCTCAATCTGGCCGGCATCTGGGACCTTCCGATCGTCTTTCAGATCATCAACAACCAGTACGGCATGGGCACCTCGGTCGAGCAGTCCTCCGCCGAGCCCGACCTGTGGCGCCGCGCCGCGGCCTACCGCATGCACGGCGAGCGGATCGACGGCAACGACGTGCTGGCCGTCCGCGAGGCCACCGGTCGCCTGATGGCGATCGCACGCCAGGAGCGCCGCCCCGCCCTGCTCGAGACCATCACGTACCGCTTCCGCGGCCACAGCGTTGCCGACGCGGGCAAGGTCTACAGATCCGCCGAGGAGATCGAGTCGTGGCGCAAACGCGACCCGATCACCCGCTTCGGCCTGCTCTGCAGCGAGCGCGGGCTGCTCGAGCAGGACGAGATCGACCAGGTCTGGAGCGACGTCGCGGCCGAGGTCAAGACGGCCATCGACGAGGCGCTGGGAGCCGCATTCCCCGACCCGGACACGCTCTACGAGCACGTCTACGGCGATCCCGCCTGGCGTGAGCAGTTCTCCCGCATGCGCGCCGGGGCACCGTTCGGTGAGCGCGGAGAGGGGCGCACGTGGCAGACCTGACCTACCGCGAGGCGCTGCGCCGAGCGCTCGACGACGAGCTCGCCCGCGACCCCGAGGTATTCCTGATGGGCGAGGAGATCGGCCGCTTCGAGGGCAGCTACAAGGTCACCGCCGGGCTCTGGGAGAAGTACGGTCCCCAGCGCGTGCGAGAGACGCCGATCTCGGAGGAGGGCTTCGTCGGGGCCGGCATCGGCGCCGCCATGATGGGCCTGCGCCCCGTGATCGAGATCATGACCATCAACTTCATCCTGGTGGCCATGGACCAGGTCATCAACCACGCCGCCAAGATCCGCTACATGTTCGGCGGCGCCGTGGGCGTGCCGATGGTGATCCGCACCCCTGGCGGGGCCGGCGCCCAGCTCACCGCCCAGCACTCGCAGAGCCTGGAGGCGTGGTTCGCAGGCTGCCCCGGCATGAAGGTGGTTGCGCCCGCGTCCGTCGCCGACGCCTACGGCATGATGAAGACGGCGATCCGTGACGATGACCCGGTGCTGTTCGTCGAGAACCTGGTCATGTACAACGTCACCGGCGCCATGCCCGACGATCCCGACTTCACGGTTCCCCTGGGCCGCGCCGCCGTCGTGCGCGAGGGACGAGACCTCACGCTCGTGGCCCACTCCTATACCGTTCAGCGGGCGCTGCGGGTGGCCGACACGATGTCCCGCGACGGCATCGAGATCGAGGTGGTCGACCTCCGCTCGCTGCGGCCGCTGGACGCCGAGACCGTGGCCGAGTCCGTGCGCAAGACCAGCCGTGCGCTGATCGCCGAGGAGGGCTGGTCGACCTACGGAGTCGGCGCCGAGCTGGCCGCCCGCATCCACCGCCTCTGCTTCGACGACCTCGACGCCCCTGTCGAGCGCATTGGCAGCGCTGAGGTGCCCATGCCCTACTCCAAGCCGCTCGAGCTCGCGGCGCTGCCGCTCGAGAGCAAGATCGAGGCCGCCGCGCGCGGCCTGCTGGCCGAGAGCGGGATCGCGTGAGCCCCCGGAGGAAGGATCCATGTCCGAAGAACTGGTGATGCCTCGGCTCTCCGACACGATGGAGGAGGGCACGATCGGCCGCTGGCTGGTGCACGAGGGCGACGCGTTCGCCGTGGGCGACGTGCTGGCCGAGATCGAGACCGACAAGGCCACCATGGAGTTCCAGGCCTACGACGCGGGCACCGTGCTGCGGATTCTGGTCGGCGACGGCGAGTCGGCCGCCCTGGGCGCGCCGATCGCGATCGTGGGCGCCGAGGGCGAGACCGCCGACGAGGCGGCGTCGGCCGGGAATGGCGCCACCACGCCGCCGCCACAGGACGAGGAGGCTGCCGAGCCCGAGCCCTCGCCGGAGCCGAAGGCCGCGCCCGCCCGCAGACCGTCGAAGTCGTCGAAGGCAAAGGCCGCGTCGGGCAACGGCTCCCGCGCCACGGGCGCGCTGCGCGTGTCGCCGATCGCCCGCCGCATGGCCGACGAGGCCGGCATCGACCTGACTGTGATGGCCGGCAGAGGCAGCGGCCCCGAAGGGCGCGTCGTCAAGGCCGACGTGGAGCGCCTGATCTCGAGCGGTGAGCTGACCCGGCCGGCCGCACCCGACGCGCCCGCGGCCGCCGAGAGCGCTCCGGGCGATGGTGAGCTCCGCGAGCTGACGCCGATGCTGAAGGCTGTGGCGACACGCATGGCCCAGTCCAAGCAGACCGTCCCCCACTTCTACGTCGAGTCCGAGATCGACATGACACGCGCAATGCAGCTGCGGGCTGAGCTGAACAGCGGACTTGCCGACTCGGGCGAGAAGATCAGCGTCAACGACCTGATCGTGCGCGCCTCGGCGCTGGCTCTGATCCAGCACCCCCAGGCGCACCGCTCGTATGTGGACGGCAAGCACGTCTACCACGCGCACGCCAACATCGGCATCGCGGTGGCGCTCGACGACGGCCTGATCGTGCCGGTGCTGAACGAGGCGGACTCCAAGCCTGTCCGCGAGATCAGCCGCGAGACGCGCGACCTGGCCGGACGCGCCCGCGCCGGCAAGCTCAAGCAGCGGGAGATCGAGGGCGCCACCTTCTCCGTCTCCAACCTCGGCATGTTCGACGTCGCCAACTTCGAGGCAATCATCAACCCACCCGAGTCAGCGATCATCGCGATCGGCGCCACCCTCGAACGTCCGGTGGTCATGGGCGGGGAGATCGTCGTGCGCACGATCATGCGCGTGACGCTGTCCTGCGACCACCGCGCATGCTCGGGCGCTGACGGCGCCAAGCTCCTGCAGACGATCAAGCGGCTGCTGCAGTCTCCCTCGCTGCTGCTGGTCTAACCGGGACAGGCAAGTACACTCGAACCATGCAGCTGACCGACGTCATGAGCACCTCCCTGGTGGCAGTCACCCCCGAGACGCGGGTCGGAGATGCCGCCCGGCGCATGGTCGAGCACGACGTCGGCGCGGCGATCGTGCTGGCCGACGGCGACGACCTGGTGGGTGTGATCACGGAGCGGGATCTGCTGCGATGCGTGAGCGAGGCCATCGACCCCACGGTGCCGGTGTCCGATCGCATGACCCGCCACGTGCTGACCGCCTCGCCCCAGACCGAGCTGGCCGAGGCGATGGCGCTGATGGTGGACGGGCACTTTCGCCACCTGCCGGTCGTGAACGACGAGGGCCACGTGATCGGCCTGGCATCGATGCGCGACCTGATGGCCTACACGTCGCTGCGCCTGCGCCACGGCAACCTGGGCACGGACGACGATCTCGACCCGGCCGAGGTGATCGCGACCATCCATCGCATGCGCACCGGCGCGGCGTAGCTCGATGAGTGATTCCACGGGATCCGTGGCTTCTGGGCGAAGGACGGGGTGGTCCAGACGACGGGATCGACCGCAGGGCAGGCTGGATGAAGCCTGTTCAAGGGTCATCTAAACCTGCCAGGCGCCCCCGCGCAGCACCGGCACGCGGTCGCCGCCGGTCGTGACGCCGGTGACGTCCACGTCGTCGTCGCCGATCATGAAGTCGATATGGATCTGGCTGGCGTTGATCCGCCCGACGTCATCGCCCGAGACGCAGTAGTCGAAGCCCTGCCCCAGGGCGATGTGGCAGGCCGCGTTCTCGTCCAGCAGCGTCTCGTAGAAGACGGTGCCAAGCTGCCCGATGCGGCTCTCGCCGTCGACCAGCGCCACCTCCCCCAGCCGCACGCCGCCCTCGTCGATGGCGGTGCGGGCGCGCAGCACCTCGGCGCCCTGGTCGGCGTCGATCTTGACGGCACGGCCGTCCTCGAACCGCACCCGCAGCCCGGTCAGCACCGTGCCGCCAACATCCAGCGGCCGGGTCGCACGCACCTCGCCGTTGACCCGCGTCGGGTCGGGCGTCGTGAACGCCTCCTCTGAGGGCACGTTCGGCCGGTGCGGGATGCCGTCCGCCGTCTGCGACCCGCCGGAGATGAACCGTGAGCTGGGCAGCAGGCCGACCTCGAGGTCGGTGCCGGGCCCCTGGAAGTGCAGCGAGTCGAACCGGAGGTCGTTGATGCGGCCGGCCGTCGCGACCATGTCGCCCATTCGCTGCTCCCACGAGGCCACCGGATCCTCCTCGTCCAGGCGGCAGACCCGCTCGACCTCCGACCAGAGCAGCTGCAGCGCCGCGTCCGGCGCCAGGTCGGGATGCACGACCGCAGCCCACACCGGCGAGGGACTGGGCCCGACCGTCCAGTTCACCAGCTGCTCGCTGACCGCCTTCAGCCACTCCGTGTTGACCGGCGAGTTGTCTCTGCCCAGCCGATCGGGGTCGAGGCCGGCCAGGATCGACGGATCGGTGCCACCCGACAGGCTGATGATCGCCCACTTCTCTGCTGCCGCCGCCCGCGCCTGGTCGTACGACCAGGTGGTCGCGTACCCGATCGAATCGTCGCCGCCGAACTCGATCCGCGCACGCTTGAGGTGCAGGTCGAAGTAATTGAGCTCGACGAACCTGGCGCCCGCCAGGTAGCACTCGCTGGCCACGGCGCGCACCAGCTCACGGTCGTCGATGTCGCCACCCACCATCACCGTCTGGCCGGGCTGGACGTTGGCGCCGAACCCGACCAGCAGCCGTGCCAGCCTGCGGCGGCGCTCGTCGATCGTCAGATCTGCCATTCGCCGCCCCGCAACACCGGCACGCGAGTGCCGTCGTCGTTCACGCCGTCGACGTCAATCTCCGGGCTGCCGATCATGAAGTCGATGTGGATGGAGCTCGAGTTCACGTGTTGCCTGTCGCGTTCGTCCTTGATGAGATACCCCAAACCGTTCCCGAGCGCGATGTGGCTGGCCGCGTTCTCGTCGATCAGGGTCGAGTAGAAAACCGTGTCCAGCGCGCCGATGCGGCCCTCGCCGTCGACCAGCGCCAGCTCGCCAAGCATTGACGCGCCGTCGTCTCGCGACGCGCGGCCGCGCAGCACCTCGGCGCCGCCGTCGGCGTCGATCGCCACCGCGCGGCCGCCCTCGAACCGCACCGTCAGGCCGGTGACCAGCGTGCCCTCGATGTTGAGCGGCTTGGTGGAGCGCACGACGCCCTCGGTGCGGCGCGGGTCGGGTGTCGTGAACACCTCTTCGGTGGGCAGGTTGGGATGGTGCGAGATGCCGTCGGCGGTGGTGAACGTCGCACACGCCCACTCGCCGCTGGGCAGCAGGCCCACCGTCAGGTCGGTGCCGTCGCCGCCGAAGTGGATCGCATCGAACCGGTGCCGGGCGAGCCGCTCGCTGATCTCGGTGAGCCGATCGAAGCGTCTCTGCCACGCGGCCACCGGGTCGTCCTCGTCCAGCCGGCACACGCGCGCAATCTGCTTCGACAGCAGCTCGTACGCCCGATCGACGGGCAGGTCGGGATGCACTCTCGCCGCCCACTCCGGCGTCGGGCAGGCGATGATGCACCAGTTGATCAGGCGCTCCATCACCAGCCGCAGATAGGCCTGCCTGACGGGCGACTGATCGGCTCCCAGGCGGACGGGGTCGAGTCCATCGGTGGCGGCCGGGTCGAGTGCCGCCTCCAGGGAGATCACGGCAACGCGCTGGTCTCCCATCTGCTTGATGCGCTCCACGTGCCAGGGCGGCGCGTATCCGATCGCCTCGTCGCCCGCATTCTCGATCTTGGCCCGGCGCACGAACGCGTCGGTGTAGGTGACATCGATGTACCTGGCGCCGGCCCGATACGCGGCAGCGGCAACGGCCCGGGCCAACGGCTCGCGCCCGAGCTCGGCGGTCACGATCACGATCTGATCGGCCTGCACGTTGGCTCCAAAGCCAACGGCGAGCTCGGCCAGCCGCTCGGTCAGCAGGTCGTCCACGGGCCGCACT
This sequence comes from Gaiellales bacterium, assembly GCA_045806525.1. Classification (GTDB taxonomy): domain Bacteria; phylum Actinomycetota; class Thermoleophilia; order Gaiellales; family JAICJC01; genus JAICYJ01. The sequence continues at coordinate 7,241 of JBJMJD010000104.1, read as the reverse complement.
GTACACAAGCTAGGATGGCCGCCAATGGAACAGCTCGCCGAACAGTGGGATCAGATACTGGCGCGCCAGCCCGAGGATTGGTCGTCGATGAACGTCGAGCTGGAGCTGCTCGACGCGAGCCAGAGCGAGGAGTCGGCGCTCGTGTTGTCTCCGCTGAATCCCTGGCACGAGCGGGATTGGCGAAGCGGCGTCTTCCGCTTCCGCGCAGCGCACACGTTCGGCTACGGCACGGCCGCCCCGCTCTGCCGCAAGCGGCTGGCAACGCTCGACAGCGTCGGCGTCAAGGGCACGCTGCGGCTGCTGTCGCGGGTCGATGACGTGCGCCCGGTCGCCACCCAGGGCACCACCATGTAGTAGAGGGTGGTCGGTCTAGCGCAGCTGCCCGCCCAGGCGCTCGCGCAGCGCGGCCACGATCGCCTCCCGGGCCGCATCCGCCTCGGCATCGGTCAGCGTGCGATCGGGCGCGCGGAACTGGAGGTGCACGGCCACGCTCTGGCGCCCCTCCCCCACCTGCTCGCCGCGGTAGCTGTCGAACACCTCGGACTCCGCCAGCAGCTCGCCGCCGGCAGCGCGGATCACCGCAAGCACCTCTGCGGCGGTGACCTCGGAGGAGACCACCACGGCGATGTCCTGACGCACCGGCGGGTAGGTGACCACGTCGCGGTAGAGCGGCGTCGGGTCGGGCGTCTCGAGCTCCGCGAGGTCGATCTCGAACATGCTCACCTGCTCGTCCACGCCGAACTCGCGCGCCACCAGCGGATGCAGCTCGCCCAGCGTCCCGCCCGCTCCCAGCCGAGCGCTGCGTCCAGGATGCAGGAACGGCTCGGCCGACCCCGCGACCTCGAGCTGCACGCGCAGCGCGCGCTCGAGCGTCTCGACAACGCCCTTCATCTCGAGGTAGCCCGCGTCGCGGCCGGCGATCACACCGGACACCCGCACCGGCTGGTGCGGCAGCTCCTCACCCGGCGCCGGCAGCACCACGCGGGCCACCTCGAACAGGGCGACGCGGTCGCGGCCGGCGTCTAGGTTGCGACGGACGGAAGCCAGCAGCCCCGGAAACAGCACCGTGCGAAGCAGCGCCTGGTCGGCACCCATCGGGTTCGCCACCCGCACCGCATCGCCGCGAGGATGGCCTGGCGGGAGCCGCAGCCGGTCGGCCAGTCTCTCGTCGGTGAACGCGACGGTCACCGCCTCAGACAGGCCGGCGCCCAGCAGCACGTCGATCACGCGGTTGCGCAGCCGCACGTCGGGGTCACGCTTGCCGATGGCGTCGGCGTGCGGCGGCATCACGGTCGGCACCTTCCAGATACCGTCGATGCGCGACACCTCCTCGATCAGGTCGACCTCGCGGAAGGTGTCGTTCGCGCGCCAGGTGGGCACCCGCCAGCCCCCGTCGGCGCTGTCGTAGCCGAGCCGGGTCAGCGTACGGTCGATCTGCGCCTGCTCGTAGGTCACCCCGATCAGCAGCTCCAGCCGTTCCCGCCGCAGCGGCACCACCGCCGGCTCGGGCAGCTGCCCGTGCAGGTCGACGGTCCCGGGCACCAGCCGCGCGCCCGTCAGCTCCACCATCAGCTGGGAGGCCAGCGCGAGCGCATGCGGCACCAGGTGCGGGTCGAGGCCCTTCTCCCAACGGGTCGAGCCCTCGGTGCGCAGCTCCAGGCGCGTCGACGAGCTCTGGATATTGGGGCCGTCGAAGTTCGCGCACTCCAGCAGCACGGTGGTCGTGCTATCCGACACCTCGCTCCACTCCGACCCCATCAGCCCGGCCACCGCCGACGGCTTCTCGGCATCGGCGATCACCAGCACGTCGGCGTCGAGCGTGCGCTCCTGGCCGTCCAGCGTGATCACGCGCTCACCGTCGCCGGCCCGCCGCACGATGATCTCGCGGCCGGTCACCTTGTCCAGATCAAACGCGTGCGTGGGCTCGCCGACGCAGAGCATCACGTAGTTGGTGATGTCCACGACGTTCGAGATCGGGCGCATGCCGGCGGCCGCGATCCGGGCCTTCAGCCACGGCGGCGACGGACCGACCTTGACGTCGGTGAAGACGCGCGCCGCCCAGCGCGGGCACAGGTCGGGCGCGTCGATGCGTGCCTTCACCCACGCGTCGACCGAGTCGCCACCGGACGCCGGTGGCTCGCGGCCCGGCCAGGGCGCCAGGTCGACGTCCAGCGACGCGGACGCCTCGCGGGCGATGCCGTACACCGACAGGCAGTCCGGCCGGTTCGACGTGATCTCGAACTCGAGCACCTCGTCGTCGATCGGCAGCACCTGAGACAGCGGGGTGCCGGGCTCCAGACCGTCCGCAAGCAGCATCAGGCCGTCGTGGTCGCCCGAGAGCTCCAGCTCGCTCTCCGACAGCATCATGCCGTGCGACTCCACCCCGCGCAGCTTCGCCACGCGCAGGACGGTGCCGTCCGGCAGCGTGGCGCCGGGCAGCGCCACGCCGACCGTGGCACCGGCGCCGAAGTTAGTCGCGCCGCACACGATCTGACGGGGCTCTCCGTCGCCCACGTCGACGGTGCAGAGCGACAGCCTGTCGGCGTCAGGGTGCTGCTCCCTGGAGAGCACGCGGCCGACCTTGAACAGCTCGGCGCCTGCCGGGACGCCGATCCGGTGCACCGCCTCCAGCTTGGTGCCGGTCATGCTCAGCAGCTCGCCCAGCTCGCGTGGCGGCATGTCGAAGCTGACGTACTCGCGCAGCCACGAGACCGGCACCCTCACCCGAACTGCTCCATCAGCCGCAGGTCGTTCTCCCACAGCCAGCGGATGTCGGGCACGGCATGGCGCAGCGCGGCGATCCGCTCCACCCCCATCCCCCAGGCGTAGCCCGTCCAGAGCTCGGGGTCGTAGCCGTCGACGTGGTCGAACAGGGCGGGATCGACCATGCCCGCGCCCAGCACCTCGACCCAGCCCTCGCCCTTGCAGACACGGCACGGCGAGCCGTCGCGGGCGCAGTTGAAACAGGACACGTCCACCTCCACCGAGGGCTCGGTGAAGGGGAAGAAGTGCGGGCGCAGGCGCACCTCGCGATCGGCGCCGAACATCTCGCGGGCGAAGGCGAGCAGCGTCCCCTTCAGGTGCGCCAGCGACAGCCCGCGATCGACCGCCAGCCCTTCGATCTGCGTGAACATCGCGGTGTGGGTGGCGTCGGGCGTGTCGCGGCGATAGCAGCGGCCCATGGTGGCCATGTAGACGGGCGGCGGCTGTGACTGCATTGTGCGGATCTGCATCGGTGAGGTGTGCGTCCGCAGCACGGTGTGCTCATCGATGTAGTACGTGTCCGTGGATTGCCGGGTGGGATGGGTGGGCGCGTGGTTGAGCGCGTCGAAGTTGCGGTAGACGGTCTCGACCTCGGGCCCGTCGCTGATGCGGTAGCCGAGGCCGACCAGCACCTCCAGGATCTCGCGGCCGGTCTGCTCGATCAGGTGGGCGAAGCCGCGCTCGACCCGCGCCCCGGGCAGCGTCACATCGGTGCGGTCGCGCCGCAGCCGCTCGTCCAGCTCCGCCGCCTCGAGCTCGGACGCACGGGCGTCGAGCGCCGCCTCCAGCGATTGGCGCACCTGGTTCAGCACCTTGCCCCGCGGCCCCCGTTCCTCCGGCGCCAGGCTGCCCAGCTCGCGCAACGCCAGCACCAGCGGCGCCTTGCGTCCGAGCAGGGCGATCCGCACCTGCTCCAGCGCGGGCGTGTCGGGGGCGGCGGCGATCGCCTGGAGGCCCTCGTTCTGCACGGAATCCGGGTTCATGAGCGGCCTAGTGTACCGGTGCAAGTTGCCGCGACAGTGCGCATGTAGGCTTGCTGAGCGGTGTCCCAGCAGCTCTTCATCCAGGAACACGCGGGCGCCTTCGCGCTGGTGGTCGGAGCGATCGGCGCCAACCTGGCGCTGGAGTGGTTCGTGACCGCGCGCGAGCGGATGGCCGACGCTGACGGGAGCAGCCGGGCGGCGGTGCTGGGCGGCACGCTGATCGAGGTCAGCACGTCGCGCACCGGGGCCGGCCCGACCGAGGATCGCGGCACCAAGCGGCTGCTGGTGGGATCGATGGTCGCTGGGCTGGTGTTGGGATGGGTGGCGGCGTCCCACGTGCACGGCGCCACCTTTCCATCGTGGCTGTGCTGGCCGGCGGTCGTCGCGGGTGCCGTGCTGATCCTGGCAGGCGGCTCGCTGCGCAGCTGGGGCATCGCCACGCTGGGGCGCTACTTCCGGCGCGACGTCACGATCCAGGCCGACCACCGCGTCATCACCGACGGCCCCTACCGGCTGCTTCGCCATCCCGCATACGCCGGCAACCTGCTGGCCGCGCTCGGCTTCGGTCTGGCGCTGACGAACTGGGCGGGGCTGGCGCTGGCGGTTGGCGTGCCGCTGCTCGGCCACCTGCCGCGGATCCGCGTCGAGGAGCGCGCCATGGCGGGCGCGCTGGGACAGGAGTGGGTGAGCTACGCCGCCGGCACTGCTCGGATCGTGCCGGGGCTGTGGTGAGCGACGACGCCTACGCAGTGCTGGGCACCGACTACGACGCCTGGTGCCACTCGGTCACCGAGGACATCGACTTCTACGTGCGGCTGGCGATCGAGAGCGGCGGCCCCGTGCTCGAGATCGGCGTCGGCAGCGGCCGCATCGCTGTCCCCACCGCCCTGGCCGGGATCGCGGTTGTCGGCATCGACCGCAGCCGTCCCATGCTCGACCTGGCGCAGGCCAAGGCGCGCGCCCAGGGGGTGTCGCTGGACCTGGTCCGCGCCGACATGCGGGAGCTGCCCGAGCTGGGCAGGTTCCCGCTCGTGACGGTGCCCTTCCGAACGCTGCTGCACTTGCGGGACAACGCGGAACGGCTGGGCGTGTTGCGCTCACTGCGTGCGCGGCTGGAGCCGGAGGGGCAGCTCGCGTTCGACGTGTTCCATCCCGACCGGCGCGACATCGAGGACACTGACGGTCGCTGGCTGGAGCGCGAGCCCGGGATCATGGAACGGGCCGACTGGCACCCCGCCGACAACAGCCTGACGCTGCGCGTCCGCGCCGCAGAGCGCGAGGCCGGGATGCACCTGTGGTGGCTGGAGCCGGATGGCTGGGCCGGGCTGCTTGAGCGGGCGGGATTCGACCAAGTGCAGCGCTACGGCGGCTTCAACGGCGAGCCGTTGGCGGACGACGGAGCCGACTCGGTGTGGCTCGCCCGCGTATCGGAGTCAGGCGACGGCTGAGCGCTGACGAACGGCTTCGTAGAGCGCCACGGTCGCGGCGGAGGCGGCGTTCAACGAGTCGGCGCCCAGCGCCTGCGGCACGGCGGCCACGTGCTCGCAGGCGGCGACGATCTCATCGGGCAGCCCGAGGCGCTCCGCGCCGACCACGAACACGGTCGCGGGACGCAGGTCGATCTGCCACAGCGGCACCTCCGCGCCGGCCACCAGCGCCACGCGCGCCGGCCCAGGCTCGGGCAGGTCGGCGTGCTCGATCGGCACGCGGAACACGGCGCCCATCGAGGCCCGAACGCCCTTCGCTGAAAGCGGATCCGAGCAGCCGGCCGAGAGCGACAGGAACGCGGGGCCGAGCGCGCCAGCCGCCCGCACCACGGTGCCCACGTTACCGGGATCGATCACGCGGTGCAGGTGCACGCCCAGGTCGGTGTTTGCGGGGTCGCGAGCGGGCAGATCCTCCACCTTGAACACACAGATGACCCGCGCCGGATGCCCGAGCGAGCCGAGCTCGGCCACCAGCTCGTCGTTGACCACGTGTACGGGGCCGCCGCGGGCGAGCCGCGCGATCAGCGCCTCGTCCGGCGGGCGGCCGGCCGCGACGAACGTCTCGGTCGGCAGGATGCCCTCGGACAGCGCCTCCTCGACGATGTCCTCACCTTCGGCCAGGAACAGTCCTGTCGTCAGCCGGTTGCGCTTGGCCTGCAGCTTGCGGGCAGCCTTCAGCCGCGCGTTCGCGCGCGAGGTGATCGGCTCCATGCGGACGTCCGTCAGCCGGCTGCGGCCAGCGCCGCTTTTGCGGTATCGGCAAGCACGGTGAAGGCCTCGGGGTCGCTGACCGCGATGTCGGCCAGCACCTTGCGGTCGAGCTCGACTTCGGCCAGCTTCAGGCCGTGCATCATCTGGTTGTACGACATGCCGTTCTGGCGGGCGCCGGCGTTGATGCGGATGATCCACAGCCGCCGAAAGTCGCGCTTGCGCACGCGCCGGTCGCGGTAGGAGTAGGAGAGCGACTTCATCACCTGCTCCTTGGCGCGCTTGTAGCTGTTCTTCTTCAGGCCGCGGTAGCCCTTGGCCTGATCCAGAACCTCGCGGCGCTTCTTCTTCGAATGAACGCTGCGTTTGACTCGTGCCATCGCTCTCTCCTATCGCTTGCCGAGGAGGCGCAGCGCCTCTTTCGTGTCCGGGGTGGCGATGCCGGTGTCGCGGCGCTTCTTGCGCAGCCGCTTCGCCGACTTGTGCTCGAGGAAGTGCGACTTGAAGGCGCGGCGGCGCATCAGCTTGCCGCCGGCGGTGAGCCGCAGCCGCTTCGCGGCGGCGCGTTTGGTTTTCATCTTCGGCATCGCTGTCTCCTACGTGGTGTCGCCGGCCGGGGCCGGATCGGCGGCCTGCTTGCTCTCGGCCTCGGGCTCGGGAGCGGGCGCCGCATCGCTTTCGGGTTCGGGCGCCGCATCGCTTTCGGGTTCGGGCGCCGCATCGGCTGGCGGGGTTACCGGCGCGTTCTTGTGCGGCGCCAGCATCATCACCATGTTGCGACCGTCCTGCAGCGGGGCTGACTCGACGATGCCGAGATCCTGCACCTCGTCGGCCAGCTTCAACAGTAGCTGACGGCCCCGGTCTGGGTGGGTCATCTCGCGTCCCCGGAACATGATCGTGACCTTGACCTTGTCACGGTTCTTGAGGAAGCGGACGACGTGCCCCTTCTTGGTCGCGTAGTCGTGCGGATCGATCTTGGGTCTGAGCTTGATCTCTTTGATCGTGATGGTGGACTGGTGCTTTCGGGCCAGCTTGGCCTTCTGCTCCTGCTCGTACTTGTACTTCGAGTAGTCCATCACCCGGCACACGGGCGGCTTGGCATCGGGCGCCACCTCGACCAGGTCGAGGTTCATGTCCCACGCGTATTTGAGCGCCTCGTCGGTGCTCTTGATGCCGATCTGCTCGCCGTCTGCGCCGATCAGGCGCACCTGTGGCACGCGGATGGCATCGTTGATCCTGGTGGTCGGCTCCTGCGGCCGCTGGTCGAATCGTCGCCGCGGTCTCAAGAGGTGTGCCCAGT
>JBJMJD010000103.1:0-24367 GCA_045806525.1 Gaiellales bacterium | reverse complement strand
CGATCGGGTCGGAATCCTCGTACACGAAGGTGAAGCCGTTCGGCTGCTCGCATGCGTCGGCCACAGCCTCGGCCATCTCGGCAGCACCCTCGCCGCCGCGGGCGAAGCCCTCGTTCAGCACTGCCGCGTGCGCTCCGTGCTCCATGGCGAGCTTCTGGACGAGCGCGACCTCCTCGTCCGTGTCGCCGGGGAAGCGGTTGGCCGCGACGACGCAGGGGACGCCGAACTCCTTCGCGTTCTGGATGTGCCGGGCCAGGTTCTGCGAGCCCTCCTCGATCGCCTTCAGGTTGTCGGCGGTCGAGTTGCGCGGGTCGTCCTCGAGGCCGGCATGGTGCTTGAGCGCCTTGGCGGTGGCGACGATCACCACCGCGCTGGGCCCGAAACCGCCCGCGCGGCAGACGATGTCCATGAACTTCTCCATGCCCAGGTCGCTGCCGAACCCGGCCTCGGTCACCAGGTAGTCGCCCAGCCTGCGGCCGGCCAGGTCGGCCACCACCGAGCTGTTGCCGTGTGCGATGTTGCCGAACGGCCCGATGTGCATGAAGCAGGGCTGGCCCTCCAGCGTCTGGATCAGGTTCGGCTTGAGCGCGTCCTTGAGCAGCACGGTCATGGCGCCGGCGCAGCCCATCTGCTCGGCCGTGATCGGTGCGCCCTCGACGTCGTAGGCAACCGTGATCGAGCCGATCCGCTTGCGCAGATCGTGCAGCGACGTCGCCATGCCCATGATCGCCATCACCTCGGAGGCGGCAACGATGTCGAAGCCGGTCTCGCGCGGGATGCCGTGCGTGGGGCCGCCCAGGCCCGAGACGATGTTGCGCAGGTTGCGGTCGTTCATGTCGACCGCCCGCCGCCAGCTGACGCGGAACGGGTCGATCTGGAGGTCGTTGCCGTAGAAGATGTGGCGGTCGACGAACGCGGCCAGCATGTTGTTGGCCGCGGCGATGGCGTGAAAGTCACCGGTGAAGTGGAGGTTGAGATCCTCCATCGGCACGACCTGGGTGAGCCCGCCGCCGGCGGCGCCGCCCTTGATGCCGAAGATCGGGCCCAGCGAGGGCTCGCGCAGGCACAGGATCGGGCGCTTGCCGATCGCCCCCAGGCCCTGCGTCAGCGAGACCGAGGTGGTGGTCTTGCCCTCTCCGGCCTTGGTGGGGGTGATCGCCGAGACGCATACGATCTTCGCGTCGGGCGCACCGGACAGCCGGTCGATCACGCTGAGGTCGATCTTGGCCTTGTACTTGCCGTACAGATCGACCTCGTCCTCCTCCAGGCCCATCTCCGTGGCGACGTCCATAATCGGCCGCAGCACGGCTTCCTGGGCGATCTCGAGGCTGCTCTTCACCTTTGCTCCTTTGCTGATGTCAGTGCGAGACCGCGGCCGCGCCGCGCTCCGACACAAGATCGTTCTCGTAGAACCGGGCCCACCGGAACGGCTGGATCAGCTCGGGCGTCTTGCCCGTGCCGATCAGGTCGGCGATGGTGAACCCGACGATCGGCGAGGCCTTGAACCCGTACGTGCCCCATCCGGCGTCGACGATGAATCCCTCCACCTCGGTGAATCCCATGATCGGCGAGTAGTCGGGGGAGACGTCGCAGTAGCCGGTCCACTGCCGCAGGATCTTGGCGTGGCCGAGCATCGGCAACAGCTCGATCATGTGCATCGCCAGATCCTCGATGAACCGGAAGGTGCTCGTGTTGGAGTAGCCCGAGTAGGGCTCGATCTCGGAACCCATCACGAACTCGCCGCGGTCGGACTGGCTGATGTAGATGTGCAGCGTGCCGGACACGATGATCTTGTCCAACAGCGGCTTCACCGGCTCGGTCACGCACGCCTGCAGGATGTGTGTGGTCAGCGGCAGCGGCACGCCGACCAGGTCGCAGACCAGCGTGCTCCAGCCGGCGACGCAGGAGATCACGGTGTCGCAGCTGATGGTGCCGCGGTTGGTCTCGACCCCCGTGACCTTGCCGTTCTCGACGTTGATGCCGGTGACGTCGGTGTACTGGTGGATCTCGACGCCCATCTTGTCGGCTTCCTTGCCGTAGCCCCAGACCACCGCGTCGTGGCGGATGACGCCGCCGGGCGGGTGGTAGAGCGCGGCCAGGATCGGGAAGGTGGGATGGTCGCTGATGTCGAGCTGCGGGCACAGGTCCTTGATCTCGTCGGGGTACACGACCCGCGAGTCGACGCCCACAAGCCGGTTCACCTCGGCCCGCTCCATCATCGTGTTCACGGAGCGGTCGGAGTGGGCCAGCGTCAGGTGCCCGTGCTGGGAGAAGAGCATGTTGAAGTTGAGGTCCTGCGAGAGCGTCTCGTACAGCTTCACGCTCGCCTCGTAGAACCGAGCGCCCTCGGGCGTCAGATAGTTGGAGCGGATGATGGTGGTGTTTCGTCCGGAGGCGCCCGCGCCCATGTAGCTGCGGTCGAGGACGGCGATCTTCTTGATGCCGTGGCGCTTGGCCAGGTAGTAGGCCGTGGCCAGGCCATGCGCGCCGGCGCCGATGATGACGACGTCATAGCTCGACTTGAGGTCGTGGTCGCGAAAGTAGCGGTGCTTTCTGAGCAGGCCGATCATGCCGCCACCTCGCTGCGCAGGACGGCCGCGGCCGACACCGGCGTGATGCCGAGCATCGCCCCCGCGTCGAGCAGCGACTCCCACATGTACTCCCCGAACTCCCAGCCGCAGAGCACCCAGAAGCGATCGTGATCGTTCAGGATGATCGACCCGCAGCGCATCACCGAGCCGGCCATGCAGGCGCCGGCCGGGAACCGGTGCGGCCGCACGTCCAGCGAGGACGAGCGCATGAACACGTCACGCACCCGCTCGCCGCCGAGCATCACGCCCGCCCATCCGCAGGTCATGTCGGTGGCGCAGATCGCCGCCGACTCCGACGCGATGCGGGCGCGCAGCTGCTCGACCCGCGTGAACGGGCACAGCACCAGGGCGTGCGACGGCGACAGGCGCAGCGTCCAGACGCCGTCCACGTGGCTGGCGCTGCCCAGCTCCAGCCCGGCGCTGAGCCGGTCGATCTCGGCCTTTGGGCCGCGCACGTCGATCTTGCCGTGCTGGGAGATGTCGGCCGCCCAGGCGGGGGCCTCGCCGTTCGACGGGTAGTCGGCCAACCGCCAGCCGTCCCGGTCCTCGAACTCGGCGCCGGCCGCGCGGTGGTGTCGCTCCATCGGGGTGCGCAGGACGGCACCCTCGGCCGCCGCCGGCGACAGGAATGCAAACGGGTCGGCAACGGTGCTCACGAGCGCAACCTCTCTCCATCGGGGTCGTAGAAGGGCTTGTGCGTGACGGTGGCCGGGATCGTCGACCCCTTCGGGTCGGAGATTCGGATCGCGGTGCCCTCCTCGGACTGCTCGACCGGCAGCCAGGCGATGCCGATCGCCTTGCCCAGCCGGCGCGAGAAGCGGGAGCTGGTGATGCGCCCCGCCGGCTGGCCGTCGGCACCGACCACCTGCGTGCCCTCGATCGGCACACCGCCGTTCTGGGCCTCCCAGCCGACCAGCGTCAGCCTGTTGCCGCGGCGCTTGTACCACTCGATCGCGTAGCGGCCGATCCAGTCGGACTCCTTGTCCAGCTTGACGATCCACGGCATCCCCGCCTCGAGCGGATTGGACTCGGCGTTCGTGTCCTGGCCGACGATGATGTGCATCTTCTCGAGCCGCAGCACCCGCTGGGGCTCCAGGCCGAACGGCTTCACGTCGTACGAACGACCGGCCTCCATCAGCTTCTCCCAGAGGTGCTCGCCGGCGGCAGCGGGTACGTGCAGCTCGTAGCCGAGCTCTCCCACGAATCCGATCCGCAGCACCAGGCAGGGGACGCCGGCGATCTGGGCGTGCCCCGCCCCCAGGTACGGGAAGGCCTCGTTCGAGAGGTCGAAATCGGTCAGCGTGGACAGCGCCGTCCGCGCGTTCGGGCCGGCCAGGTTGAACGCGGCGATCGTCGACGTGACGTTGACGATCTCACAGTCCATCTTCCACACGGCGTTCCACCAGGTGAACCACTGCTCCATGCCGCCGGCACCCGACGACGTGGTGGTCACGTAGTACTCCTGCTCCGACAGCCGGGCGACGGTGCCGTCGTCGATGATCGAGCCATCATCCCCGCAGACGATCCCGTAGCGGACGCGGGCCAGCTTCATGTCGCCGAACCGGTTCGGGTAGAGCCGCTCCAGGAAGGCGGCGGCGTCGGGCCCGCGCACGATCAGCTTGCCCAGCGTGGACACGTCGATCAGGCCCAGCGACTCGTGCACGGCGTCGACCTCGCTGTCGCCGTCACCGTAGTCGTAGGGGCGCTTCCAGTCGCCCGCCCACAGCATCTTGCCGCCGTGCTCGGCGTGCCAGTGGTGGGTGGACGTGCGCTTCACCGGCTCGTAGCCGCGGGCCGCCAGCAGCGAGAAGCTGGTGGGGTTGTGCGGCGGCCGCGAGGTGGTGACCCCGACCCGCTGGGAATCTGGGTCGAGGCCGAGCTGGTCGGCGATCACGAGCCCGGAGTTGCGGTGGCACATGCGCCCCTGGCACGGGCCCATGGTCACGGTCGTGTAGCGCTTGGACAGCTCCAGCGAGCTGAAGCCCTCGTCCAGCGACAGCGCGATGTCCTTCGTGGTGACGTCCTCGCAGAAGCAGACGACCTGCTTGCAGCCGGTCTTCGGCGCCTGCGCCGGCACCGCTCCGGCGGCCGCGGCCGATCCGGCCGCCGCACCCACGACGCGCATGCCCTCCGGCAGCGCGTCGGGCACGTAGCGGCGCTGGTCGCGGTCGTAGCGGATGCCGCCGCCGCCCTGGCTGACGAGCGCCGTCTGACCGACGCTGCCGCCCGACATCACCAGCAGGTCGCAGGCCAGGCTGCGGTGCTCGCCGTCGCGCGTGACGACCACGCCCGTGACCGCCCTTGAGCCCTTGGCCTGCCACGGTTGGAAGCCGGCCAGGTACTCGATGCCGGCGTCCTCGATGGCGCTGCCGTCGGCGTCGCGCCGCGAGTCGGCCACGGCCAGCACGTTCACACCGCCGTCCGCCAGGTCGAGCGCCGCCGCAAGGCCCTCGTCGCTCGACGTCAGCACCACGGCCTGCTCCCACGGCATCAGCCGGAACTGGTTGACCAGCCGCCGCGCCCCGCTGGCCAGCATCACGCCAGGCAGGTCGTTGTTGCCGAACACCAGCGGCTGCTCGATCGACCCGGTTGCGATCACCAGCTCGGCCGGGCGGAAGCGGTGCATGGTGCGGCCCTGGTAGACCGGCACCAGCAGGCCCTCGTAGACGCCGCCGGCGTAGGCCGGCTGCAGGATCTCGACACCGGCAGCGTTCACGCGGTCGATCAGCGCGGTCAGGCGTCCGTTGCTGCGCGGGCCACCCCAGGCCAGCTGCCCGCCCAGGGCAAGGCCCTCCTCGACCAGCGCCACGTGCTTGCCCTGCTCGGCCGCCTCGGCCGCCTCCTCCAGCCCGGCCTCGCCGCCGCCGATCACCAGCACGTCGACGTGGCGGTGCACCTTGTCGAAGCGCTCGGTGCGGCGATGGTCGGGATCGAGCTTGCCGAGGCCGGCGGCGTTGCGCAGGATCTTCTCGTAGAGCGGCCAGGCGCGGCGCGGGTGGATGAAGGTCTTGTAGTAGAAGCCGACCTGCATGCCGAAGCTGGGCGTGAGCCGGCCCACCAGGTGCAGGAAGTCGCGCTGCAGCGAGGGCCATGCGTTCAGGTGCTTCACGTCCATGCCCTGCTCGACCGGCGTCATGCAGGCGCGCACGGTCGGCTGCCCGTCCACCTCCACCAGGCAGTTCGGGCACTGGCCGGAGCAGCACATCAGGCCGCGCGGGCGGTGGTACTTGAAGGAGCGTGAGAACACGCGCGTGCCGGCGGCGTAGAGGGCCGAGGCGATGGTGTCGCCGGCGTAGCCCGTGACCGGGCGGCCCTCCCACTGGAAGGTCACCTCCTGCGAGCGGTCGATCAACTCGCCCTGTCGTTGCGCCAGCCGCTCTTCAGCCACCGGCCTGCTCCCGGCTCGCGGCCAGCTCACCCGGCCGCGCCACCTGCAGCACCTGGTTGCGGGTGGTGTTGCGCTCGGCCTGGAACCACTCGCGGCAGCCGGATGAATGGAACCACCATTCCCGCTGGTCGCCGCCGGTGTTGGTGCGGAAGTAGAGGTAGTGGAACAGCGATCGCTCGTCGTTTGACGTCGTGGCGCGCTCAGTCACCTCGCCGCCGTACGCGTACTCGTCGACGGCCCGCGGACCGCAGTTGGGACAAGGCAGTATGAAGCTCACGTTAGTGATGCACCTTCTGATCGGAGTGGCCGTTTGTGGTCTGAGCCGTCATCGCGCGCATGATCGCGTCGGCGAAGGACTCGGGTCGGAAGGCGAAGTCGGTGCCCACCAGCGGGATGCCGGTGATCGCGGACGCCTCGATCGTCATGGCGCGCATGTCCTCGGGCTCAAGGTCGTGCACGTCGTTCTTGCCGCAGGCGCGCGCGAACATCTGCATCTCCTGGGTCATCGAGTTGAGGAAGCCGGTGACGTGGTCGGCGGCCTCGTCCACCGGCAGGCGGGCGATCAGATCCTCGTCCTGGGTGGTGATGCCAACCGGGCAGAGACCCGTGTGGCAGTGGTGGCAGGCGCCGGGCTCGGTGCCCATGCGCTCGTAGTCCTCGAGGTGCACCGGCTTGTTGCAGCCGAGCGCAATCATCGCGGCGGTGCCGATCGAGACGGCGTCCGCACCCAGCGCCAGCGCCTTGGCGGCGTCCACGCCGTTTCGGATGCCGCCCGAGATGATCAGGTTGACGACGCCCTCGAGCTCCATCTCGCGCAGCGCCGCCACGGCCTCCACCAGCGCCGCCATGGTGGGGATGCCGGTGTGGTCCATGAGCGAGTCCGGCGACGCGCCGGTGCCGCCCTCGAGGCCGTCCATCACGATCACGTCGGCGCCGGCCTTGCACGCCAGCTTGACGTCGTCGGCCACGCGGCAGGCGCCGATCTTGATGTAGATCGGGATCGCGCCGTCGGTGGCCTCGCGCAGCTCCTCGATCTTGATCTGGAGGTCGTCAGGCCCCACGAAGTCGGGGTGCCGGCAGGGCGAGCGCTGGTCGACGCCGGGCGGCAGCGTGCGCGCCTCGGCGATGATCGGCGACACCTTCGCGCCCAGCAGCACGCCGCCGGTGCCGGGCTTCGCGCCCTGGCCGATCACGATCTCGGCCGCGTTGGCCATCCGCAGGTGGTGCGGGTTGAAGCCGTAGCGGCTGGGAAGCACCTGGTAGACCAGCTGGTCGGATGCCTCGCGCTCGAGGTCGAGCATGCCGCCGTCGCCGGTGGTCGTCGAGATGCCGACGCGGGTGGCGGCGGTGCCCAGCGCCTGCTTGGCGTTGCGCGAGAGCGCGCCGTAGCTCATGCCGGCGATCGTGATCGGCGTGGCCAGGCGGATCGGCGTGGCACCGTGGCGGGCGCCGATCTCGACGCTCGTGTCGCAGGCCTCCCGGTACCCCTCCAGCGGCACCCGCGAGAGCGTGCAGGGCACGAACGTCAGGTCCTGGAAGTGCGGCGTGCGCCGGGTGGTGCCGAGGCCGCGGTTGGTGTAGCGGCCCAGCTCGGCCTTGGTCTGGATGTCGTCGATCGTCTCCGGGGACCACACCCAAAGCTTCTGGTGCACGTGCCCGTCCTCGCCGCGCGGGATGAAGTCGCTCACAGCGCTGCCCTCCAGGCGTCGTACTCGTGCTTCGAGAAGTTCCACAGCTTGCGGCCGGAGACGAGCTTCTTCCAGTCGTAGCCGCCGGAGTCGATGTCGTTCGCGCTCAGCTCCGACTCCAGCAGATCCCGGTCGTCGCCGCGGAGGTCGGTCTCGACGCAGTCCGCGCCGAGCGCATGAATGGTGCCGCCGACGTAGACGGTGCCCTCGTACATGGAATCGCCGATGCCGTCACCGGCGTCGCCGCACACGATCATCGTGCCGCGCTGCATCATGAACCCCGACATGTAGCCGACCGAGCCGCCCACGACCACGGTGCCGCCCTTCATGGCGATGCCGGTGCGGGCGCCGGTGTCTCCCTCGATGAAGACGCGGCCGCCGCGGATGGTGGCACCGGCCGAGCTGCCGCCGTTTCCGTGCACCGCGATCGAGCCGGACATCAGGTTCTCGCCCACGCTCCAGCCGCAGTTGCCGTTGACGACGATCTCGGCGCCGTCGCACATGCCGCCGCAGTACCAGCCGACCGGCCCGTCGAAGACGATGCGCGTGGGTGACATCACCGCCACCGCCAGGCAGTGGCGGGCCGCGGGGTTCGTCAGGCGCACGTCCGGCACGCCGTCGGCGGCCGCGCGTTTGATCGCCTGGTTGATCTCGCGCGTGGTGTGCTGCGAGCAGTCGATCTCGGAGATCAGCGTAGCCACCAGCGCACCTCCCCCGCGCCCAGTTCGCGCGGCTTCAGATCGGTCGAGTCGGCGACACGGCGCAGCGCGATCTCCTCCGATGCGATCAGCACCTTCTCGTCATCCTCGGCGAAGATCAGCGGCTTCAGGGCGAAGCGGTCGCGGGCGACGCCGATACCCTGCGGCGTCGAGATCAGGTAGGCAAAGGTGCCGTCCAGATCGTGCACCGAGGAGCGCAGCGCGTCCTCGAGTGAGTCACCCTGCTCCAGCTTGTCGGCGATGTAGACGGCGATCGCCTCGGAGTCGTTGCCGGTGGCGAAGCGGTGGCCCTTCCCGGCCAGGCGCCGGCGCAGCTTGTGGTAGTTGGTGATGTGGCCGTTGTGGACCACCGAGATGTCGGCGAACGGCCGCGCCCAGAATGGGTGGCTGTGGGCGACGTCCACCAGCGACTCGGTGGCCATGCGGGTGTGGCCGATGGCGTGGCTGCCCTCGAACGACTTGTAGGGCGCAGCAGCCTCGACGTCGGACGCGTCACCCACGTCCTTCACGATCTCCATCGAGCGGCCGATCGAGAACACCTCGGTCTCGGGCACGTCCTCGACCAGATCGGTGAGCGTGCCCAGGTCGCCGGCATAGCCGATCCGCGCGCGCAGGTTGCCTCCGGTGTGAGACTCCTCGCTGACCGGGCCGGCGCCCGCCAGCGCCTCGTGCACCCTGCGGGGCGTGTCGCCGTTCGCCTCCATCCGCATGCGCAGCACGTAGGAGTCATCCCGGGGCGGGCCGTAGAGAGCGACGCCGGTGGAATCGGTGCCACGCCGGTCAAGCGGCGTGAGCATGTCGAACATGACGTGGCCGACGGGCCCGTAGCGACCGGGATCCTTGTAGAGGAATCCACACAACCCGCACACGGCAATCGATCCTTTCGAGACGATGGCAGGGGCGCCAATATCCTACGGATTGCGCCGTGTTTGCGGCAGTGCCAGCGGGGATGCAATTCCCGTGGCGGCTATGTGCAGATGTACAGCCGCTCGGGTGCCGGCCCAGCGGCCGGCACCCCGCTCGCTGCTAGAACAGCGTCAGGTAGCGGTTGACCTCCCACGGCGTGACCTGCTCGTGGTAGGCGTTCCACTCGTCCTGCTTGGTCTTCACGAAGTAGTCGATGTAGTCCTCGGTGCCCGTGTTCCCGAGCGCCTCGCGGATCACGGCGTCCTTCTCCAGGTGCCTGGTTGCGTCCAGCAGGTTGGCCGGCAGCAGTTCGATCTTGCGCCGCTTCAGCTCCTTGGCGGTCAGCTCGTACAGGTTGTCGTCGTTGTGCGGCCCGGGATCCATGTCGTGCTCGATGCCGTCCAGGCCGGCGGCCAGGATCACGGCCATCGCCAGGTACGGGTTGCACGAGCCGTCCACCGTACGGTCCTCGACGTGGCCGCCCGGCAGCCGCAGCATCTGGGTACGGTTGTTGGCGCCGTGGGTGATGAAGATCGGCGACCAGGTGGCACCCGACGTGGGCGTGCCGGCGGTCGTCGTCAGCCGCTTGTAGCTGTTGACCGTCGGCGCGGTGACGGCGATGTAGGCCTTGGCGTGCTTCTTCAGCCCGGCCGTGAACTGGTAGCCGAGCTTGGACAGGCCCAGCCCGTTGGGGTCGTCGTCATCGCCGAACAGGTCGGTCTCGCCGCTCTCGTCCCAGAGCGACATGTGGAAGTGGCCGCCGTTGCCGGTCAGGTGACCGAACGGCTTGGCCATGAAGGTCGCGAGCAGACCCCGCTCCTGCGCCATTGCATGCACCATGTAGCGGAAGAAGATGGCGCGGTCGGCCGTGGTGAGCGCGTCTGCGAACTCGAAGTTCGACTCGAACTGCCCGTTCGCGTCCTCGTGGTCGTTGGCATAGCTGCCCCAGCCGAGCTGGTTGACGTAGGTCGAGAGCGTGCTCAGAAACTCGTACTGCCGGGTCAGCCCCTTCATGTCGTAGCAGGGCTGGTCGAGCCGGTCGAGCGGGTCGGCCAGCTCGATGCCGCCCTCCGCGTTCTCACGCAGCAGGAAGAACTCGAGCTCCATGCCCACCTTGAACGTGTAGCCGAGCTCCTTGGCGCGGGCCAGCTGGCGGCGCAGGATCGTGCGCGGGCAGTACGGCCACTCCTCACCTTCCACCGTGATGTCGCAGGCAAACCGCGCCAGCCCCGGCTTGAACGGCACCGGCGTGTAGCTGGCCAGGTCGGGGATCGCCATCATGTCGGGCGAGGCGGGCGTCTGACCGATCGGGCCGGCCGCGAAGCCGGCGAAGCCGGCGCCCTCATTGACCAGACCATCCCAGTTCTCGATCGGAACCAGCTTGGCAGAGGGCTTTGCGTTCATATCGACGAACTGGGCGAAGAAGAACTTGATGCCGTCCTGATCTGCCTTGGCCCGGATGGTGTCGGCAAGTGGACGAGCGCTCACAGTGGCCATACCTCTCTCCTTCACGTCGGATATGGCGCAAATGTTGCAAAATCCGGCGCGGATTACTAGGGGGTAGGGCGTTTTCTCCGCAAGTCGGCCCAAAAGGCCGATCGTGATGGCGGCGTGACCCCGAAGTGATGCGGCCGTTATGCCGAGCAGGAGTGGGTCATCTGCCCAGCGCCTCGTCCAGCCTGTGCAGCTTCAGCTCGATCTCGATCATCAGCCAGTCCTCGCGGGCGACATCCAGCCCCGTCAGGTCCTGGATGCGGCGTAGCCGCTGCCGCAGGGTGTTGGGGTGCACATACAGCGTGGAGGCGGCGGCCGCGATGTTGCCGCGGCGCCGCAGGTACTCCTCGAGCGTCGGCAGCAGCTGTGAGCGGTGGCGCCGGTCGTAGTCGGCCAGCTGCTGCAGCGCCTCTCCGCGCCGGTCGCGCACACGGCCGTCCTGGGACACCTTCAGCAGGTACTTGTACGCCCCCAGATCGTCGAACCCGACGACGCCGGGCTCCGTGCTGACCACCGAGGCGGCTGCCACGGCGTGGTCGGCCTCGCTGAACCCGTTGGGATAGGAGCCGGGGCCGCAGCAGCGGTTGGACAGGCCGATCGCGAACGGATGCTTCGGCGTCAGCCTTGTGTGGATCTCGCGCAACCGCTCGGTGACCGCCCCCTCGCCGCCGGTGGACAGGCGGATCAGCCCTCGCAGCGCCGCGTCGCGCCGGTCGAACAGCGACCCCGGGAATGCCCGCGCCGCCGCCTGCTCGAGCGACTCGGCGACCGAATCCCAGCCGGTCTCGGCCGGCCCGGGCCGCGGAACGGCCTGCAGCACCAGGTGCGGCATCGCCAGATCGCTGCCCAGCGCAGCCGCCCGCTCCTCCAGCTCGATCGGCGTCGCGCTCCCGTGCGACAGGTCCTCGAGAAGATCCTTGATCGCGTTTCGCTCGGTCAGCCGGTCGATCAGCTGCACCTTCTTGATCGCGACCGCCGCCTGGTTGGCGACCGACGCGGCGATCTCGCGCTGCTCGGCGTCGATGCGGCGGTCGCCGGCGTAGCGCAGCGCCAGCACACCCACCAGCTCATCCGCGGCCACCATCGGCACAACCACGGCCGAATCCGAGTCGTCGCCCCACCGCGCGACAGCCAACCGGCGGCTGGACTCGGCGCCTCCTCCGCGGGCCGACAACGCCAGCTCCAGGCCGAGCTCGTTCACGTTCAGCGACCGCGGCGGGGGCTGCTGCTCCGGCCAGGCCGCGCCCGGCGTCAGCGTGCGGCCGTCCGGATCGGCCACCAGCACGTCGCAGCACGACGCCTCCAGCAGCCGCTGGGCGCGCCGGGCGACGGCCGGCAGCAGGCTGTCCAGGGTGGAGGCCGCCGACAGCGCGCGTGCCAGGTCCGACAGCCCTTCCACCATCGACAGACGCCGCCGGGTGTCCTCGTAGAGACGCGCGTTCTCGATGGCACCAGCCACCAGCGTCGCGGCGTGCACGAGGAAGTCGGAGTCCGCGCGGGTGAACTCGCGAGGGGCCTGGGCATGCAGCGCGATCACGCCGATCACGTGTCCCGCCTTCGCCTGCAGCGGCGCCGCGCACAGCGACTGGTACTTCTCCTCCTCGGCCTCCGGCACGACCTTGGCGCGGGGATCGTCGGGTGCGTTCTCGGGGATGAACACGGCCTGGTTATGCTCAGCCACCCACCCCGCCAGCCCCTCGCCCGGCTCGAACCGGAGCCGGCCCGCGAGGGCGGAGTACGGATCGGACACCGCTCGCAGCACCAGGCCGTCGTCGTCAGGGTCGACGAAGTAGATCCAGCAGGCGTGGCAGTCGATGGCTTCGCTGACCAGATCGACGATGGCGCGCAGCACGCGGTCGAGGTCGAGCGTCGAGGACACCGTGTTGATGATCTGGTACAGGTACCGGCTCTCGACGGTACGGGCCGTACCCAGGTCGTTGGACGCGGTGGATGTGTGCGAAACGGACATATCCGAAATCGTACCTGCCTGCCGGTGCCGGGCGGCCGTGTCGGAGCGGTCAGGCCGCATACCGCAAGAGGTGGCGTGCCTGACATAGCCGGGCGCTTGAGCGATGGCGTAGCATGTACAGGGGCAAATCGCCCTTGCAGGTAGAACCACCAGAACGAGAGGAGTCCTGAATGGCAACGGTCGCTCCCGAGTCGGCCATGGCCGGGCTCGATCCGATGTTCCAGCCCGACTGGTTTTTCACCGATGAGCAGCTGCGCCTGCTCGAGCGGCTGAAGGAGATCTGCGAGGAGACGATCCGGCCGCTGGCGGCCGAGAACGATCGCACCCTCACCTTCCCGCGCAAGAGCCTGGAGGCGCTGGCGCCGGACGGGTTCCTCGGCCTGATGCTGCCCAAGGAGTGGGGCGGCCTCGGACAGAACCACGTGATGTACGCCGCGGTCACCGAGACGATCGCCCGCCACGGCGACGCCTCGTGTGCGATGTGCTACGTCATGCACATCGGTGCGGTGGAGGCGCTGAAGCTGCGCGCCACCGAGTACACGATCGAGAAATACCTGAAGAAGGTGAAGGAGGGCCTGATCGGCACGCTCTCCTACTCCGACCCCGAGACCGGCTCGCACTTCTGGTACCCGATCGCGTCCGGTGCCCGCAAGGTCGACGGCGGCTACGAGGTGCTGAAGAAGGCGTCCTGGACGACCTCGGCCGGCTTCGCCGACTTCTACGTGCTGCAGACCACGTCGCCCGACTACAACGGCGACTACTCGAACCTGTCCGTGTTCGTCGTGGACAAGGACGAGATCGAGGCAAAGCCGCAGGAGTGGGACGCGATGGGCCTGCGCGGAAACCAGTCCGGCACGCTGCTGCTGGACTGGAAGTTCGTGCCGGCCGACCAGCTGGTCGGCCCCATCGGCGACGGCGCCAACTCCAACGACGAGGCGGTCGATCCGTACTTCCTGATCGGCTCATCGGGATGCTGGAACGGCATCTCGCTGGGCGCGATCGACATCGCCATCCGTCACACCACCGTCAAGAAGCACAAGGACGTGGGCATGCGGGTATGCGACTACCCGACCATTCAGGACGCGGTCGGCGAGGCGATCATGGACACGAACGCCTCGCGTAACCTGGTCTTCAGCGTGGCCAACGCGCTCGACCGTGTGACCGACGGCTCGCAGAAGAAGATCACCAACGAGCTGGCCCGCGGGAACTACCTGCCGTGGCTCTGGCAGATCAAGTTCAACGCGGCCAAGAACGTGGCCCACGTCGTGGACAAGATGCTGCACTGCTGCGGCGGCACCGGCTTCAAGAAGGAGCCCCTTCAGCTCGAGCGCTACCTGCGTGACGGCAAGGCCGGCTGGGTGATGGGCCCGACCAACGAGGTGCTTCGGCAGTTCGTCGGAAAGACCGCCCTGCTGGGGATGGAGTCGCTCGACTACTGGAACGTGTCGATCAACGAGCGGGCGTTGAACAACGAGCTGAAGAAGTTCTCGTCCGACCAGAAGCGCGAGCTGGCCGAGCGGCTGATCGCCGAGGCCGGAAACAACGGCGCAAGCGCCTAGCCGAAGGACCGCAAAAAAGGGGCGAGCCGCCACCGGCGGCCCGCCCCTTTTGCATGTCCGGAGCTATTCGGTTGCGACGCCTGCGGGCGGCACGTCATCCGGCATGGCCGGCGCCCAGATCCTGAGCGCCAGCCTGCGCTTGTCCTGCACCACCACGCGGTAGATGTAGAGCACCGCCGCGATCAGCAGCACCGCGATGCCCTGGAACACCGTGGTCTTGCTGGTGTCGCCCCAGGCCAGGCCGGAGTTCCAGCCGCCCCATATCAGGAGCACCGCATCGAAGGTGGCCAGGAACCCGGCACCGACGATCCAGATCCGGTTGACCTTGATCGGACGCGGCCAGTTGGGCCGGTCCTTGCGCAGCAGCACCACACCCGACATCGCGAACACGTGGCACAGCACGTACCCCAGGTTCGAGAAGATCAGGATCTTCAGCGCCCCCGAGGCATCCGACGCGAAGGTGAACAGCAGGAGGATGTTCAACACCGCGTCGAGCGTCATCGCGTTGGCGGGGACGTGTTTGCGGTTCAGCTTGCCCAGCCACTTGATGGTCATCCCGTCCTGCGAGATGCCGTAGAGGGCCCGTGAGCCGTCGGCGGTGGCCGTATTCATCGCCAGCACGATGCCTGCACAGAGCAGGATGATCGCGAGACCGGTGCCAACGCCGAGGATGTCGTGGAAGGCGGTGGCGTAGAAGCTGCCCAGGTAGTTGTCCAGCGACAGGTTCTGGTCGCCGAACGTGCCGACCGCGCCCAGCGGCAGCAGGCAGTACACCATCACGCCGAAGATGGCCGAAATGCGCAGCGCCTTGGGCGTGTCGCGCGCCGTATCGTGGTACTCCGGCGCGAAGGTGGCACAGCACTCCATGCCATACGAGGACCAGCACATCGCATACAGCCACACCACGATCAGGGTCGCGCTGCTGGTGCCGAGGGCGTGGGCGTTGGTGCTGATGTTGTTGTGCAGGTTCGAGCTGTGCCAGTCGCCGGTGATGTAGGGCAGGAACATCAGCACGGCCAGCGGGATCATCAGCAGCGCCCCTGTGACATAGCCGACCCACACGGCCGGCCGCATGCCGGACACGTTGAATGCCCAGATGATGATGATGATCACGCTGGTGAGCGCGATCGGGAACGACCAGTAGAACGGGATCCCCAGGAAGTGGCGGGGGTCGGCCGTCCAGAACGCCGACGTGGCGGACGAGGTGTAGAACTGCGCCTGCACCAGGAAGCCGACGACGACGCCGGTGGCAGAGAGCACCACCGACCACCCGATCCAGTAGCCGAAGGCAGCCACCGGGCCCACGAACGAGAAGTACCGCTTCCACGCCTCGTGGGCGTAGATGGCGATGCCGCCGGACAGCTTCGGGAACATCGTCGCGGTCTCGGAGTAGATGTAGTTATGGAGCGCGCCGAAGATCACGGACACGGTCCACAGGATGACGGCACCCCAGCCGCCCAGCGATAGTGCCGAGCCACCGAGACCGGTGATCAGAAAGCTTGGGTTGGCGAGTGCAACCACGAAGCCGTCAAACCAGCTGATCGTCTTCAGGAGCTCCCGTTCCTCGACAACAGCCGTAGCCATACACACCTCCGAGAACGACGGTGAAGAAGCAGTAGAGCGCTACCCAACAGGATTCTGCTTGACGGGTCAAGCGGATCTTCCTCCATGGGGCGGACGCCACATAGGTGCGACCGCACACACCCCCAGCCCTTGCCAGTGGGGCCGTCCATGGAGGAAGATGCGGGCATGGGGTCGCTGGCGATCACGCTTCGTTGCGATTGCGGGACCGAGGGTCGCGCGTCGTACAACGAGCGCTGGACCTGCCCCTCGTGCGGGCGCGTCTACGACACGTCGCAGATCCCGGCCGACGACTACCGCGCGATCCAGGATCTCGACCGCCGCTACCGGCGCGCCAGCCAGGCGGTCGTGGCCGGGCTGGCGCTGATGGTGCTGGCGGTCGCCTACACGCGCCAGTTCCTGCCGATCCTGGCCGGGCTGGGCGTGGTGATGTCATCCTGGTTCCTGTTCATCAAGCCACTGGTGCACCGCCGGCACAAGCGCGCGGTCAGCGCGCTCACCCGCAGCTGGGAGCTGTCGCCGGAGTGAGCCCGCTGCTCCGCCAGCACTCGCGCGATCCCGTGATCCCGGCCCCCGCCGACAGCGGCTCACGCGACCGGCCGGTGATGCTGGCAACGTTGGCGGTGCCGTTCGATCCCGACTCGGCCCGCGTGGCGATCCAGGCGGCGATGGAGGGCGGCGTCAAGCTGATCGTGGTCGACGCCGTCGAGATGCCGTTCTGGCCACAGTCGCTGGCCGCACGGCGAGCGGACCTCGAGCAGGAGTCCGACCGCGCCGCGATCCGAGAGCTGGTGCAGCAGACGGCCGCGCTCGGGCTCGAGGTGGAGCACCTGCGCGTGCGCAGCCCACGGCCGGTGGAGGCGCTGCTGGAGGTGGCCGGCGAGCGCGAGGCCGCGCTGCTGGTGCTCGGGCCGGACCCCTCGCGCCTGCGACCGCGGCTGTTCCGGCGCGCGGTGAAGAGGATCCGCAAGCGGGCGCTGTGCCTGCTGTGGGTCGTGGGCGAGGGCCCGTAGCCGGGCGGAGGGCCGAAGCCCCCCGCCCGCCCACACGGGGTCAGTCGCCGGCGGTGGCCGGGATGGCCATGCCCGCGGTCTGGTACGCCTCCGCGGTCGGCGACTCGTCGCTCGGGTCCGTCCAGCGGAACGGCCGGCCCACCTGGCGCTGGCCGACCACGTAGCCGGCCACGCCGGCCACCAGCACCAGCACGCCCACCAGGATGATGCGGTTGGTGAACGCGCTGGGATCGGTGAACGCGTAGTTCCACGCGTAGCCGGTCAGCTTCAGGAACATCAACCCGAAGATGATCAGCAACAGGTTGAGCACGGCGAACGCGCCGGCCAGGTACATCCATACCGGCCCCAGCTTGATCGGGCGCGGCCAGGCCGGCCGGTCCTTTCGCAGGAGCAGCACGCCGCTCAGGGCAAGCACGTGCGACAGCATGTACCCGAGGTTGCCCGCGGCCAGCACGAAGAAGATGCTGGGGAAGAACATCAGCAGGCAGACGTTCATGAGCATGTCCAGCGTCATGGCGCGCCCCGGCACGTGATGGGAGTTGAGCACGGACAGCTGCTTGACGGTGAGGCCGTCTCGCGCCATCCCGAACAACGCCCGGGAGCCGTCCATCGTGGCCGTGTTCATCGAGAGCAGCAGGCCGGCACAGAGGCAGACCACCAGCACCCCGCCGAAGAAGTCGCCCACGATCGCCTTCAGCACGTCGATCATGTAGACGATGCCGGTCAGGTCGCCGGCGATCGCGCTGTAGCCCAGCGTCCCCACGACCGCCAGCGGCAGCAGCGCCGACAGGAACACGTTGAACGAGCCCGTTGCGACGATCGCCTTGCGGGTGTCGTTCTTGGTGTCGATGAACTCGGGGGCGAACGTTGCCGGCGCCTCCGGGCCGTAGGTCGACCAGCCCAGCACGTACAGCCAGACCATGATCAGGCCGAACTGGTGCCAGGTGCTGGCGGACTCACCGAACACGCCTGTGAGCGTGCTCGACATGGCGTTGCCGTTGACGGCATGGTTGCTGATGTTGCCGGTCACGAACGGGCCGACGGCAAGCACGATCACCGGCACCGCCATGGCGACGCCGGTCGCATAGCTGAGCCACACGGCCGGCCGCATGCCGCGCACGTTGAACGACCAGCACAGCAGGATGCAGATCAGGCCGATCACCCGCACGGTGGTGAAGTCGACGCCCGCGACGGTAGCCGTCCAGCCGCCGATGCTGTCGGTGTTGACGCCCTTCGAGTTGAGGCTGGTGAAGAACTCGCCCACCAGCAGGTACCCGATCAGCCCTCCGTAGATGGCCAGCACGCTCGACCACGCGAACCAGTAGCCGAACGTCGCGATCGGCCCGGCAAGCGAGAAGTACTTGCGCCAGCCTTCCTTCGCGTACATGGCAAGGCCGCCCGGCTTGTCCGGGAACATCGCCGCCGGCTCGGAGTACACGTAGGCCTGAAGGGCGCCCACCAGTGCCGAGACGAACCACAGGATTGCCGCAACCTTGGCGCCCAGCGCGCCAACTGAGAAGCCGATCCCCACGATAAGAAACCCCGGGTTCGCAAGACCGATCACGAACCCGTCGTACCAGCGCATCGTCTTCAGTAGACGACGTTCGTCAACCGAGACTTCAGCCACGAAGACCTCCTCGAACGAGAGCGTTCCCCCGGATTCGGGGTGGGCCGACCATACAGTTGCGCCCGATCGCATGCAATACTTTTCAGGCGCTACAGACGCCCCATGGCGATTCCGATCACGATCACGTGCGAGTGCGGCCGCGCCATCCACACCGATCTGGGTGAGCGGGTCGTCTGCGAGTGCGGCCGCGCATACGACACCTCCCAGGTGCCGCGCGACAAGCAGGCGGCCGTGGTCGCGGCACAGGCGCAGTTCCGGGTCTACATGTGGTTCGGCATCCTCTTCATCGCGGGCGCGGCGGTGACCGGCTACCTGGTGCACGGGATGGTGGGTCTGCTGCTGGCGGCGCCCTGCGTGGCGCTGTTCTGGTTTCGGATCGTGCAGCCGCGGGTGTCGGCCCGCCAGCGCAAGGCCCTGGCCGACCTGCCGTCCTGGACGATCGAGGCCGGCTAACGATGGCCGCCAGCGCCCCGGCGCAGACCGCTGTCGGCGCGGCCACCGGCACGGATGTACGGCCCGTGATGCTGCTGACGCTGAACGCGCCCATGGATCCGGCCGCCGTCCAGTTCGCGATCGAGACGGCTCTGGAGACCGGCGCCGAGCTGCTGGTGTGCGACGCCGTCCCGCTGGCCGTCGGTCAGCCCACATCCAGCGCCGTGCGCACGTTCGGCGATCGCGAAGCGCTCGACGGCTGCACCAGCGCCGCCGCGGAGGCACGCGCCCGCGGCGCGCGGGTCAGCGAGATGCTGTTCCACCACCCGCGCCCGCTGACCGCGGCCGCCCGCGTCTGCTCCGAGCACGGCGTCGGGTTGCTGGTGTTCGGCGCCGACCGGAGACGACTGGGCAGGTGGCGGTTCCGGATGGCGGTACGCCGCCTGCGGCGCGACGTGGACTGCCTGGTGTGGTTGAACGAGTGAGTGATATACCTGGCTCACCGGACAACCTGCGGGCGGTGCTGGGCGCATGCTGGTCTCCGTTGTCCGCGTGCACGGCCGGCCAGGAGTCCCTGTGCCTGCCGCTGATCGCCTCCACGCTGGATGACCACCACCACAGTGAGGCATCGCTGGCGGGGTTTCTGGGTCTGGTGCGCACGGGGACGCTGGGGCAGGCGCCTCAGCCCGGGAACGACGCGGACGCGGCCCGCCGCATACTGGAGTGGCAGCGCGGCCGTGGTGACGGTGAAGCTGCGTCGGACGACGTCGAGTTCGCCCGGTTCGAGGCGCTGGCGCAGGAGCTGCTGAAGGTCTCGAAGGCCGAGCTCGACCGCCGTCGCACCGCCGGCTGAGGCTCACGCTGGCGGCATCGCCAGCCGGATCCGCCGCAGCATCAGCCAGGCCGACTTCTGCGTGATACCGAGATGCCGCGCCAGTTCGTGCGAGCTAACCTGCTGGTCGTTGGCCACCGCCCAGACCGCCGGCAGCCACCGCGACAGGGCCAGCGGCGAGCCCTCGAACAGCGTTCCCGCCTTGACGCTGTACTGGTGCCCGCACGCGCTGCACTTCCAGAGCCGCCGCGTCGCCAGGTACGCGTGGTCGGCGCAGCCGCAGCGCGGGCAGGCCGGGCCGTCCGGCCAGCGCAGCCGCGCGACCAGCGCAACTGCGGCGTCCTCGTCGGCAAAGCGCGCGATTGCGTCATCCAGGGACATCTGGTGAGCGTACTACCTCAGCCGGTCATGGTGAGGCAGGTATATCGGATCAGCTCAGCTCGAACGTGATCTGCTTCGTCTCCGTAAGCGCATCCGTGATCCAGCCCGCCAGCTCGCGTCCGGCGCCCGACTTCTTGGCGCCGCCGAAGGGCGCCATCTGATCCCAGTAGTTGGTGGTCTCGTTGATGTGCACGGTGCCGTGGCGCAGGGCCTCGGCCGCCCGCCAGGCGGCGCGCAGGTCGTTGGTGAACACCGCCGCCGTCAACCCGAACTCGGTTTCGTTGGCGATCTCGAGCGCCTCGTCCAGCGTCTCGAACCGCATGATCGGAGCGACCGGCCCGAACGTCTCCTCCTGCGCGATCCGCATGTCGCTCGTGACCCCGGTCAGCACCGTCGGCTCGTGGTACTGACCCTCGCTGCCACCACCGGCGACCACGGTCGCCCCCTTCGAGACAGCGTCGGCCACGTGCTGCTTGGTGCGCTCCAGCGTGGCGGGCGTGGACAGCGGGCCCATGTCGGTGGCGTCGTCCAGCGGGTCACCGACCCGCAGCTTCGCCACCCGGTCGACCAGCGCCTCCACGAACGCGTCCTCGACGGACGAGTGCACCAGGATCCGCTCGGCCGCGGTGCAACACTGGCCGGCCAGGTAGAAGCAGCCGGTGATGGCGGCGTCGGCGGCCCTGCCGATGTCGGCGTCGGCCAGCACGATCTGGGGGCCGTTGCCGCCCAGTTCCAGCACCCGGTTCTTGAGGCCGGCGTCGCGCGCGACCTGCTCTCCGGTCGCCACCGAGCCGGTGAAGACGACGGAGGCCACGTCCGGGTGGCGCACCAGCTGCGAGCCGGTCTCGCCCCGTCCGTGCACCAGGTTGACGGTTCCGGCCGGAAACCCCGCGTCCTCCAGCAGCTCGACGAACATGCCGGCGCAGAGCGGCGCGAACTCGGACGGCTTCCACACGACCGTGCAGCCGGCGGCCAGCCCGTACACGATCGGGATCCCGGCGATGTCGACCGGGAAGTTCCAGGGAGTAACCGCAGCCACCACGCCGACCGGCTCCTGTACCACCAGGATCCGTTTGGTGCCCGCCCGCTCCTGGGTCGAGGGCAGCACCTGCCCGGCATGCCGCAGGATGTCCTCGGAAGCGCGCCGGAAGTGGTCGGCCGTGTACTCCTCCATCTCCTCTCGCGATTCGCGGATGGTCTTGCCCATCTCGCGGGTGATCATCTGGGCGATCTCCTCGTTGCGCTCCATGCACAGCGCGTATGCGCGGCGGCAGAGGTCGACTCGCTCCAGGATGGGGGTGGCGCGCCAGGACGGGAAGGCAGCGGCCGCCGCCCGCACGGCCGCGTCCACCTGCGCCTCGCTGGAGGCGGTGACCGCGCCGACGGTCTCGCCGCTGCCGGGGCTGGTGACCTCGATCCGCTCGCCGTCACCGTCGACCCATTGCCCGCCGATGTAGGCGCCGTTTCGTGTTGCGATGGCCATCATGTCCTCCTTGTCATGCGCGAGGGCGCAGCTTGTGTGTGTCGTAGATGGGATGGTCGCCGACGACGCCGGCCGCGGCCCCGCCCGTCTCCAGTTCGACGTCGAAGCGCGCGCCGGGGGCGATCAGCGGGGCGTCGATCACGACCATGGCGATCAGCCGTTCCAGCGT
The DNA here is from genome assembly GCA_045806525.1 of Gaiellales bacterium. Classification (GTDB taxonomy): domain Bacteria; phylum Actinomycetota; class Thermoleophilia; order Gaiellales; family JAICJC01; genus JAICYJ01. The sequence continues at coordinate 2,535 of JBJMJD010000103.1, read as the reverse complement.
CGGCGACCAGCAGGAGCTGCGCACCTCGCCGACCGGCTCACCGCCGCGGCGCACGTCGCCGCCCGGTACGGCCGGATCGTCGCCGGAGACGGTGACGGTGGTCAGCCGCCGCGCGGGCGCGGGCGCGATCCGGCGCAGGGCCTCCTGGCCCCGGAACGCCGGCTTCTCGAGCCGGATCACGTGGTCGAGGTTCATCTCGTACGGATCGGTGTCGCCCGGGAAGTAGTCGGCGCCGATGAAGATCAGGCCCGACTCCTGGCGCAGCGTCTCGACCGCGTTCAGGCCGTAGGGTGCGACCTGATCGCTGCCCAGCAGAACCTCCCACAGCGTCTCGGCCGAGTCGGGGCTGACGTAGAGCTCGTAGCCCAGCTCGCCCGAGTACCCGCAGCGCGCGAGCGTGACCGGCACGCCGGCCAGGTCGACCGGTTCGGTCAGGAACCGGTAGTAGCCCAGGCCGGACAGGTCAAGGCCGCCCAGCCGCTCCAGCAGCGCTCGCGAGCGCGGCCCCTGCAGCTGCAGGTGCGGCAGCTCGCAGGTGTGGTTCGAGAGCGTCGCGTCGAGCCCCGAGGCGGCCTCACGCAGCGCCTCGCCGTCCGATTCCAGTGCTGTCACGACCCAGCAGCGGTCGGCCGCGAACGCGAACACGGTTCCGTCCCCGAGCATGCGGCCGTCGTCGTCGCAGAACGCGCCGTAGCGGAGCTGGCCGGGACGCAGCGAGCGCATGTCGTTGGTGAAACAGCGGTCAGCCGCTGCCAGGGCGTCGGGGCCGTGGAGCACCCATTTCTGCAGCGGCGACTCGTCCCACACGCCGCAGGCGGTGCGAACGGCCCGGTGCTCGGCGTGGGCGTTGCCGAATCCGGCAATCCAGTCCCAGCCCTCCCAGGCGGCGAACTCGGCACCCGGAATTCGCCGCTGCACCGCGTCGAAGGTGGTACGTGTCAACGTCGTCCCGCCCATCGCGGTCGAGTCTACGCCAGAATAGGCGGATGCCACCCACAGGACGACCCGCTGAACGCCGCCTGGAGGCGGTCGAGCGAGCCATGAAGGTGCTGGACGCGTTCCTCGACGTGCAGGGCGAGGCCGGTACCAACGAGCTTGCCCGTCGCACGGGCATCAATGCGAGCACCGTCTCCCGCCTGCTGTCCACGCTGGTGGCCGGCGGGTACGTCGAGCACGTGCCCGAGAACGGCCGCTACCGGCTGGGGCCGCACCTGATCCGGCTGGCCAACCACATGATGTCGAGCCTCGATCTGCGCACGCTGGCGCGGCCGCACCTGACGGCGCTGGAGCAGGCCACCGGCGAGACGGCCACGCTGTCGATCGCGGGCGAGCGGGAGGCGGTCACCGTCGATTTCGTCGCCAGCCGCAAGGCGGTGGCCAGCATCGCCCGGGTGGGGCGGCCGAGCGTCGCCCACGCCACCGCCACCGGCAAGGTGATGCTGGCGTTCGGATCCGGCGCCACCCCGGATGGCCGCCTGGAGCGGTTCACCGATCGCACGCTGCCGGACGCGAAGATGCTGCGGCGCGAGATCGCCGACGTGCAGCAGCAGGGCTGGGCGCAGGCGGTGAAGGAGCGCGAGGACGACCTGAACGCGATCGCGGCGCCCGTGTACGGCGCCAACGGGCGACTGGCGGCCATCCTCGGCGTCCAGGGGCCGTCTCAACGGTTCGGCCGCAAGAAGCGCGAGGCGGCGTTGCCGCTGCTGCTGGAGCGGGCTGATGCGCTGTCCGCGGCGCTCGGCTACAATCAACGGGTCCATTAGAGAAACGCTATTGCCTCTATGGCAATGGAAGGAGATCTGAGCATGTCGCTGCCCTCATCCGTCAAGTACCTGGTGATCGGAGCAGGCATCCACGGGCTGTCCAGCGCGTGGCACCTCGCGAAGGAGCAGACGGCCACCGGCGAAACGCCGGACGTGCTCGTGATCGACAAGACCGGCGTCGGCGCCGGCGCGTCCGGCATCGCCTGCGGCGTCGTGCGCAACAACTACTACCAGCCCGCGATGAGCGAGCTGATGGCGGCCAACGTCGAGGTCTGGGAACAGGATCCCGAGGCCTTCAGCTACCACCCTGTCGGCTACATGGCGCTGGGCGCCGAGCGGCAGGTCTCCGACCTGACCGAGGTGCACGAGCGCCAGCAGAACATCGGCTACCCGTCGCAGCTGATCGTGGGCGAGCGCGAGGTGCGCGACTACATGCTCGAGATGTTTCCCGACTGGCGGGCGCAGGGAGTGCACGTCTGCCTGCACGAGCAGAAGGGCGGGTTCGCAAACAACATGGCCTCGCTCCAGGGCCTGGCCGGCAAGGCCAAGGCGGTCGGGGCGAGGCTGATGGACGGCGTGCGCGTGACCGGTTTCGAGACCGACGGGTCGGGAGCGGTGACCACCGTCCACACCGACCAGGGCGACATCCAGGCCGAGCAGGTGATCGTCGGCGTCGGCCCCTGGGTCGAGGAGATCTGGACGATGCTCGGGTTGCCCAACCGGCTGGATGTGCGCACGCCCGACGGCGAGGTGCATCGCGACAAGAACATGT
>JBJMJD010000102.1:0-21304 GCA_045806525.1 Gaiellales bacterium | reverse complement strand
GGCCTCACGCAGGATCACGAACGGGCCGATCTCGGCCGTCGAGCGGACGTGGGTGCCTCCGCACAGCTCGCGTGACACGTCCGGCACCTCGACCACGCGCACCTGGTCGCCGTACTTCTCGCCGAACAGCATCATGGCGCCCAGCTGCTGGGCATGCTCCTTCTCGGTCACGAAGGTGTGCACGGGCCGGTTCTCGAACACGTGGCGGTTCACGATCGCCTCCACCTGCCGCACCTGTGCCGGCGTGAGCGGAGCGTCGTGGCGGAAGTCGAAGCGCAGCTTGTCGGGCCCCACGTACGAGCCGGCCTGGGTGACGTGGTCGCCGAGCACCTCGCGCAGCGCAGCATGCAGCAGGTGCGTCGCCGTGTGGTTGGCCATCGTCGGGCGCCGCGCCTCACCCAGGACGTGCGCGCGCACACGCTCGCCGGGAGCGATCGTGCCGTTCTCGAGCCGGGCCACGATCTGCTGGTCCGAGTCCTGCCGGATCACCTGCTCGACCACAGCTCGCCCGTTGTCGGATTCGATAACGCCCTGGTCGGAGACCTGGCCTCCGCCGGCAGCGTAGAACGGCGACTCGCGAAGCTTCAGCCGCAGCACGCCGTCTCCCTCGTCCATCAGCGCGCCCACCTGGGTGCGAACGTCCAGCTGCTCGTTGCCGACGAACTCGGTGGTGAAGCCGGCGTCCAGCTCGGAGGCGCCGTAGCCGACGGCGGCCGTGCTGACCCGTGCCCGCTCGCGCTGCTCTTCCATCAGCCGCGCGAAGCCGGGCTCGTCGACCGTCACCCCGTGCTCGGCGGCAATCTCGGCGGTCAGCTCGAACGGGAAGCCGTAGGTGTCGTGCAGCTTGAAGGCGTCGGCCGCCTCGATCTGGGCGCCGGAGCGCTCCAGCACCTCGAGCAGCAGCTGCTGGCCGTTGGCCAGCGTCTGCGCGAACCGCCGCTCCTCGGCCGCGAGCAGCGCCGCGACCGACGTGCGGTGCTCACGCAGCTCGGGGTAGACGTCGCCGAGCAGGTCCACGACAACGCCGTGCAGGCGCTCCGTGACGGGGCCGTCGATACCGATCCGTTGAGCGTGCAGGAGCGCGCGGCGGATGATCCGGCGCAGCACGTAGCCGCGGCCCTCGTTGGACGGTTCTATGCCGTCGCTGGCCAGGAACGACATCGCGCGGGCGTGGTCGGCCAGCACGCGCAGCGACTTTGTCTGGGCCTCGTTCGCCCCATAGCGCGCGCCCGACCACTGCTCGATCTCACGGATCACGTCGCCGAACGCGTCGGTCTCGTAGACGGAGTGCACGCCCGCGATCAGCGCGGCCACCCGCTCCAGGCCGCAGCCGGTGTCGACGCTGGGCGCCGGCAGTGGCTCCAGCCCGCCGCCCTCGAGCATGTTGTACTGCAAAAACACCAGATTCCAGTACTCGAGAAAGCGGTCGCACTCACAGCCTGGCGCGCACTCGGGACGCCCGCAGCCGTGCTCCGGCCCGCGGTCGTAGTAGAGCTCGGAGCAGGGCCCGCACGGCCCGGTCGGGCCCGCCTGCCAGAAGTTATCGCCGCCCAGGCGGACGATCCGCTCACCCGGCACGCCGGTGTGGGCCATCCACAGCGCGATCGCCTCCTCGTCCGGGTCGACCCGCTCGTCGCCCTCGTAGACGCTGGCCCAGATCCGGCTCGGGTCGAGCGCGAAGCCGTCCTCGCGGATGGACAGGTCCCAGGCGCACTCGATGGCGTACTGCTTGAAGTAGTCGCCGAACGAGAAGTTCCCCATCATCTCGAAGAAGGTGAGATGCCGGGCGGTGTTCCCGACCTCGTCGATGTCGACGGTGCGAAAGCACTTCTGGACGCTGGTAGCGCGCGGTGCCGGGGGCTGCTCGATGCCCAGGAAGTACCGCTTCAGCGGCTGCATGCCGGCGGTTGTGATCAGCACCGAGGTATCCCAGTCCGGTGGGACGAGGGAGCCGCTGGGCAGCTGCACGTGGCCGCGAGCCATGAAGTAGTCCAGGTACCGCCGTCTGATCTCGTGCGTGCGCATCGGGGCATTCTACCGGCGGGGCGGCCGGCGACCTGTACCACACAGCGGCGATGGCGGCGGCCCGTGGGCTGCCTGAGAATCCGGCCAGGTGGGCACGTCCCCTCCCCGCGTCCGGCCTACCTGCTGCCGAGGTGCGGGAGGCGGAAGCGGTCGGCCAGGCGCTACTCTGAACACATGCACGAGGACGACACCCTCAGCCGGTTCGAGCGCTCCGAGCCCTTCACCGGCCGCATCGAGCCACTGGATGGCTACGTGCTGGTGGAACCGGTCGACGACGAGACCGAGACCAACGCCGGCCTGATCATCCCCGCGTCGGCCGAGTCTGCCTGCATCGCCGGAATCGTGGTGGCCGCCGGAGACGACGCCTTGGGTATCGCTCCCGGCGACAAGGTGCTCTACCCGCGCGGCGCCGGGTTCGAGCTCCGCATCGGCGGCCAGCCGAAGCGGCTGCTGGACCGGCAAGAGCTGATCGCGCGCCTGTACGACTAGCGGGTACCTGAAGCGGGGGCGTCGTCCGGCGGGAGTACCTCCGCGTTCAGCTCCCCGAAGCGTTGCCGGCATTTGAGCGCGCGGCGGCGATATCGTCGTCGATCTCCTGGGACCGCCGCTCGGCCGCGCTCCTTCCCTCCTCGGCAGCGTCGCGCAGGTCGTCGGGGATCGTGCGCAGGTCGGCGAACAGCTTGCCCGGCATCTCCGCCAGCACCTCGCCCAGCGGCCGGTTCTCATCCTCGGCGATGCGCCTGGCGCGGTCATACGCGAGTACCGCCACCCCGGCCGTGGCCAGCCCCAGCATGCCCGCCAGCTTGCTCACACGACGCCGCCGCGCTCGCCGCGCTTGCCGCGGAAGCTCTGGAAGGCCTGGGAGATCCCGGCCGACACGCCCGACACGGCCCTCGCCGGCGTGCCCAGCACCGAGTTGATGGTGCGGACGCTCGAGTCGAGCGAGTCGGCCGCATCGACCGCGCTGTCGGTGATGTGCCCGACCTTCTCCAGCTCGTCATTGACGTGGTCGATCGTGGTCGATGCTTTGCCCAGCATCGGCACGACCTCGCCCATCGTCTGCTTGAGGCTGGTGTCGGCGGTGCTGAACAGGCCGCCCAGGCGCACGAGCGCGTACGTGATCCCGACCCCGGTCAGGATCAGGAAGACCGCAAGGGCGATGCGCCAGGCGTCAGAAGCGTCCATCGCCGCCCATATTACCCGGCTATCACTCCGCCGCCCACGATCACGTCCCCGTCGTAGAGGACGGCGGCCTGGCCGGGTGCCACACCGTACGCGGGCTCGTCCAGCTGGAGCTCCAGTCCGCCGTCCACCTCACGCACCGTGGCCGGCAGCGCCGGTGACCGGTATCGCAGCTTCGCCTGCACCCTGCCCATGGGCAGCACCATCGCACCGGGCCGCACCGTAACGGTGGTCCGTGCCAGCGCGCGCCGTGGCCCCGCCACCACGCGACCGCGGGCCGGGTCGACCTCCAGCACGAACAGCGCCTCGCCGCCGCCGACGCCGAGCCCCTTGCGCTGGCCGGGCGTGAACCGGTGCACACCGTCGTGACGACCGATCACGCGGCCGTCGGAGGTGACCACCTCTCCACCGCGCCCGGCGCCACCGTAGCGCTCGAGGAAGCGCCGGTGGTCGCCCCCGCCGACGAAGCAGACCTCCTGGCTCTCCCGCCGGCCGGCGGCGGCCAGCCCGGCGGCGTGCGCCTGGCGGCGCGTCTCGGTCTTACGCTGGTCGCCCAGCGGGAACCAGGTGCGCGACAGGATCTGCTCGGGCACGCGGGCCAGCATGTAGGACTGATCCTTGTCCGGGTCGGCGCCGCGCGCCAGCACCGTGTGCCCGCCCCGCTCCACGATCCGTGCGTAGTGACCGGTTGCCAGCCGGGGTGCGCCCACGCGGTCGGCGAAGGCGGCCAGCGCGTCGAACCGGAAGCTGCCGTTGCAGCGCATGCACGGGTTGGGCGTCGTGCCCGCGGCGTGGCCGCGCACGAAGTCGCCCACCACCTGTGCGCGGAAGCGGTCGCGCAGATCAAGCGTGACGTGCGGAACGCCGGCCGCGTGGCAGGCGCTGCGGGCGGCACGCACGGACTGCGGTGAGCAGCAGGCGCGGTCCGAGTCGGGAGCGTCGGGGTCGATCCAGAGCCGCAGCGTCACGCCCACAGGCTGCAGGCCGGCCTCGAGCGTCTTCAGCAGGGCAACGGCGCTGTCCACGCCGCCGGACATGGCGACGGCGACGCGATCGGCGTGCACCGGCGTCGGCTCGCGTTCGAGCGCCCGCGCGATCGCCGCGTGCAGGGCGTCGGCGGCCAGGGCCACGCACTCGCGGTTGTGCGAATCCGGACGCAGCTCGCTCTCGAGCTCTCCGGCGCCGATGGTGGCGGCTCCCAGCAGGGCGCGGCCCTCCGCCAGCCGGCAGGCCAGCGACGCGGCCGCGGTGGCGTGCGGGCAGGCGAAGCTGCGGTGCCGGGCGCGCACCACCACCCGTTCCGTCACGGCCAGCTCGATCCGGACGGCGTCGCCGCAGCTGGGGTCGCCAGCCTCGCCCCAAGCGGCGCCGGGACCGGCCGTTCCGGCCCTGGTCACGTCCAGCGATGCAGCGATCACGGACGGGTGGTACATGGGGGCAGCCTAGAGGTTCTCACCTACACCAGCGCGCCGGCGCGGAGCCGCTCGACGCACTCGCCGACGGCGGCCGCAAACGCGTCGACCTCCGCCTCGGTGGTGTCGATGCCGATCGACACCCGGATCACGCTGCGGGCCTGATCCGGCGTCATGCCCTGGGCCAGCAGCACGTGGCTGGGCTCGCTCTCGCCGCTTGCGCAGGCGCTGCCGGCGGCGACGGCGAAGCCCGCCTGGTCGAGCGACAGCACCAGCAGGTCGGAGCGGATGCCGTCGGCCAGCAGCAGCGAGTGGCCGGGGAGGCGGTCGGCCTCCGCGGACACCGGGGTCAACCCTCCGCCGATCCGCTGTTCGAGCCGGTCGCGGAGCCTGCGGCGTCGGTCGCTGCGGCCGCGCACCGCGGTCAGCGCGGCCGCGAACCCGACCACGCCGGCCACGTTCTCGGTACCGCTTCGCGAGCCACCCTCCTGGCCGCCGCCCCAGATCAGCGGGCGCAGGCGCGACGGGTCGCGCGCGACCAGCGCGCCCACGCCCTTCGGCCCGTGCATCTTGTGCGCCGCCAGCGCTATCGTCTCGGCGCCCGAGGCCGCGAAGTCCAGCGGCAGCGACGCCGCCGCCTGCACCGCGTCGCTGTGCAGCGGCACACCCCGCTCGGCGCATATCGCCGCCAGCTCGGCGACCGGCTGCACGACGCCCGTGACGTTGTTCGCCCACATCACCGCCGCCATCCGGTCGCCCGGCCGTACCGCCCGGTCGAACGCGTCCAGGTCGATGACACCCGACGAGTCGACACCCACCCAGGCCACCTCGAAGCCCTGTCGCTCCAGCTCGCGGGCGGGCTCCCTGACGGCCGGGTGCTCGATCGCGCTCACGACGATCCGCCCCAGCGGTCGGCCTGTCAGCGCGAACACGGCCTGGTTGTCGGCCTCGCTCCCGCCGGAGGTGAACACCACCTGCGCGGGCGCGCAGCGCAGCAACGCGGCGATGGTGGCGCGGGCGGCCTGCAGCCCCTCACGGGCGGCGCGACCGGCGGCATGCGGCTCGGAGGCGTTGCCGAACCGCTCGGTCAGGTACGGCTCCATCGCAGCGCGCGCCTCGTCGCAGAGCGGAGAGGTGGCCGCGTGGTCGAGATAGATCATGGCGCGCACTGTATCGGCGCGTGCCGACGCCTAGGGCTTCGCGGGCGGCCACTTTCTGGATGCTTCGACCGCTCCGACCTCTGCCCCTGCGCTTGAGAGTCGCACGACGGTTATGGAACTGAAGTGCGCGTGACGAAATGACGCCGGCATTCACACGGTAGCGAAGCTGGCAGAATCCGCAAATCGGCAAGCGTTGGCTGATCGGATGCGTGGCTGCGGTGGCACTGCTGTCGGTGCTGCAGCTGGCGCCCGGCAATCGCCCGCCGCCGCCGCACCTGGCCGAGCTGGTGCCGTGGCGGCCGACGCTGGCGATGCGCTTCTCCGGTCAGATGGCGGCGATGAACGAGCCCCTGACCAGCGCCAGCGACTGGAACGGCTACGTCACCATGACGCTGGCCGGGCTCGGCGTCAGCGACCCGGCCCGGCTGCACGCGGTCACCCGGCGAGCGGCACGGCGCGTCGCCGACCACTGCCGCTGCCGTGTGCGCGGCTACGAGGTGCGCGCCCGCATCCCCGGCCGGGGGCTGCTGGTGGTCGTGTCCAGCTCGGACTGACCAGCCCCGCTACCCCGCGCCGACCTCGACCGGCTCCCGCTCGACGACCGGAATCTCCTGCTCGCCCGGCGACTCGATCGTGACGTTCGGCAGGATCCGGTCGAGCCAGGCGGGCATCGCCCAGGAGCGCTCTCCCAGCACCGTCAGCAGCGCCGGCACCAGCGTCATTCGCATCAGCAGCGCGTCGGTGAGGATGGCGATGCCGAGCAGCAGCCCGAACTCCTTCGAGACCCTGTCGGGGCTGAGCAGGAACGAGAAGAACACGCTGGACATAATCAGCGCGGCGGCCACGATCACGCGGCCGACCCCGGAGATGCCGTCCTTGACGGCGGTGACCGTATCGCTGCCGTGCACGTGCTCCTCGCGGATCCGGCTCATCAGGAACACCTCGTAGTCCATCGACAGGCCGAACAGGATGGCGAACGCGATTGGCGGCACGAAGCTCTCGATCGGGCCGGTGCGGTCGAGCCCGATGATGCCCATGCCGTGGCCGAGCTGCACGACCAGCGTCAGCATGCCGAAGCCGACAAGCGCCGACATCAGCGTCGTCAGCGCCGCCTTTATGGCGATCACCACCGAGCGGAAGGCCATCGCCAGCACCAGGAAGGTGACGCCGATGATGTAGAGCAGGAACCAGGGCGTGCGGCTGAGGATCTGGTTGCCGATATCGGTGAAGGCGGCGTTCTCGCCGGACACGTAGGCGCGGGCCTGGGATCCCGCCAGCGCGGCCGGGATGGTGGTGCCGCGGAAGGTCGACACGATGTCGTCGGTCTTCGCGTCCTGCGGCTTGTACTTCGAGTAGGTGTTGATGATCGCGACCGACGCCTGCTCCGGCGTCTTCGCGTTGTAGATCGGCTTGTTGACCTGGGCGACGCCGGGCACCCTCTCCAGCGCGGCTGCGATCTTCTCGGCCGACTGGTGGTCACCGCGCATGTCCACCACCACCGGGATCGGCGATGTGAACCCGGGCCCGAAGCCCTCGGACAGCAGGTCGTAGGCCTTGCGCGTGGTCTGGTCCTTGGGCGCCGTGCCGGCGTCGGCCAGGCCCAGGCGCACGGCCAGCACCGGCGAGGCCAGCAGCACCAGCACGACGATCACGACCGGCAGCACGATCTTGGCGTTGCGTGACACGAACCGGCCCCAGGCCGCCACCCACGTGCGCGACTGCCCCTCACGGGACTCGTCGATCGGCTTCATGCCCAGGCGCCCGCGATCGATCTTGTGGCCCAGCAGCGACAGCACCGCGGGCAGCAGCGAGTTGGCGAGCAGCACCGCGGTCAGCACGCCCAGGGCGCTGCCGATGCCGAGCTTGGTGATGAAGTCGATGCCGATCACGGCCAGGCCGGTGATCGATATGGCGACGGTCGCGCCGGCGAAGATCACGGCCCGCGCCGCTGTGGCGCCTGCGGCCGCGGCCGCCTCGTGGGGCGTCAGCCCGTCGTGCAGCAGCTGCCGGAATCTGGTCACGATGAACAGCGTGTAGTCGATCCCGACGCCGAGGCCGATCATCGGCACCAGGATCTCGGTGATGGTGTTGAAGTGCCAGACGGCGGCGGCCAGGTACAGGAGCAGGAATGCCGTGATCACGGCGGTGATGGCGAACAGCAGCGGGATCACCGTCGGCACCAGCGCCCGGAACAGGACGATCAGGATGATGAATGCGGCGATCAGGCCGATGATGTCGCTCAGGCCCTGGGTGGGCGGAGCGCTCTCGGCGTCGCCGGTGAACTCGACCTGCAGGCCTACCGGCGCGCCGATGTCACGCAGCGTGTTCTCGAGGTCGACGACCCCTGACCGCGGCAGCTCGAATCCGGTCTGATCGAACTGCACGTCGAAGTACCCGATCCGCCCATCCTTGGCCAGCTGGTGCGCGCCCGCCGAGGCGAGCGGGCTGGTGATGGCGCTGACGTCGGACTTGACGGTGTCCAGCGACTTCTGAGACTGCTTGCTGGCGGCCAGCATCTTGGCGATCGCGGCCTTGGCCTCGGGCGAGTCCAGGCTCTGGCCTTTGGGGGCCGCTACAACGACCCGCAGAGCCGATCCCTTCTGTCCGCCGAACTTGGCGTTGATCAGGTCGGTGGCCTTCTGGACGTCCGAACCGGGGATGTTGAAGTCGTTGACGAGCGTGCCGTGGAACGCGATGTTCAGCACGATCAGCGAGACGAAGATGACCAGCCAGCTGCCGATCACACGCCATGGGTGCCGGGCACAGCGCCCGGCCCAGCGCGCGAGCGCGCCCGAGTATGCGATCCGCCGCTCCTCGCCGACCCGTGACCCGTTCGCTGACCTGTCTGTCATCCCGCAGCCTCCATGCACATCGTGTAGTCGTCGCACCGTAGCAGCGGCGCGAAAGCCGGTCCACCAGGTTCTTGTGACGAACCTGTTAAGCCGGCGGGTTGGCCAGCCGCAGCCCCAGCTCGGCCAGCGCGGCCGGCGTGGCGGGGCTCGGTGAACCGGTCAGCGGATCGACGCCGCCCTGCGCCTTCGGGAACGCGATCACCTCGCGCAGGGAGTCGACGCCGGCCACCAGCATCGCCAGGCGGTCGAGGCCGAACGCGATGCCCCCGTGGGGCGGAGCGCCCATCGCGAGCGCCCGCAGCAGGAACGAGAAGTTTTGCTCGGCGCGCTCGGCCGAGATGCCCAGCAGCTCGAACACCTTGCTCTGCGTCTCGGGGCGGTGGTTGCGGATCGAGCCGCCGCCGATCTCGTTGCCGTTCAGCACCAGGTCGTACTGGTGGGAGCGGGCGGCGGCGGGATCCTCCCAGAACCGCTCCGAGCCGGGCGCCGGCGCCGAGAACGGGTTGTGCGAGGCCTTCCAGCGCCCCTCGTCGGGCAGCCACTCGAACATCGGGAACCCGGTCACCCACACGAACTGCCAGCCTTCCGTGATCAGGCCCAGCCGCTGGCCCAGGTGCAGGCGCAGCGGCCCCAGCACCCGCACGGCCGCCTCCTCCTCGTCGGCCACCAGGAAGATGGTGTCGCCCTCGGCCGCGCCGCAGCGCTCGACGATGGCGGCCAGCTCGTCCGGCGAGAGGAACTTCGCGATCGGGGAGCGGATCTCTCCGCCTGGCTGAAGCTGCAGCCAGGCGACGCCCTTGCCACCCCAGCCCTTGGCGAACTCGACCAGGTCGTCGAAGTCCTTGCGCGAGAACCCCATGGCACCGGGCACGGCCAGCCCGCGGACGACGCCACCGCCGTCCACCACGCCTCGGAACGCCTTGAACTCGGTGCCGGCCAGCAGGTCGGTGACGTCCCAGATCTCGGCGCCGAACCGCAGGTCGGGCTTGTCGGAGCCGTAGCGGAGGGTGGCCTCGTCCCATGTCATGCGGCGAAACGGCGCGGCCACCTCCGCGTCCAGCAGCTCGCGCCAGACACGCACGAACAGGGTCTCCATCAGGCCGAACAGCTCCTCGGGGTCGAGGAACGCCATCTCGATGTCGAGCTGGGTGAACTCCTGCGTGCGATCAGCGCGGGTGGCCTCGTCCCTGAAGCAGCGGGCGATCTGGTAGTAGCGCTCGTAGCCGGCGATGGCGTACAGCTGCTTGAACGTCTGCGGCGACTGCGGCAGCGCGTAGAACTGGCCGGGCCGGCTCGAGGTCGGCACCAGGAACTCCTTGGCGCCCTCCGGCGTGGACTTGTAGAGGATCGGCGTCTCCAGCTCCCAAAACTCGTTGTCCTCCATGTGCCGGCGGATGATCTGGGTCAGCCGGAAGCGCGTCCTCAGGTTGTGGCGCATCGGGTGGCGGCGCAGGTCGAGGTAGCGATGGTGCAGCCGAAGCGTCTCGTCCACGTTCTCCTCGTCGAGCTGGAACGGCAGCACCGACGCGGCCGACAGCACCTCCAGCCGGTCGACGCGGATCTCGACCTCGCCGGTCGGCAGCTTCGGGTTGACGGTCTCGGCCGACCGCGGGGTGACCACGCCTTCGGCCTGCACGACGTACTCGTTGCGCAGGTCGTGCGCCGCGGCGTGAGCGTGGCCCTGGTCGGGATCGAGCACCAGCTGCACGATGCCGGCGCGGTCGCGCAGGTCGACGAACACCAGGCCGCCGTGGTCGCGGCGGCGAGCCACCCAGCCGGCCACGGTCACCCGCGTGCCGGCATCCCCGGCCCGCAGCTCGCCGCCCAGTCGCGTTCTAAAAGCCACCCGCAAGCTCCTTCACCAGCTCGTCCAGCGCCACGCTTCGCTGCTCGCCGGAGGTCATATCACGCACCGTCGCCTGCTCGTGCTCCCACTCGTCGTCACCGACGATCACGACCCGGGTGTCGCCTCGCTTGGAGGCGAGCTCCAGCATCCGCTTCAGCCGGCGAGAGCCGTAAGCGGCGTCTGCCGTCACCCCGGCCGCCCGGGCCTCGTCCATCAGCGCGAACAGGCGCGGGCGCGCCTGCTCGGCGATCACCGCGAACAGCACGCTGCCGCCGGCCGCCGGAGGCTTGGGCCGCACCACCTCGAGCAGGCGCTCGAGACCGGCGCCGAATCCGACGCCGGGCGTGGGCGGACCGCCGATCTGCTCGGCCAGGCCGTCGTAGCGCCCGCCGCCCGAGATCGACGTGGCCAGGCCGGCGGCGCTCCACTCCCAGGCGGTGCGGGTGTAGTAGTCAAGCCCACGTACCAGCGTCGGCACCAGCTCGTAGTCCACCCCGCGCGCGTCCAGGTGGCGGCGCACCTCGGCGAAGTGTGCGGCACAGTCGTCGCAGAGGTGGTCGGTGATGCGGGGAGCGGCCGCCAGCACGGCCTGGCAGGACGGGTTCTTGCAGTCCAGCACGCGCAGCGGGTTGGTCTTGCGCCGCTCCAGGCACTCGTCGTCCAGCTCGTCGATGTGCGCGTCGATGAACTCCTCGAGCAGCGCGACGTAGGCGGGGCGGCAGGCGGCGTCACCGATCGAGTTCAGCTCCAGGCGCAGCTCCGGCACGCCGCAGAGCCGGTACCAGCGGTGCTGCAGCGCGATCACCTCGGCGTCCACCGCCGCATCGGGTGAGCCGATTACCTCGACGCCGAACTGGTAGTGCTCGCGGGCACGACCGCGCTGCACCGCGTTGTAGCGGAAGTGGCTCTGGCAGTACCAGACCTTGACCGGCTGCGGCAGGCGGGACATGCCGTCGAGGTAGGCCCTCATCACCGGCGCCGTGCTCTCCGGGCGCAGCGTCAGCGAGCGGCCGCTGCGGTCCTCGAACGTGTACATCTCCTTGCTGACCACGTCGGAGGTCTCGCCCGAGGAGCGGGCGAACAGCTCGGTGTCCTCGAACCCGGGCGTCACCACCTCGCCGTAGCCGGCCGGCTCGAACACGGAGCGGGCGAGATCGATCACGTGGCGCCGAACGGCGGCGTCCTCACCGAACCAGTCGCGGGTGCCGCGGGGCGGCTGAAAGCGCTCGCTCACCGCAGCGGCTCGAGGAACGGGTTCGATGCGAGCTCGCGCTCGAGGGTGGTTGCCGGACCATGTCCGGGCGCGACAACGGTCTCCGGCGGCAGCTCCCGCATCAGCAGCGCGATGCTCTCGATCAGCGTGTCCAGGTCGCCGCCGGCCAGGTCGGTGCGCCCGATCGAGCCGGCGAACAACACGTCGCCGACGAAGGCAACGCCGTCGGTGGCGAAGGCGACGGAGCCGGCCGTGTGGCCGGGCACGTCGAACGTGCGGAAGTCGATGCCTGCGACGCTGACCGTGTCGCCGCCGCCCACCAGGTGCTCCGGGTCGTACGGGGCCGGCTCGAACCTGCGCAGGTCGTCGGCGTCGCCACGGGCCATCCACACCTCGACGCCGGTGGCGGCCACCAGGTCACGGACGGCTCCGATGTGGTCGAGGTGCCCATGCGTGACCAGGATCGCAACCGGCGTGAGGCCGCGCTCGGCCAGCACGTCGGTGATGCGACCCGGCTCGTCCCCGGGGTCGATCACGACGGCATCGGTCGACCCCTGGCCGGTCACCACGAAGCAGTTGGTTTGGTAGGCGCCGAGGGGGAGGCTGACGACCTCGAGCGTCACCCCTGTTGCCGCTTCAACCAGCGGTTGTACATGAACGCGTCCATCAGGTAGCCGAACGGCACCAGGAACACGAAGAAGGATGCCGCCTGCACCGCCGAGGCGGCGAGGGTGTTCTTGGTGCCTCCCAGCGGCACCACCTGGGTGACCAGGAACAGGCCGCCGGCGAACAGCGCGGCTCGCTTCAGGGAGCGCATCCAGGTGGGGCGGGCCGGGACGCGGGCTCCGCGCGGAAGGCTCCGCTCCTGCTTGCGCTTGGGAGAATCGTCGCTGCCGGGCTGCGGCTCGTACCCCTCGTAGAGCCGGCCGCGACCCTGCGCTCGCTGGTACTTGCGCCGCTGCTGCTTCTTGGTCGCCATGGTGGAGAAGTCTAGAGGGTCGAGGGCGGTGGCCGATGCCGCTACATGACGTCGAGCTGCGCGGCCAGGGCGGCCGCATCGTCGGCGCGGCCCTCGCGCTCCGCGCGTGCGATCTCCTCCAGCAGCCGGCGTGCCTCGTCGCGCTTGGGCGAGTAGGCCAGCCGCTCCTGGAACACCCGCTGCGCGGTCGCGGAGGTGGTCGCCGGGCCGGTATCGGCCTGGGGCAGCGGGACGGCCCGCGCAGCCGGCTGCTCGGGTTCCGGTGCGATCTCGGGCTCGGGGTCGTGACGATGCAGCGGTACCGGAGCAGGCGGCATGGACGGAGCGTCGGACAGCTCGACCAGCTCGGGGTCGACCTCGCCGACATCGTCGGCCGCAGGATCGCCGGCGGCGGCCTCCTCGGCCATGGTGAGAGGCGCCCGCTCACCCAACCTGGTGCCGGCCAGCAGCCAGGTCACGATCAGCGCGGCAGCGGTCGAGACCTGCAGCAGCCAGGTGAAGACGCGCTGGTCACGGGTGTACACGACCTCCAGCACGCCGCCGCCGATCGAGCCGCTGATCGCGACGATCGTCGACCCGATCACGACTGCCGCGGCCAGCAGCACGAATCCGACGGCGACGCCGCCGGCCAGCCGCGCCAGCTCTGGCGCGCGGCCATCCAGCGTGGCGCCCCACGCCAGCGCCAGCCACAGCAGCACCAGGCCGAGGGTGAACCAGAGCGTGTGCTCGAGCCGGAAGCTCCAGAGGCCCAGCAGCAGCCGGTCGTTCCAGTCCATCGCCGACGACCCCGGTGTCTGCTTGGCCGCGGACACGAGCCCGTCGCCGGTCACGACCAGCCCCGCCGCCACCAGGCCCAGCGCGGCGGCGGCCAGCGCGTCGGCGAACGATGCCGTGCGGGCGCGTTCGATCACAGCCTGCGGCCGGCCTTGATCACGTCGGCCACGGCCGGGCCGCCGAGGTGGTAGGCGGCGTGCCGCCAGTCATCGGAGTCGAGCAGCACAACGTCGCCATCGTATCCCGCTGCGATCCGGCCGACCCGGTCGCCGCGTCCCAGCACCCAGGCCCCGTTGACGGTACACGCGACCAGTGCCTCGGCCGGTGACATGCCCAGCTGCATGCAGGCCAGGGACATCACGAGCGGCAGCGAGTGGCAGAACGCGCTCCCCGGGTTGAAGTCGGTGGCCAGCGCCACGATCGCCCCGGCGTCGGCGAGCGCCCGGGCGGGCGGGCGCGGCAGGTCGAGCATGATCACGCACGCCGGCAGCATCACGGCGGCCACGTCGCTGGCCGCCAGTGCGGCGACGCCCTCGGCGCCGGTCGCCTCGAGGTGGTCGACCGAGCGCGCGCCCAGCTCGAGGGCGAGGCCGACGCCCCCGGACTCACTGAACTGGTCGGCGTGCAACCGCAGGGCCAGCCCGTGGCCGGCGGCGGCGCGCAGGTAGCGCTCGGCCTGATCGCGGTCGAAGGCGCCGCGCTCCAGGAACACGTCGGCGGCCTCGGCACGGGCGGCCGCCTGCGGCAGCACCTGCTCGATCACGAACGTGAGGTAGTCGTCGGCGTCGTCCCACTCGGGACCGACGGCATGGGCGCCGAGGAAGGTGGGTGCGACCTCGATCGGATGGCGGGCTGCGGCGGCGTCGAGTATGGCCAGCTCGGTGTCGCGGTCGAGGCCGTAGCCGGACTTGACCTCGGCGGTGGTCGTCCCGGCGGCGGCCATCCAGGCCAGATGGCGGTCCAGCAGCTCTGCCAGCGTGCCGTCGGTTGCGGCGGCACGGGTGTCGCGGACGCTGGCGGCGATGCCCCCGCCGGCGGCGTGGATCTGCTCGTAGCCGGCGCCCTGCGAGCGCAGGTCGAACTCGCCGACCCGGTCGCCGCCGAAGGCGGCGTGCGTGTGGCAGTCGACCAGCCCCGGGATGGCGGCACAGCCGCCGGCGTCGTGCACGGGCAGGTCGGCGTGGTCGCGCAGCACCTGTTCGCGTGGACCGCAGGCGGCGATGCGGCCGTCCACGATCGCGATCGCGGCGCCGCTGACGACCTCCACCTCGCGCAGGGCGGGACCGCGGGCGGGCGCCGGAGCGACGGGGCTCGCATACTGCGCGAGGTTGTCGATCAGCAACGAGGTCACCGTCGTTGTCAGATCAGGCACGCCCGTAGGCGGGGATCGCGCCGCCGGAGAGCGGCGCCGAGTCCTCGTCGCAGAGCCATTCGATCACACGCGCCAACTGCTCGCCGGTCGTCCAGTGGGAGACGTCGGCATCAGGGTTCTCGCGGCGGTTCTGGGGGGTGTCGACGATGCTGGCCATGACCGTGTTGACGCGCACGCCCTTGGAGCGGACCTCGGCGTCGACGGCTCCCATCAGCGCCAGCACCGCGCCCTTAGCGACGATGTAGGGAGTTGCGCCCGGGAACGGTCGCACGGCGGCGCGGGAGCCGACGTACACGATCGAGCCGGAGCCGGCGGCCAGCATCGGCGTGAGCGCGGCGCGCGTCATCGTGTAGGCGGTGTCCAGGTTGGCAGACAGCATCGCCCGCCAGACGTCGGGCGACGACTCGTGCAGCGGTCCGTCGGTGCGAAAACCGCCGGCCACGCAGCCGAGGGCGTCGACCGAGCCGAAGCGCTCGAGGGCGGCGGCGACCACGTGCTCGGCCGCGGACGTGTCGGTCAGATCCGCCTCGACCACCAGCACCTGGGAGGGCACGTCGACGCCGCCGCTGTGGGTGGTGGCGCAGACATTCCAGCCCTGCGCCAGGAAGCGGTCGAGCACCGCCCGGCCCCAACCCCCGGTGACGCCAGTGAGGACCGCGGTGCGTCCGGCCACGCGGTCAGCCCTCCATGGGCAGGTGCAGGCCCTTGGCGTGTGCTGTCTCGATGGCCTCCTCGTAGCCCGCGTCAGCGTGACGTGCGACCCCGATTCCGGGATCGTTGGTGAGCACGCGGGACAGGCGCTCGTCCATCTCGTCGCTGCCGTCGGCGACGATCACGAGGCCGGCGTGGATCGAGTTGCCGATGCCCACGCCGCCGCCGTGGTGGACGGACACCCAGGAAGCGCCGGACGCGGTCGAGAGCAGCGCGTTCAGGATCGGCCAGTCGGCGATGGCGTCGGAGCCATCCTTCATGGCCTCGGTCTCGCGGAAGGGCGAGGCTACCGATCCGGTGTCCAGGTGGTCGCGTCCGATCACGATCGGAGCGGACACCTCGCCGCGGCGGACGAGGTCGTTGAAGATCAGGCCGGCCTTGGCGCGGTCGCCCTGGCCCAGCCAGCAGATGCGAGCGGGCAGTCCCTGAAACGCGATCCGCTCGGGGGCGATCGCAAGCCAGCGCTGCAGCAGAGCGTCGTCGGGGAAGCCGTCGATCAGGGCGCGGTCGATGCGGTGGATGTCAGCGGGGTCGCCCGAGAGAGCGGCCCAGCGGAAGGGGCCGGCGCCGACGGCGAACAGCGGGCGGATGTAGGCGGGCACGAAGCCGGGGAAGGCGAAGGCCTGCTCGTAGCCGGCATCGCGCGCCTCGGTGCGAAGGTTGTTGCCGTAGTCGAAGACGTGGCTGCCGGCCTCCTGGAAGGCGACCATCGACTTGACGTGCTCGACGGCGGTCTCGCGCGCGCGCCGCTGGTACTGGTCCGGATCGGACTCGCGCAGCGCGATCGCCTGCTCCAGCGGCATGCCCATCGGGACGTAGCCGTTCAGCATGTCGTGGGCGGACGTCTGGTCGGTGACGAGGTCGAACCGAACGCCGCGGCGGGCCAGCTCGGGGAACACCTCGCCTGCGTTGCCGAGCAGGCCGATCGACAGGGCGACGCCCTCGTCGGCGGCCTTGCGGACACGGTTGACGGCGTCGTCGATGTCGGCGGCCACCTCGTCCAGGTAGCGGGTCTCGAGCCGGCGGGCGATGCGGTGGGGGTCGACCTCGACGTTGAGGCTGGCGGCACCGGCCAGCGACGCGGCCAGCGGCTGAGCGCCGCCCATGCCGCCCAGACCGGCGGTGAGGATGGTGCGGCCGGCCAGGTCAGGAGAGCCCCAGTGACGCTCACCGGCGGCGGCGAAGGTCTGGAAGGTGCCTTGCAGGATGCCCTGGGTGCCGATGTAGATCCACGAGCCGGCGGTCATCTGGCCGAACATGGTCAGCCCCTCGGCCTCGAGCCGGCGAAACTCCTCCCAGGTGGCGAAGCGCGGCACGAGCAGCGAGTTGGCGATCAGCACGCGGGGGGCGCCTGGGTGAGTCCTGAAGACGGCGACCGGCTTGCCGCTCTGCACGAGCATCGTCTCGTCGTTCTCGAGCTCGAGCAGCGTGCGCACGATCGCGCGCAGGGCGTCATGGCTGCGGGCGGCACGACCGGAGCCGCCGTAGACGATCAGGCGGGTGGGATCCTCCGCCACGTCCGGGTCGAGGTTGTTGCAGAGCATGCGCAGGGCGGCCTCCTGGTGCCAGCCCTTGCAGCGCCGCTCGGTGCCACGCGGCGCGTGCACGCTGGAGAGGTCGCCGACAAGCGCCTCGACTTCGCCGGTCAGTTCCTTCGTCGCCACAGGCGCAGGCTATACGACCGGCGAGCGCGCTCGCCACGGCCGGACCCGGGCCAGGCAGGGCTCAGAGCCCGACTCGGCCTCCGTCGGCTTTCCGTGACACCGCCGGCACAGCTGTCACGGCGGCCGTGACAGGCGAATCGCATGGTTGAGCGAGATCACCCCGATCATGGCTCAGAGCCGGACTCGGCCCTCAACATAGGTTCGTGCCAGCCGCGTGACCGTCCGGCACGAAATCGGCACGGCGCTCGAGCGGCTATCCACGGCCCGGGAGGTGTCAAACCCCGGCTCGGCCGCAGTCGGCCGTCCGCAACACGATCGGCACGGATGTCACGACGCGTGACGAGCGAATCGCATGGTTGAGCCAAAACGGCCGCTGCGGATGTCAAACACCGCATACGGCAAGGACACGGGTTCGCGTCCGGCGTGGCCGCCGTCACGGGATCATTGCAGCGGCGCGAGCGCGCCTTCCACCGCCGCCACGAGCGCGCCGTCGCGCACCCTGCCGGCAACCGTCTCGATGTCGGTCGAAAGCGAGCGGTCGTCACCGAGGTGCGGCGACGTCTCCCGCAGCGCCGCGTGCAGCGCCGAGATCCCCGGCCCCGGTCGCAACGGCGCCAGGAAATCCAGGCCCTGCGCGCCGCACAGCAGCTCCACCGCCAGCACCCGCTCAACGTTCGCGCACACCTGCCAGGCGTGTACCGCCGCCGTCGCCCCCATCGAGACGTGATCCTCCTGGCCGGCGCTGGTCGGGATCGAATCGACCGACGCCGGGTGGCACAGCACCTTGTTCTCGGCCACCAGGCTGGCCGCCACGTAATGCGGGATCATGAACCCCGAGTTGAGACCGCCCTGCTCGGCCAGGAACGGCGGCAGCCCTTCGCTCATCGTCGGATTCACCATCCGCTCGATCCGCCGCTCGCTGATCCCGGCCAGCTCCGCCAGGGCGACCTTGAGCGTGTCCAGCGCGATCGCCACCGGCTCGCCGTGGAAGTTCCCGTTCGAGAGCACCTCGTCGCGGTCCGCGAACACCAGCGGGTTGTCCGTAGCCGCGTTCAGCTCGATCGCCACCACCGACCGCACGTACGCGATCGCGTCGCGGCACGCGCCGTGCACCTGTGGCGAGCACCGCAGCGAGTACGCATCCTGCACCCGTCCGCACCAGCGGTGCGACTCGTTGATCTCGGAGCTGTCCAGCAGGGCGTACAGGTTCGCGGCCGACGCCAGCTGCCCGGGGTGCGGTCGCAGTGCCTGGATCTCGGGCGCGAACGGGGTACGCGAGGCGCGCACGGCCTCCACCGACTGCGCGGCGGCGATGTCGGCGATCCTCACCAGCCGCGCCGCTCGTGACAGCACCAGCGCCCCGATCGCCGCCATGAACTGCGTGCCGTTGATCAGCGCCAGCCCCTCCTTGGCCGACAGCTGCACGGGCACCAGCCCGGCACGCCCAAGCGCCTCGCCACCGTCCAGCTGCTCGCCGCCGAGCTCGGCCCGGCCCTCACCCACCAGCGGCAGCGCCAGGTGCGCCAGCGGTGCCAGATCCCCGCTCGCCCCCAGCGACCCCCGCGACGGTACCACCGGATGCACGCCGGCATTCATCATCGCCAGCAGCAGCTCGACCGTCTCCCGCCGCACACCCGACGCTCCCGTCGCGAGCGCGTTCGCCCGCAGCAGCATCGCGCCCCGCACGACCTCCGTCGGGAACGGCTCGCCCACCGCGCAGGCGTGGCTTCGCAGCAGGTTCAGCTGCAGCCGGCCCACATCCTCCCGCGAGATGGCCACGTCGACGAACCTGCCGAACCCCGTGTTCACCCCGTAGGTCGGCGTGCCAGACTCAACGGCCCGCTCGATCAGCGCTCGTGACGCCTCGATCTGGTCGGCCGCAGAAGCGCCCAGCACCACCTGCGCATCGCCCAGCGCCACGCGCTCGACGTCCTCCACCGCCAGCGACCGGCCTGTGAGCTCGAGGGTGTCCACGGCTGCGCAGTCTAGGCCCGCGGCCGGGGCACCGCTCACCCCTCCCCGAACTCGCCGCCAGATGCCACTTCCAGCAGCCGGCCGGCGCCGAATCCGGACAGCCGCAGGGCCGTCCCCGCGGCGGCCGCCGCCACCCTCGCCGGCATCAGCCCGACCAGCTCCGAGCCCTTCACGTCCACGCCGCGGGCGGCCGCCAGCCGCTCGATCTCGCCGACGACGGCCGCCAGCGGCGTCGCGTCGATGTCGATCAGGTTCGTGGACACCTGCGCCCCTCCCCGCGCCGACAGGCCCAGCGCCTGCACGCCCGGGAGGCCGCCGTCGCGCTCACGCAGCGCCGCGGCGATCTCGCGGGCGATCCCGACGTCCTGGCTGTCAAGATCGACGTTGAACGCGACCAGGGGCTCACGCACACCCAGCAGCACCACGCCCGCCGTGGGATGCGGCCGGTCAGGCCCGGCCAGCGCCACCACCTCGCCCGCCGCCA
The DNA here is from genome assembly GCA_045806525.1 of Gaiellales bacterium. GTDB lineage: Bacteria > Actinomycetota > Thermoleophilia > Gaiellales > JAICJC01 > JAICYJ01. The sequence goes on along the minus strand of JBJMJD010000102.1, from coordinate 1,656 downwards.
TCCGCTCGGCCAGCCGCTCCGGCCCACCGCTGCGGAACGCGGCCGGCCGCAGCCCGCCACCCAGCTCGCCATAGCCGATCGCCGGCACCCCAAGCATCGCGATCCGGCGCGCGAGTGCCCGCGCCGCCAGCTCCGGCCGCGTGTCATCCGGCCGGAAGCGCACGAACGGCACCACGTCGGCCGACCCCACCCGCGGGTGCACGCCCTGATGCCGGGTCAGGTCGATCCGCGACGCCGCCACCGCGATCGCGGATGCCAGCCCCTCCACCAGCGTGTCCGGGTCGGCCACCACGGTGAACACCGACCGGTTGTGGTCGGGATCGGCATGCACGTCCAGCACCCGCACCCCGGCCGCGCCGAACGCCTCGGCCAGCGCGTCCAGCACGGCCTGGTCGCGGCCGACCGAGAAGTTCGGCACCGATTCCAGCAGATCACTCACGGCACACTCATATACCGGATCCGGACGAGGCCCATGGCGACGTCGCCGCCGCCGTGCCGCTCGTGCGCCGGCCTCGGTGCCGCCGTCGGCGCACGACGCGCCACGCAACGACCATGCCCGTCACCACCCCGACCACGATGATCAGGTGCCAGGGGATGATCAGAAAGGGTGCCGAGCTGACCGGCAGGTGCGTCGAGTCGTTGTAGTAGATACGCGTCTGTGCGTCGCCCCGGGCCAGGAACGGCGCGCCCTTCCAGGGCATGTCCAGCGTCCGCACCGAGTCGGGCAGGATCGTGTACGTGGGCGCCGCCACGCTGGTGTGCCGCGACCCGGCGGCGAACTTCGTGCTGAACGTGGTGTCACCCCTGACGATGTTGAAGAAGGTGTTGCCCGTGTTGCGAACCTGCACGTGCGCCACCACCGTGGGATGAAACAGCCAGTCACCGATCGCGCTGAGACGGTGGCTCGAGCTCCACACGTCGCGCAGGCTGATCCATTGCACCGACACCGACCGGGTGACGGCCTGCCCGCGCAGCACCAGCCCGCTGCCGTCGGGATTCTGCACGCCCGCCGCCATCAGCGAGGCCACCGCGGGCTGATAGCGCAGGTTGCCGTCGCTCTTGACCTGGCGCGACCGGAACACCACTGCGAGCGTGTGCGTCCCGATCGCAGCGGTGGCGGGCACGTCCATGCGCAACAGCACCTGCCGGTGGCTGTGCGCCGGCAGGTGCAGCACCTTCGTGCCCAGCGTCGACCACGGCGCTGCGGACTGCTGCAGCGAGCCGGCCGGCTTGAACGCCACCGCCGATGCCACCGACACCGTGTAGTCCTGCAGATAGACGTCCAGCGTGATCGGCGCGGAGCCCTTGTTGTAGACGTCGAGGTCGGTCTTGTACTGCTGACCGGGAACCAGGTTGGCCTGGATCTTCGACGGCGCAACGCCGATCGACACCGGCGGCCTGGCCGCGGCAGCGGCGTCGGCGGTCAACGCCGCAAGCAGCGCAGCTGCCAGCGCCGGCATCAGGATCAATCGTCGCATCGGTGTCTCCTCAGGGGGTGGTGGCGATGTAGGTGAGCGTGGTCGAGAAGGGCTGCGCTGAGACCGGGTCGGGGTAGGTCACCTGCAGCTGGTAGTCGATCGGATTGGCGGTGCCCGATGCAGCGGTGGCTGTGCCGGTGGTCACCGTCTGTGCAGCAGTCGTGACGGCCGCGAACGT
>JBJMJD010000101.1:0-14929 GCA_045806525.1 Gaiellales bacterium | reverse complement strand
CGGAATCCTCGCCACCGACCCGGCCGCCACCGTCGAGGAGAAGCTCCGGATCGCCGTCGAGGACGTTGTCCCTGATGCAAACGAGGCGCGCTGGATCGAGTCGCACCTGGCGCCGCTGGCCGGGCTCACCTCCGCACGCGAGCTGCGCGGCGACCGCCGCACCGAGGCGTTCGCCGCCTGGCGCCGCTTCCTGGAGCAGATCGCCGCGCGCAGCCCGCTGGTGCTGGTGTTCGAGGACATCCACTGGGCCGACGACGGGCTGCTCGAGTTCATCACCGACCACCTCGGCGACCGCTTCACCGGCCCGCTGCTGGTGGTGGCCACCAGCCGGCCGGAGCTGCTCGACCGGCGGCCGCAGTGGGCCGGTGCGGCGCGCAGCACCATGCTCGAGCTGCAGCCGTTGTCGGATCAGGAGACGGCCGACGTGGTCACCAACCTGCTGGACGCGGCCGAGCTGCCGGCGGAGCTGCGCTCGGCGCTGCTGGCGCGGGCCGGCGGCAACCCGCTGTTCGCCGAGGAGTACGTGCGGATGCTGCTCGACCGCGGGCTGCTGCGCAGCGAGGGCGCGGGGCCGGAGCTGACCGGCTCCGACCTGCCGCTGCCGGAGTCGGTGCAGTCGATCATCGCCGCCCGCCTCGACGCGCTGCCCTCGGATGAGAAGCTGCTGCTGCAGGACGCCGCGGTGGTCGGCCGCGCGTTCTGGCTGGGGGCGCTTGCCGAGGTCGGGGAGCGGCAGCGCTGGTCGGCGGAGCACATCCTGCACGAGCTGGAGCGAAAGCAGCTGCTGCGGCGGGAGAGCGACTCGATCGTGCTGAGCGAGCCGCAGTACGCCTTCTCCCACGCGCTGGTGCGGGACGTCGCCTACGAGCAGATCCCGCGCGCGCGGCGCTGGCGGAAGCACTGGCGGACGGCCGGCTGGATCGAGTCGCTGTCGCCGGAGCGCACCGAGGACCGCGCCGAGATGCTGTCCCACCACTACATGCGCGCGCTGCGCTACCTGCCACAGGGTGAGACGGTCAGCCAGGAGCTGCTGCAGGCCGCGCGCAGCGCGCTCTGCGATGCCGGCGACCGGTCGATGTCGCTGAACGCGTTCGCCGAGGCGGCCCACTTCTTCGCCGAGGCGCTGCAGCTGTGGCCGGAGGATGTGCCCGGCCGGGCGGACGTGGCCTTTCGGCTGGGCCGGGCGCGGGTGCACGCCGAGAGCGGCGGCGACCTGCCGCTGCAGCAGGCCCGCGACGCGTTCATCGCAGAGGGCCAGCCCGGCAAGGCCGCCGAGGCGATGGTGCTGATCGGCGAGCTCTTGTGGACGCGCGGCGACCCCGACGCCTTCCGGCACCTGGACGAGGCAGGGGCGCTGCTGGCCGACACGCCGCCGTCCTATTCGAAGGCCTACGTGCTCAGCAGCCTGTCGCGCTTCCACATGATCGCCGACGAGAACCTGCGGTCGATCGAGGTCGGTCAGGAGGCGCTGGGGATGGCCGAGCAGATGGGCCTGGACGAGCTGCGTGCGCACGCGCTTGACAGCATCGGCATCTCGCGCGCCCGCATCGGCGATGAGCGCGGCATCGCCGACCTCGAGCAGAGCATCGCGCTCGCGGTCGCGCACAACTCGCTGGAGTGCGTGCGTGGCTATGCCAACCTGGGCAACGCGATGGTCGAGTACGGCGACCTGGCGCGTGCGTTCGACCTCTACCAGCAGGGACGCGACGCCGCGCGGCGGTTCGGCGACGTCGACCGCATCCTCTGGTTCGAGGTGGAGCGGATCTATGAGTGCTACTGGCGCGGGCGCTGGGACGAGGCGCAGCGGCTGGCCGACGAGATCGTGTCGCAGGCGGACGCCGGCTCGCCGTCGGCCGCGGAGCACGACGCGCGGCTGGTGCGGGCCCGGATCAGGCTGGGCCGCGGACAGGAGCCGGCGGCGCTGGGCGACTCGACCCGGGCGCTGGAGCTGGGGCGCCACGCCGGGTACCCGGAGATGCTGGTGCCGTCGCTGGCGCTGCAGGCGCGGGTGCTGGAGGCGGCCGGGCGCGCGGCGGAGGCTTCGCAGCTGGCAGACGAGCTGCTGGAGATCTGGCCCGGCCGCTGCCCGACCTCCTACTGGGTGTCTGACCTGGCGTTCACGCTGCGGCAGGTCGGCCGGCCGCACGCGCTGGCCGTGGCCGCCCGATCAGCGCCGGCGGCCAGCCGCTGGTTGGATGCCGGCCTGGCGCTGGCCGCCGGCGACGCCGCCGGTGCGGCCGAGAAGTATGCCGAGATCGGCTCTCTGCCGGATGAGGCGACGGCGCGGCTGTTCGCGGCGCGGGCCGCGCTCGCGGCCGGCGGGCGTGCCGCAGCCGAGGCGCAGCTGCGCCTGGTGCTGGAGACGTTCCGGCAGCTGGCCGCGACCCGCTATCTCAGGGAGGCGGAGGCGCTGATGGCGATCCCGGCCTGATCAGCCGTCGCTCTGCGGCCCAGCCAGATCCGGATACAACTCGGCCCACCACCTCGGGTCGATGTAGAGGCAGACCGTCGACGCGTCGAGGTCGACGCCCAGCTGGTGCAGCCGCGTGGCCTTGCTGCCGGGCTCGGGCTCGACCGTCTCGAACAGGGCCTCGGCGTGCTTGCCGCCAGTGGCCATCGCCAGCGAGCCCTTGATGTACGCTGCGTTGTTCTTGTTTGCGATGTTCTGCATCGCCAGCTCGGGATTTCGCGGCCATTCCGGGTCGTTGGGTGGGTTCGTCGTCGAGAATTTGACTTTTGCGCGCGGCATCGTTTACCCCCTGGAGTGGACCCGGCGATGATCCCTGATTGTGACGCAGGTTGCAAGGCGCCGGCCTCTTGACAGACCGTCGTTTTGGGTCAGACTGCCCGTGTACCCGAGATCTGAGAGGACGCCGCCCATGCCCCGCCGTATCGCAGCTCTGGCCCTGTTCCTGGTGTTCGCGTTCCCGGCGGGTGCCGGCGCGCACTCGGTGGTTCGCCACGGTGCGCCGAATCACCGGATCACGCGCAGCACGAGTACGAATTGGGCCGGGTACAGCGCCACCGGCGGGACGTTCACGAGCGTGTCTGCCACCTGGAAGCAGCCTGCCGCGACGTGCACGGCTGCCACCGCCTACTCGAGCTTCTGGGTGGGGCTCGACGGTGACGGCACCAACACCGTGGAGCAGATCGGCACCGACGCCGACTGCAGCAGCGGCAAGCCGGTCTACTACGCCTGGTATGAGATGTATCCCAAGTTCCCGGTCAACCTGTCGCTCACGATCCGACCCGGCGACATCGTCTCCGCATCAGTCACCAGCAACGGCACGGGCAGCTTCACGCTGACGATCAGGGACACGACTAGGGGCAGCTCGTTCACCACGACCCAGAAGCTGAAGAGCGCCAAGCTGGGCTCGGCCGAGGTGATCGCGGAGGCGCCAAGCTCGGGAGGCGTGCTGCCGCTCGCCAACTTCGGCAGCGTCGCGTTCAGCGCGGCGACGGTGAACGGCCAGCCGATCGGGAGCTTCCACCCCGACCGCATCGACATGGTGTCCGGCACCACCACGAAGGCGAGCACGTCGGCGCTCTCAAACGGCAAGGCGTTCACGGTCACCTGGCACCACAGCTGACCGGAGCGCTGCTCACGTGGCACCAGCAGCTTGAACATGCTGGACAGCAGGGCGGGCGTGCGACACCGCGAACCTGGCAGGCATGTCTCACAACGACGAGCAGCCGGCCCCGCTCGAGCCGCGCTGGCCGATCGCGCTCACGATCGCGTGCTTCATCGCGATCACGATCACGCTGCGGCTGCTGCAGCCCAAGCGCGAGTCGGTGGGTCCCGCCTGGCTGGTGCCGGTGCTCGAGATCGCGATGCTGTTGGCCCTGCTTGCGGCCAACCCGGCCCACATCCAGGAACGGCGCAGGTGGCTGCGGCGGGTCGCGATCGGGCTGATCTTCGCGCTGGGAGCGGCGGCGCTGTGGTCGACCGCGGTGCTGGTGATCGGCCTGATCGGCGGCAGCCAGGTGACCCGGTCGGCCAGCTCACTGCTGGCGTCGGGAACGCTGATCTGGCTCGGAAACGCGCTCGTGTTCAGCCTCATCTACTGGATCTTCGACACCGGCGGGCCGTGGGTGCGCTACACCGGCACGCGTCTCTACCCTGACTTCGCATTCACCCAGCAGATGAGCCCGGAGCTGGCACCGCCGGGATGGCGGCCGATGTACGTCGACTACATGGTGCTGGGGCTGAACACGAGCGCGGCGTTCAGCCCCACCGACGTGATGCCGATGGCGCGCTGGGCGAAGCTGGCGATGTCGCTGCAGTCGCTACTCTCGCTGACGGTGATCGCGCTGGTGGTCGCGCGGGCTGTGAACGCGTTCACGTAGCGCCACCGGGTGTGAGGCAACCGGTATTCAGGTAGCGGAACGGCTGGTACCCTCAAGATGGTCCGTCCTCTGCGCACGCTCCGCTCGTGACCCGATCATTTACCCCTCCATCCCGCCGTCTGATGGGAGCAGTCGCTCTCGTGGTCGTGTGCATGGCCGCGCTCGGGGTACCGGAAGCAATGGGTGCCTCCAGCAGCTTCTCCGGCACGGTCACCGCGGGCGGCACGGCCGTCCAGAACTTCAAGATCACCGTCTCCTCGCCCGGTCAGATCACAGCGACGATGCAATGGTCGACGCCCTCGGCCGCGCTGCGGCTGCTGCTGGTCGATCCGACCGGCATGCAGGTGGCCAAGAACATCACGACGGCGAACCCCAAGACGCTCACCTACGCGGCGACATTCACCGGCACGTACAAGGTGCAGGTGAAGGCGACGTCCGGTTCGTCCGCCTTCAACGGGTCGGTCACCTATCCCGGCATCTCGGTGCCGTCCTACGCGGGCCAGGTGGGAGGCGGGACAGCGGGTCGCGCCACGATGTACCCCTCGGGCGTGGCTGTCGGCCCCGACGGCACCGTCTACGTGGCGGATACCGGCAACGACCAGGTGGCCGCCTACACGGCCGGCGGCGGTCAGATCTGGCGGAAGGGCGTGCGTGGCAGCAAGACGGTCGGCAACTTCAACAACCCGCGCGACCTCGCCTACCTTGGCGGCAAGCTGTATGTGGACGACACCGGCAACAACCGGGTACAGGTGCTGAACGCGAGCGACGGCACCGCCAACCCGGCCTGGTCGTACCACTTCCCCTCGACGCTCGGCATCAGCGCCGGCGTCGACGCGCACGGCAACAGCATCATCCTGGTCAGCGAGGACACGTCAAACCAGATCCAGGTGTTCACGCCCAGCGGCACGTCGGTGTGCTCGTTCAGCGGGCCTACCGGCACGCTGTCGGGTCCGCGCGATGCGGCCACCAACGCCGCCGGCGATGTCTACGTGGCCGACTACGCGCACGACCGGATCGTCGAGTTCGGGCCGGTCAACGGGAGCACGTGCCCGCAGACCGTGCTCAACACGTGGGGGTCGCACGGATCCGGTAACACCCAGTTCCTGCGGCCCTACGGCGTCGATATCGACCCCAGCGGAAACGTGTATGTCGCCGACTCGGTGAACAGCCGCATCCAGGAGTTCGACGCAAGCGGCACCTACGAGAACACCTACGGCGCCGACTTCACGGCCCCGGGCGGCGACCTCCACAACGTGCGGCGCGTGGCGGTGGTGAACGGGCAGGTCTACGCCGCCGACCTGTGGGGGCTGCACATCGACCGCTTCTCGGCGCCGGGCGCGACGCCTGCGCAGACCTTCCCGGCCACGTACGCGCCGCCGCCGGTCGGCTTCTTCAACGAGCCGTCCGGGCTGACGTTCGACAACGGCGGCAACATGTACGTGGCCGACTCGGTCAACCAGCGCATGCAGCGGTTCCAGCCGGGCGCCGATGGCGCCGACTGGCCGCTCGGCACCGCCAGCTCATGGGGCGCCCGCGGCTGGGGCCTGAGCGACCTGAACGGCTTCAACTGGCCGCGCGACATCAGCTACGCCGCGTCCAGCAACACGCTGTGGGTGTCCGACACCAAGAACGACCGGCTGCTGCAGTTCACGACCAGCGGTGCGTCGGCGGGCACGTCGATCGGGTCGAAGTCCACCATGAACTGGCCCTACGGCGTGCAGGCCGACGGCACGCACCTGATCGTCGCTGACACGTACAAGAACCAGATCGAGGGCCTGAACAGCGACGGGTCGGCGTACTGGTCGGCGGCGGTGACGTCGGCCAACGGGACGGCGTTCAACCACCCCTACGACGTGGCGATCGCGAACGGCATCGCGTACATCGCTGACTCGGGGAACAAGCGGATCGTGGAGCTGAACTCCACCACCGGTGCCTACCTGGGGTCGTTCGGTTCGGGCAACCTGCACTCGCCGCAAGGAGTGGCGATCGACCCGGTCAGCGGAAACATCTGGGTGGCCGACACCAGCTACAACCGGGTGGTCGAGTTCGACTCCACCGGCCACTACATCCAGGCGGTCGGCAAGGTCGGCGGCGGGAACCTGCAGTTCAACCACCCGACACACCTCGAGGTGCACGTCGACGCCGCCGGCAGCGCGTACCTGTACGTGTGCGACGCGTATAACGATCGCATCGAGATCCTCGACCTGAACGAGAGCAGCTAGCACCTGTAACCTCTCGCCGCTGCCGCTGCTCTGATGGGCAGGCGCGCGTCAACGGTGGAGCTGACTTACGACCGACCGGCCGAGTGTGGAGTCCATGTTCCGCAGCCATGGCGGGCAGCTGTGGCGTGCCGTGATGGCGATGACGGCCGGCCGCGCGGACATCGCAGACGACGTTGTGGCGGAGGCGTTCTCACGGCTGCTGGTGCACGACAAGGGTGTGCGTGACCCGGTGGCGTGGCTGTTTCGCACCTCGTTCCGGCTGGCCGCGCGCGAGTTGCGGCGGGAGGGCACGCGCAGCTTGCACGGGGCGGCCGCGACCGGCAGCCGCGACCACGAGCAGCTGTCCGACGAGCTCACCTCCGCGCTGCGGCTGCTGTCCCCGTCCCAGCGCGCAGCGGTGTTCCTGCACTACCACGCTGACCTGCCGGTCAGCGAGGTGGCGGCGCTGACCGGGTCGTCGGTGGCGGCGGTGAAGGTGCAGCTGCACCGTGCCCGCCGGGCGCTGCGCGCGACACTCGACGTGGGGGAGGCGAGCGGTGCCTAGCGACTGGCGCGACCTGCTGCTGGAGTTCGACGACGTGGAGCCGCCCCTCGACCTGTGGCACAACGCGGTCGCGCGGGCGCAGCCGGGCAGCGGGCGCAGGCGGCTGCCGCGGCTGTCGCAGCGGGTGGTGCACGGGCTGATCGCGGCGGCCGTGATCGGGGCGGCCGTGCTGGGCATACTGTTCGCCTCGCTGCTGCACCACGACGCCGCGCCGGTGCGGCCGGCCCGGCAGCCGTCCAAGGTAGGGGCGCAGGCCTGGCTGGGGGTGCTGGCGGCAGACGTGCAGCACCGGATCGCGCTGTCGCGGGAGCTGGTCCGAAGCGACCAGTGCTTCACGCCGCAGTGGCAGTACCTGGCGGCGCCGATCTTCATCGACATGACCGCCTACAGCGCGATCGGCGCGGGGCCCGACCCGCGCCAGAAGCTGGGCATGGCGTACGCCGAGCTCAACAACCGCTGCTCGGTGTACGCCCGCCAGGGCGGGTTCTCCGGCGCCGAGCGGTCGAGGATCCTGGGCCGGCTGGCGGCGCTCGACCGGCTGGCGACGGCGCAGCTGGGAGCGGCGACGGCGCCGCCGGCGTCGATCGATCCGCGGGTGGGGCTGATGCTGCAGGACATCCAGTCGCGGATCCCGGTCGCCCAGCGGCTGATCGCAAACGGCCAGTGCGGTGGCGACGTGCAGAAGATCGCGGCGCCGATCCAGAGCGACATCAACTACGCGCTGCTCTACGCGGCGCCCCAAAACCACACGGTCGCAGAGGGCGTCAAGAGCCAGCCGCTGCTGAAGCTGGGGCCCGACTTCATGCGGATCGTCGGCCCCTGCCACCGCGACGTGCACGCCGGCTTCCTGAGCGACCAGCGCAGGGCCGAGCTGTCCAGGCAGGTGCTGGCGCTGGAGGGCCGCGTCGACAGGGCGCTCGGCAGCGGCTAGGCAGGTAACCATCTCAGCTGCCCGTGGCTCTGACCTACGTGCAGGCAGCGTGGGCACAGTGAGCGCAGGGCGGGGAGGTCGCGGTTCGTCCACCTCTCCAGATGCTGATGGGCCGGTGCTCCCGGCTCTCCTCGCCCTGAGCTCGCCGCCGGCCGTCGAGTCCGCGGCCGCCCCGGCCTGGCCTTGCGGCGATCGACGTGCAACAGTTCATGGCTAGTGGCGAACAACGTCTCCACAAATCGAGCGGGTGAGTCAGCTCTCCTGGCGGAGCTCGAACGTCGCGGAGCGTCGGCGATCGAGGTCGTTGCCGGTCGGCGCCGCGAGGTTCGGTTTATCGGCGGCGGACGGTCATACGCTCTCCGCATCAAGGCCCGCCGCGCTGGCACCTGGCAGCCCGGCACGAACGATGGCCAGCCGAGATCTTAGGAGTCGACCCCGTCGCGCTTCTGGGTGTTCGTCGACTTGGCCGAGCGACCGCCTGATTTCTACGTCGTCCCGGAGTGGTGGGCCCAGAACGACATCTACCACGAGCACCAGGCCTACCTCGCTCGACACGGAGGTCATCGAGCGGCAACCCGGCGAGCACGCATCACGCGCTGGGCGTTGAGCGCATAGCCCCGTGGCAAGACCGCTGGGATCTTCTCGGTTTCCCCGGCTGAACAGCCCCGGCTGCGCCGAGCTGGTTGCACCCACCGATACCCGTCTCCGGCCGGCCGACGCTTGTTAGGCTCCGCCGCATGCGCCTGGCCACCCACCGCCCACCCGGCCTGGTCGTCACCGACCACATGTTCACGCTGCCGGTCGACCACGACGCGCCGGGCGGCGCCACCATCGAGGTGTTCGCGCGCGAGCTGGTGACGCCGACGCGGGAGCGCGACGAGCTGCCCTGGATGGTGTTCTTCCAGGGTGGCCCGGGGTTCGGGGCGCCGCGTCCGACGGGGCGGGGTGGGTCGTGGATGGAGCGGGCGCTGGCCGAGTGGCGGGTGCTGCTGCTGGACCAGCGCGGCACCGCCCGCTCCTCGCCGATCAACGGGCGCACGCTGGCGGCGATCGACTCGGCCGAGGCGCAGGCCGAGTACCTGGGCCACTTCCGGGCCGACAGCATCGTGCGCGACGCGGAGCTGATCCGACAGGAGTTGGTCGGCCCCGACGAGCAGTGGGACCTGGTCGGACAGAGCTACGGCGGGTTCTGCATCACCACGTACCTCTCGATCGCCCCGGAGGGGGTGCGCCAGGCGTTCGTGACCGGCGGGCTGCCGCCGATCTCGCGGACGCCGGACGAGGTCTACCGCGCGACCTATCCGCGGGTGCTCGAAAAGAACCGGCGCTACTTCGAGCGCTACCCCGGCGACCGCGAGCGGCTGGTCAAGATCGTGGAGCAGCTGGCCACCGCCAAGGTGCGGCTGCCCGGCGGCGACCGGCTGACGCCGGAGCGGCTGCAGGTCGTGGGCATCGAGTTCGGGATGGCGGAGGGCTTCGAGCGGGTGCACTACCTGGTCGAGGAGGCGTTCTTCGAGGACGCCGATCGGCCGGTGTTCTCGGAGCGGTTCCTGCACGGGGTGGAGGCGGTCACGAGCTTCCACGCAGAGCCGCTGTTCGCGGCGCTGCACGAGCCGATCTACTGCCAGGGCACGGCCTCGAACTGGGCGGCGCACCGGGTGCGCGACGAGTTCCCGCAGTTCGACCCGGCCAGCGAGCAGTTCGTGTTCACGGGCGAGATGATCTACCCGTGGATGTTCGAGCAGCAGTTCTCCCTGCAGCCGCTGCAGGCCGCCGCCGAGCTGGTGGCGGCGCGCTCCGACTGGCCGGCGCTGTATGACGCCAGGCGGCTGGGGGAATGTCAGGCCAGGGTGGCGGCCGTGGTCTACCACGACGACATGTACGTGGATGCGGCCGGCTCGCTGGAGACGGCGGCGGCGGTGAAGGGGCTGCGGGCCTGGGTCACCAACGAGTACGAGCACGACGGTGCATATATGGATGGCAAGCGGGTATTCGACCGGCTGGTGAAGATGGCCAGCGGCGAGCTGTAAGGCAACGGCGACCAAAAGGAGCGGACATGGCGACCAAGGCGGATTTCACCGAAAGCGAGTGGGAGCAGCTGCACAACGGCGTGACCGGGGCGGGGCTGCTGGTGTCACTCTCAGACCGCAGCTTCTTCGACAACTTCAAGGAGGCGCGGGCGATCGCCAAGCACCTGAGCGACGCGCGCCAGCACAGCGACAGCCTGCTGGTGCGTGACCTGGCGGCCGAGCACGGCACCGGCTTTTCGGTGCGCAGCCACCCCGAGGAGATCGAGTCAAAGACGCTGGACTACCTGCGCTCGGCGGTGACGCTCTTGCAGACGAAGGCGCCGGAGGACCTCGACGACTACCGAATCCTGGTGATGGACGTGGCCGAGTCGGTGGCGGCCGCCGCCAAGGGCGGCGATGAGGCCGAGGCGGCCGAGGTCGAGAAGATCCGCCAGGCGGTGGGCGGCCGGCCCGACTAGCTCCGGCCGTCACACCTGCCGCCGCGTCCTCAGCAGAGGCTGCGGAACTCGATATGGCCGGGTGCCGACGGCCCGCCGACCCAGTTGTGGCCCTCACCCCACGCGATCAGGGGCGCGCCGCAGCTGTTCATGGCCATGCCCATGTAGTCGCCGTAGGGGAACCCGAACCCGTTCGGCTGTGACTGGGACTGGCTGGCGTCATACGCTGACATCCGCTGGGACGGCCCGGTCCAGCCGGCCCCACCGCTGGTCGACGTGCGAAGCCAGACGTTCCAGCCGTTGGTGTGGTTGATGGGGCTGCCGCTACGGTCGTCCATCCAGGACAGGTAGACGGTGTTCGCGGCGCCGCCGACGATCGTCGGGTAGAGCGCGTAGCAGGCCGACGACGCGCAGCCGGTCGCGGTCTTGTCATCGGCGCGGCCCATGAACCTCCAGGTGGCGCCCCCGTCGGTCGAGCGCGAGAGGTTCACGATCGGCGGGCTCTTGCGCGTGGTCGACACCTGCCCCTGCTGCCAGGCCAGGTACAGGTTGCCGGCGGCATCGATGGCGATGTCGTCCTGCGGCCCCCAGAATGAGAACCCGCACTTCGAGAACGGGCAGTCCGGCCCCTGTACACCCGTTGCCACGTCGGTAAACGTGGTCTGCAGCGTGCCCGCAGCCGTCTTCGACACGCGGTAGTCGGCGGCCGGCACGCCGCCGCAGCTCGACGACTGGCAGTCGGCCCAGGCGTAGTAGACGTTCCCGGCCGAGTCGGTCACGCCGCCCTCCGCGAAGCCGACCACGTCGGTCGAGTCGACGGTGGCCTGCGTCCAGGTCGCGCCCGCGTCCCGCGACAGCCCGATGAAGTGGTACTGCGCCTGTGAGTAGGCGACGTAGAGGTTGGCGCCGTCGGCGACCAGCTTGGGGTGGTCGCAGTTCTTGCAGTCCTTCGCGTTGGCCTTGACGGCGGTGCCGAAGCTGGCGCCGTGGTCGGTGGACTTGGCGACGACCACGTCGGTGTGGCCGCCGCTTGCACCGAGCCCGAGGAACGACACGTAGACGTTGCCCGCCGCATCGACGGCGACGCTCGGGTCGGCCTGCTCCGGGTAGCTGGTGCCGCCCACGGCTTGCGTCCACACGGCGTGGGGCGCGCCGAACGTCTGGCCGCGGTTGGTGGACGTCTGCAGGTAGATGGCGGCCGGGCTGCCCGACGCCGGATCGCAGGTGGTGTCTCCGAGGTAGTGGGTGATCGCGACGTACACGTTGCTGCCCTGCACGGCGGTGGCCGGCTCCCAGTCATCACCACCGCAGTAGCCCAGCCGCTGCGGCGCGGTTGACGCGCCGGCCGCCGGCACCGCCACCAACACCATCGCCGCCGCCACGACCACCAGAGCCCGAACCACACGCCGCGTCATGCCATTCCCCCTTGCGAGCCGATGCGGCGACGATACCAGCTTACGCCGAAGGTTCAGTAGTCGGTGAGGCGAGGCTTGACCACCGGCGCGGACGCACGGAAACTCTGAGTGCGTCGCCTAGTTTCACGGCTCCCTAGCGCGAACGCGATCGGCAGAGCGCCCGCGGGCAGCTCGCCTGATGAGACGACGACGCGCCGCGCGTGAGGAGGGAGCGCGCGGCGCGTCACGCTCTCCTAGATGGGCCGCCGGGCTGCCTTCCGGCCTGCGGCGAGGCGTCACTCAGCCGCTGCGCTGATCGCGTCGAGGTCGCTCTGAGCGGGCTTGGTCGCCCGGAACGCGTCGAACGAGACCGTGCCCGGATAGGTGGCCGTGTACAGGGCGACCTGTCGGAACGAGCGATACCCTGTAGCGTCGCGGTAGGCGTCGGTCAGCGTGCCGTTCACGTAGAGGCCGACCAGCGACGTGCCATCGTGCTGGCGGGCGCACACGATTCCCAGGTGGACGGTACCCGGCCTGGTCGTGCCGTCCATGCCCGCGACCGTTCCGGGGTCGGAATGGCCGGTCACGCCGGTGAACTGACCCGCCCAGCGTTCGATCTCGGTCGTCCCGTTGGTGCCCACCAGGCCGGCATAGCCGCGCCGCTCGCGCGGCATGCAGGCGATGCCGAGCAGGGCGCTGGCCGGCGACACCCGCGGCTCCGTGCCCCTGCCGCTCGTGACGGACGCGTCGACCTCGTACTTGACGGCATCGGCCGTGACGTCGACCGGTTGGGAGACGTAGTAGGCGTCCTTGTTGTGGACCGTGAGCACGTACGTCTCTCCGTTGCACCCGTACTCGAAGTTGGCCGGTGCCGCGTGGTTGGAACCGACCGGCCAGAGGCACTGCCCTGAGAAGTCCTCGGTGACCGGCAACTTCGGCCGGTCTGCCTCGACCAGGTAGGTCAGGAACCCGACGAGCCCCGCAAACGCGGCGACGAAGCCGACGATGACGCCGGCGGTCGTGAAGCGGCGAGGCTTGTGCCCTGCGCGCGGGGCGTCAAGGACGGCGGCGCCGCACCCGGGGCACCACCGCGCACCGTCCGGCAGTTCATACCCGCAGACGGCGCAGCCGTGCCCCGACCGGCGAGGCTGTGGCGTTCCGCACGCTTGGCAGAACACCGCATCGGGCATCAGCGTGACGCCGCAGGCCGAGCAGGATCCGTCGTGACCACGCCGGGTGGGCAGCAGGCCGCGGCGGACAGAGCCGCTGATCAGGAGGAACAGGGCCGGCCAGAACACCCCGCCGATCAGGACGATCAGGGGCGCCTTCCAGATGCTGCTCCACCCGCTCCGCCAGCGGGTGATCACGAAGGCCGCCAGCACCAGCCCGCCCACGGCCGGGACGATGAAGACGGTCGCGACGTCGCCGTCGGTCACGTTCCGCTTGTCGATGTCCGCCTGTGAGAAGACCGCGAACGCCGTGAGCCCAAACAGGTAGACGCCCACCAGCAGCGTCAGGACGAGGGCGGCGATCAGGTCGGCGAGGGAGGAGCGCTGGGGAGGATTGTGCTGATCCACACGATCACCCTACGCCCCGCGGTGGCCGTCCGCATCGGGCGGATCCCTACGTTCGCAAGCGGGCGTCGCGCCGGTAGCGACATCCCCGATGCGCTCGCCGCTGGACGGTCGCTACGTTCGTGGGCATGCGATACGTGCTGGCAACCGTCTGCGTTTCGATCGCCACCGTGCTCGTCAGCGGCTGTACCAGCGGCAGCTCGACGGACCATCGCGTGTCCAAGCAGGCCTACGTCGCGCAGGCCGACGCGATCTGCGCACGGATCGACCGGGCGGACAGGGCGATTCCGACCGACACGCCGCTCGCCGACGTGCTTCGCCAGACGGCGAACGCGTTCGGGGGCGCCGTATCCGACCTGAAGGCGCTCGATCGTCCCAGCGGCCACGATCGCGAGCTGGACGCCTGGTTCTCCGCCCTCGATCAGGAGGCGGCGGCCCTGTCGCGGATGCAGCAGGCCGCCGACAGCGGCGACAAGGCCGGCCTGATGCGCCTGTTCACCAGCAGCGAGCCGCTGGAACGCCGGGTCGAGCGCGCCGCCCGGCGCTTCGGCTTCCACGACTGCGCACGGTAGCGCTGCGCGTGCCCACGGAACGCGTACAGATTCTTGAGTGGGTGCTTACGGGCTGGTAACACGCGTCCGCCACCCTGACCGGGAACCCCGACGCCGTCTCAAAGGATGTTCCCGATGCACCGACCGATTCCCGTGGCCGCCCGTTCGTTTGCCGTGCTCGCGCTGTTCGCGGCCGCGACCGCCGCTCTGATCGGCCTCTCCAGCAGCTCCCCAAGCGGGGCGCGCGCCGCGACCGTGGGCACCTCGTTCGCGCGCCCGGCCATGAGCAACCCGATCACGATCCAGCTGCACGTCGGCAGCGACTCGCTGCACCTCGACGACTCCCGCGACTACATCCTGGTGATGCCGTCGCAGAAGAAGACCGGGCCGCTCTACATCCGCGGCGGCCACAACGTCGAGGTGATGGGCGGCTACATGTCGACCACCACCAAGGGCCCGAACATCAACATCTCCGACGACTCCGGCACCAAGAGCGGCCGCATCGTGCAGATCGAGGGAGTGCTGATCGACGGCTCCTCGAACGTGCCCTCAGACGGCATCAAGATCCAGGCACCGAACACGATCGTGCAGCTCGAGAAGGACCGCATCGTCGGGCTGTGGGGGACGCTCGGCGGCTACCACGCCGACGTTGTGCAGCCGGGCGGTGGCGTCAAGGAGCTGCGGATCGACGGCTTCACCGGCGCCAGCCACTACAACGACTTCTACTTCCGGCGCGAGGCCAACCCGCTGGAGCCGCCGATCGGCAAGGTGACGATCCGAAACACCAACATGTTCGGGTACGTCAACGCCAAGGGCACCGTTCCCGACACCACGATCCGCGGCATCTCGATCGGCACCCAGTCGAACCCGCCGTCAGACGACAGCCAGGGCATCAACTG
>JBJMJD010000100.1:0-8297 GCA_045806525.1 Gaiellales bacterium | reverse complement strand
GGTGCGCTCGGTGATCCGGTAGATCGCCGTCTCCGCCAGCGCCCACAGCTGGCCGGTGTTGCCGGTGAGATCCCAGACGTGGCCGGTCAGCTGCACGCTCCGGTCGGCCATCGTGCCCGATCGGTTGACATGCACGACCCGGTCGACCAGCGGCACCCAGACGCCGTCGCTGGTCGCGACCGGGTAGCAGCTGGCGAACTTCTCGGTGGCGCACGAGGGCTGCTCTGCCAGCTGCAGCAGGTGCTGGACGCGCCCGCTGGACGGATCGATCCGAAGCAACGTGGCCAGGCGAGCGTTCGGCTTCGTGCCCAGCACCCAGATAACGCCCCGCCCGATCGCGATCCCCTGCGGCAGGATCTTGAGGCGGTAGGGGTGCTGCGGCGTGCCGGTGTCGGTGTCGATCCGCTCCACCAGTCCGGGAGGGCCCGTCTGGGGCTGTCGCGCCACCCACAGACCGGCCGGCCCCGACGCCATCACCGCGTGCCCGCGGCCCAGCGGCACGGGGACGCCCACCTTGCCCGCCACCGGCGAGCGGTGCCCGCGGGCGGTGACGTCGGTACCGGACCCCGGGTCGGTGACGACCACGTAGGCGATCGCCAGCACGATCGCCGCGACGGCGACCCCCAAGAAGACGCGCAGGAGCAGGGTCATGGACCGGTTCTTCCCAACACCGTGGGAGCATACGGCTGAATCGGTCGATCGGGGGATGGTGGCCGCTTGCGGCCGTGCCGATACGAGGGACGATGAGGGGTCTCATGCCACTGGCCGCCGCGCTGTGCCTGTTCGTGCTCGTCTCGCCCGCCTGGAGCGGCGCCTCCAGCGGTGGCGCCGTCGGCGTCTCGGAGCGCGAGTGGAGCGTGACGCTGAGCCGGCTGAAGGTGCCGCACGGCACGATCACGTTCTCGATCCACAACTTCGGGCAGGACGACCACAACATCAAGATCCGCAAGCACGGGTCGCAGTTCGGCTTCAGCGGGCGCATCCGCAGCGGCGGCACGGCCACCGTCACGGTCAACCTGAAGCCGGGCGTGTACTGGCTGTTCTGCGGCATCCCCGGGCACCGCGCGCTCGGCATGAACGCCAAGCTGACCGTGACCTGAGGCACAATCACCGGCGTGACCGTCCCCGACCCGATCGCGCTGGCACTGAGTTGGCTGGACGCGGCCGCCCGCGCCGGCGCGCCCCAGCCCGAGGCGATGGCGCTGGCGACGGCCAACGAGCAGGGCCACCCGTCGGTGCGGATGGTGCTGATGCGCGGGCTCGACCAGGACGGTTTCCGGTTCTACACGAACCGCGAGAGCCGCAAGGGCGACGAGCTGGCGGCGAACCCGTGGGCCGCGATCGCGTTTTACTGGGAGCCGCCGGGGCTGCAGCTGCGCGCGGAAGGCCCTGTGCAGCCGCTGGACGACGCGGCCAGCGACGCCTACTTCGCGTCGCGGCCACGCGAGAGCCAGCTGGGCGCGTGGGCCAGCCGCCAGAGCCGAGAGCTGGAGTCGCGCGAGCAGCTGCTCGATGCCTATGCGCAGGAGCAGCGGCGCTTCGGCGAGCGGCCGGTGGAACGGCCACCGCACTGGGGCGGGTACCTGCTGGTGCCTCACGCGATCGAGTTCTGGGAGCACGGCGAGCACCGGCTGCACCGTCGCCGCCAGTTCCGCCGAGACGGCGACGGCTGGACGCTTCGCCAGCTCGCGCCCTAGGCGCAGCCCTGCACGCGGCGTGATGTACGCGGACGACGAGTCGGGGTACCATGGAGCGGGCAATGTTGGGGGGAGTCAGGTGAGACCGGAATTGACCCTGGGCAGGGCAGCGGCGCACGTCATGCGCCGCTGGTGGCTGTTGCCGCTCTGCGCCGTGCTGGTGGCGGTGGCGGCGACCGCGCTGTCCGGCCACCACATCTCCGACGCGAAGGCGACCGCCCGCGTCCACATCCAGGACACGACCGTCACCTACCAGTTCCAGGGCCAGCCGCAACCGTTCACGGCCGTGCACTCGGTGCAGGATCTGACCGAGAACGAGTTCGTCGACCCGCAGGTGGCGGCCGCCGCGGCCGCCTCGCTGAAGGACGGCACCACCGCCCGCCAGTACCTCGACAACCTCGGCTTCGCGGCGCTGGACGGCACCGACGTCCAGCTCAGCTACTCGGACAACTCGTCCGAGGCGGTGGCCGCGGCCCGCCTCGACGCGTACGTGAAGGCGCTCGTCCACCAGCGCATCAGCAGCGAGCGGAAGCAGCTGCTGCAGGCCGCGAACACGCTGCAGCAGCACGGCGGCGACGCGACCGCGGTGGCACGGCTGACCACGGCCGCCGGCAACCTCACCCAGGGCATCCACCCCAACGGCAACACCACCACCTCCGCCGCAAAGACGCTGCCCGGCCCGGCGCTCCTGGCCGGCGGGATCCTGGCCGGGATCATCCTCGGCATCGCGATCGCACTCGGCATCGGCCAGGCCGACCCGCGCATCCGCAGCACCGGCGACCTGCGGGCCGCCGGCGTGCGCGCGCTCGCGGTCGATCCGTCGAAGCCCGAGTCGGTGGAGGCGCTGCGGGCACTGGCCGAGGTCGGCGGCGTGGACGCCAGGGGCGGAATGATCGCCGTGGTCACGCCCAAGGGCGACCACGGCGGCGAGCTGTCGCGCACGCTGGCCGAGTCGTTCGCCCAGTCGGGGCGGCCGACCACGTGGCTGTCGGAGAGCGGCATCGCCCGCACCGGCGAGGCCGGCTGGACGCAGGTCGACGCGGGCACGGCGGTGCTGTCATCGCTGCCGCGGCTGCGCGACGCACTCGCGGGCTCGCGCGAAGGCGAGGTGGTGGTGGTCGACGCGCCGGCGCTGCTCGAGCACCCCTCCGGGCTGGTGTCGACAGCCGTGGCGAACGTCACCGTGCTCTCGCTGCGCCGCGGCCGCAGCACCTGGAGCGACCTGGAGTCGATGCTCGAGCTGCTGGAGGACTCGGTCGTCAGCGGGCGCGTGCGCGTGTGCCTTGACCGCGGCCGCAAGGCGGCCGGAACCTCCCTGATGAGCCGCGCCACCACGGCCGCCCGGCCGGTCGAGCAGTCCCCGGCCTGAGCCATGCTCGCAGCCGCACAGCCGCAGCCGATCGTGCAGCGACCGCTTCGGGGCGGGGCGCTGGTATGGGCGACGGTGCTGGCGCTGGCCGTCGCCTGCTACGGGATCGGGCTTGTCAGCGGCCGCTCCGAGCTGCTGCTGTCGGCGGGGCTGGTGGTGGCGGTGCCGCTGGTGTTCGCGTGGCGGCTTGAGGCGGGCGTGCTGCTGCTGGTGCTGGTGCGGCCCAGCCTCGACCTGTTCGCCGACCGCACGCTGGCGTCCTACCACGGGGTCGCGCTGAACCCGGCCTCGGTGTTCGCGGTGCTGGTGATCGCGGTCGGGGCGCCCTACATGATCGAGCGCTGGCGGCTGGTGCGGCGGGCGCCGTCCATCCTCCCCTACCTCGCGTTGGCCGGGATCGCGATGATGGGACTGTTCGTGGCGTCAGCGACCGGCCCGGCCGTGACCGAGTGGATGCGCCTGTGCGCGGTGCTGGTCACCTACGCGCTCGCCTACCTGGCGGTGAACAGCCCGGCGGCGGTGGCGCGGCTGCTGGCGGCGATCGTGGCCTCGGCGGTGGTGCCGGCGGCGGTCGGCATCGGGCAGTGGGCGACCAACTCGACCCAGGCGATCGGCGACCTCAACCGCGCCAACGGCACGTTCCTGCAGCCCGACCCCTACGGGATCTACCTCGCGCTGGTGACGGTGGCGGCGCTGGCGCTGGTGTTCGCGGCCCGCGGTCCGTGGCGGTGGCTGGCGCTGGCGGTGGTGGCGATGACTGGGATGGCGCTGGTGCTGTCCTACACGCGCACCGGCTGGGTGATGGTGGTGCTGGGGGCGCTGGTGCTGGGGATCGCGCGCTACCGCGTGCTGCTGGTGGTGGTGCCGGTGGCGATCGCGGTCGCGTTCGTGGCGCTGCCCGGCGTGCACTCGCGGGTGCAGTCGGTGAACCAGCAGCAGGAGGTGCAGTACGGCACCGGTGACTCATTCCACACGCGCGTCGAGCTGTGGCGGCAGAACCTGCCGAAGGCCCAGCAGAAGCCGCTGACGGGGCTGGGGCTGGCCTCGATCGTGCAGGAGTCGGACACCTCGGCGCACGTCCACTCCGACTACGTGCGGGCGCTGGTGGAGACCGGCGTGTTCGGCTTCCTGGCATTCGTCTGGCTGCTGCTCTCGGCGGCGGTGGGCGCGGCGTTCGCGATGCGCTGGGCGCGTCGCAGCGGCTCGGTGCCACTGCAGGCGGCGGCGGTGGCGGGGTTCGCGGCCGCGGTGGCCTACATCCTGGCCAGCGGCGATTCGAACCTGATGACGCAGAGCTCGGTCAGCGGAGCGGCGTGGGCGCTGGTGGGCTGCGCGCACGCCGCCGGCACGATCGGGTGTGACCGGGTCGCGCCGAGGCCGCTACCGGCGGCGGAGGCGAGGCGCGCGCGGCTGCTGGGCGCGCGCGGCGTGGCCGCCTACCTGCCTGGCACCTCGGCGGAGATCGGGTCGGAGGCCGGGAAGGTCTCCTCGAGGGCCTGGTCGAGCTGGTCCTCGTCCTTGTCCGGGCGCTGATCCGGGTCGGGCTTTGGCTCGGGCGGCTGGGAGCGGTCGTTCCGCGTCATCCGCTCGGATGATAGACGCCGCGCGGCGCCCGGCTCAGCCGGCGTGCTGGCGCAGCCATCGCGCGAGCAGGCGGGCCTGGGCGCCCGGGGTGGAGCCCTGCGGGATCGCTGCGACCGCCCGGTGGCGGGCGCGGTGGTGGTGGTGTCTGGCGGTGGTCGCAGGCCCGGCGCCGCCGCTGGTGGCAGCGACGATCACGATCGCCGCGATCACGAGCGCCGCCAGCAGCGCGGCGGCGAGCCGCCAGTTGCGGATGCCGCGGGGCGGCACCACGTGGCGTGGAGCGGCGCGCGGCGGCACCACCAGGGTGGCCTGCTCCGAGGCAGCCGGCGGGTCGACGAGGGTGGCGGGCTCCTCCAGCATCGCGGACAGCGTCTCGGCGGTGGGGCGGCGGGCGGGGTCGGGATCGAGGCAGCAGGCGACGACGCCGCGGAGCGGGTCGGGCAGATCCTGCACCGCGTCCGGCCCCGGCATGGTGGCGGTGGCCAGCTGGTGCAGGGTGACGCCGAGGCCGTAGATGTCGGCGGCAGCCGTCACCTGGGCGCCGCCGGCCTGCTCGGGCGCCAGGTAGCCGGCCGTGCCGAGCACGCTGCCGATCAGCGTGAGCGAGGTGCCGTCGAGCGTTCGGGCGATGCCGAAGTCGGCGATCTTGACGCAGCCGTCGAGGTCGACCAGCAGATTCTGCGGCTTCAGGTCGCGGTGCACGAGGCCCGCGGCGTGCGCGTAGGCGAGCCCGGCACAGCAGTCGCGGGCGACGGCCAGCACGCGGGCCGGGCTGAGCGCGCCGTCGCGGGCAAGCGCCTCGGCCAGCGACCCGCCCTCGACGTACTCCATCACGATGAACGGCCGACCGTCGGCATCGTGGCCGAAGTCGTAGACGCGCACCACGTTGGGGTGGCTGAGCGGCGCCGCCAGCTGCGCCTCGCGCAGGAAGCGATCGCGAAACGACGGATCGTGGGATAGGTTGTCGGCGAGCCGCTTGACGGCGACCACCCGGCCCAGCTCGCGGTCATGGGCGAGGTAGACGATCGCCATGCCGCCGCTTCCCAGCGCCCGGTCGAGTGTGTAGCGGCCGTGGTCGGTGCGAACGGCGCTCAATCCCCGCCCCCCTTGTCCTTCTTACCGAGGCCGTCGTGCTTGCGATCGTGATGGTGGTGGTTAGGTTTCGGCGGCTTCGGTGTGGCCGGCGGCGCCGGCGGGACGCAGCGGATGCGGGCGACCAGGCTCGTGGCGGTCGCCCGCAGCGGCGGCTGCAGCGCCGCGGGGACACGACCGGCGGAGATCGCCGCGTCGACGGCTGTGCTCAGCTGCCGCGCCTGATCGAGCGCGGCGCAGCCTCGCTGCGCATCCAGGCTGACGGCCACGGCGTCGGCGCGGGCGGCCAGATCGCTGGCGACCGCTTTGGGGATCGCGGGCCCGCGGGCGGGCTGCGAGGCGGAGCCGGCACTGCCACCGCCGCATGCGGCGGCACCGGCGCAGGCCAGGATCACCACGATCATGCGAATGCGAATGCGCACGTCTGGGTATGGGTGTACCCCAGATCGGCGCTCCGATACCGTGAGCGGGGCGCAGCTAGGATGCGGGCGATGTCAGACGGGCCGATCACGGGTGGCTGTCTGTGCGGGTCGGTGCGGTTCGAGATCACCGACACGCCGTTCGACGCGGGCTACTGCCATTGCACGCGCTGCCAGCGGCGCACCGGCACGGCGGCGTCGCCGCAGGCGCGGATCCCGCCCGGCGCGCTGCGCGTGACGTCCGGGCAGGAGCTGGTCAGGGCCTACTCACCCGGCGACGGCGGCTTCGAGAAGCTGTTCTGCGCGGGCTGCGGGTCGGCGCTGTTCAGCCGGCACCCGGAGCGGCATGAGGTGATGAGCGTGCGGCTGGGCGCACTGGACGAGGATCCCGGGCTGCAGATGCAGTGGCGGCAGTACGTTGACTACGCCGCACCGTGGGAGCCGATTCCCGACGACGGCGTGCCGCGCTACCCGCAGTCGCGGCCACGCTGAACGTCTGTCACGGGCGGTCACGGGCCGCACCTCCACCCGCGCCCAGATTGGAGTCAAACACCGCTCCCGCCCCCGCCACCGGTTCGTGACACCGCCGTGACGCGCGTCACGGCTGCTGTGACAGGGGATCCGCGTGGTTGCGCGGTTCGCGCCCGAACCGGGCTCAGAGCCCGCTTCTGGGTGCGTTGCAGGTCGCTGTCAAGTTCGTGACCGGACGTGAACCGGGGCATGCGGAAACGGGGGATTTTGCGAGCAACATCGCCGTAACGGCGGTGCAACGGAGGCTGTGTCCACGAGCGGATGTCAAGTTCTGTGGAGGAATGCCGATGTAGAGCAGGGGGTTCTCTACTTGCTGCGATTCATGCATTCTCGTACCGACGAAGTAGGCCACAGCCGAGAAGCCGGCCAGACACTGGTCCTGATCACCGTGATGATGGTGAGCCTGCTGGGCGTCGCGGGGTTTGCGATCGACTACGGCTTCTGGGCTCTCAACAAGAACCAGGTGCAGAGTGCCGCCGACGCCTCGGCGCTGGCCGGGGCCAGTCAGCTCCCGGCCGGGTCCGGTTCGGCCGGCAGCACCGCCCAGTCGCAGTACTCGAAGAACGGCGTCGCCAGCGACAGCGTCGGCGTGTCGAACACGACCAACCTCACCGCCAACGACTCCGTCACGGTCAACGCGTCGCGCAACGTCCCGACCTGGTTCACCAGCCTCTTCGGCGTCCACTCGGTGACCGTGAAGGGGGCAGCCCGCGCCACGATCGAGTCGTTCACGACCGTCAACGGCATCAACGTCATGCCCTGGGGCGTGCTCAAGGCCAGCTACGTGCCCGACCAGCCCTACTCGATCTACACCAAGGACACGGCCAACGCCAACAACGGCGCCCTGAGCCTGCCCTACGTGCAGAGCACCAACTGCCCCGTGCCAAACGGCGCCAGCGTCTACTCCGACGAGATCGCCGGAACCACGCCGGTGTGCCCGGTGTCCGTCGGCGAGACGCTCAGTACGAAACCGGGCAACAACGCCGGCCCGACGTCGCAGGGACTGAACATCCGCATCACCAACTGGCAGACGGTCAGCCAGATCGTCCAGTTCAACGCCGACGGCACCAACACCCTGCTGCAGCCGAACAGCCCGCAGCTGGTCGTGATACCGGTGCTGACGAATCCTTCGGGCCAGAGCGTCTGGCCCAACGGCACCAGCAGCCCGATGACGGTGGTCGGCTTCGCCTGGTTCGTGATCACGAGCTGCGGCGACCCCGCCAACCCGAGCTACTGCTCGAACAGCGACGGCAAGCAGGTGAACGGCGTGTTCGTGAACCTCGACAGCTCGGCCAGCATGGGCACACCGGGCCCGTACGACCCCACGTCCAACACCGCCTTCACGGTCGAGCTCACCCAGTAGCCCTCTCGGGCGGGTGAGGCGAACACCCCCGCTCGGGGGTTCCCCGATCGGCCGCGATCGCCCATGCTGAGCGGGATGGGGCGCAGGCTTCCGCGTGGCGCCCTTCGGGGGTACTTACCCGAGACGTGTAGGACTCGTAGGGGGTTTCTGCTTGCGTACTACGTCGAGTCGGCTTACGTGTGGTCTGGCCGTGGCACTGGTGGCGGCGTCCGCCGGCAGCGCGCTTGCGGCGGTACCGCCGG
>JBJMJD010000099.1:0-17289 GCA_045806525.1 Gaiellales bacterium | reverse complement strand
GCGGCGGGCACGACGAGCGCGAGCAGACGCTCAACCAGCTGCTCGTCGAGATGGACGGCTTCGAGATGAAGGACAACATCATCCTGATCGCCGCCACGAACCGGCCGGACATCCTCGACCCGGCGCTGCTGCGCCCGGGGCGGTTCGACCGCCAGGTGGTCGTGGACCGGCCCGACCGGGTCGGCCGCAAGCGCATCCTCGAGGTGCACTCGCGCGGCAAGCCGATCGCGCAGTCGGTCGACCTCGAGGCGCTGGCCGGCCAGACACCGGGGTTCACCGGAGCCGACCTGTCGAACCTGGTGAACGAGGCGGCGCTGCTGGCCGCCCGCAAGGGGAAGCGGCAGATCGAGACGCTGGAGCTGGAAGAGGGCATCATGCGCGTCATCGCCGGCCCCGAGAAGAAGACGCGGCTGCTGTCGGCGAAGGAGCGCGAGATCACGGCCGTCCACGAGATGGGCCACGCGCTGGTCGGCCACTACCTCGAGCACAACGATCCCGTGCACAAGATCTCGATCGTGGGTCGTGGCATGGCGCTCGGCTACGTGATCACGCTTCCCACCGAGGACAAGTTCATGCGCTCGCGTCCGGAGCTGATGGATACGCTGGCCAAGAGCCTGGGCGGCCGCACCGCCGAGGAGCTGGTGTTCGGCGAGATCACCACCGGTGCCGAGGACGACCTCAACAAGACGACCGACACGGCCAAGCGCATGGTCATGCGCTGGGGCATGTCGGAGAAGCTCGGCCCACGCACCTTCGGGCGCGACTCCGGCCAGCCCTTCCTGGGCCGCGACTTTGGCCATGAGGCCGACTACTCCGAGGAGATCGCGCGCGAGATCGACGACGAGATCCGCCGCATCGTCGAGGACGCGCACGAGCGCGCCCGCAAGGTGCTGTCAGACCACATGGACGAGATGCAGCGCCTATCGAAGGTGCTGATCGAGTACGAGACGATCGATCGCGAGCAGTTCCAGGCGTTGCTGGCCGGCACGGCGCCGGAAGAGGTCTTCAAGGACCACGAGAAGCACGCCCAGCCGGTGGCCGACGAGCAGCCCGCAAAGCAGCCGTCCAAGCCGCGCACGATCGGCCTGCCGCTGCCCGGCGCTCTGCACCAGAGCAAGCCGCCGGACGCACCCCAGGGCGCGTAGGCAGCTCGAGCTTCGGCTATCACCCGTTCGCGGGGTGGTGTAGCGGCCATACCGTGACGACACAACCAGGATGGCTTCGCGACGGATCATCCTGCTGCTCGCCTGCGCCGCGGCGGTCTTCGCCGTCTCCACCTCGGCCGCCCCGGCAACGCCGCTGCCCGGGCCGATCACGCGCCTGCGCGTGGTCTCGCGGAAGATCCTGCGTCCCGGCGTCTTCTTCACCCACTACCGGGCGAGCGTGCGGGGCTACCCCCGGGCGCAGGAGATCTACCGGATCTCATGGGCGATCGGCGACACCCATGTGACGCTGGGCTCGGCGCTGCTCGGCACCTACCACCCGGCCCAGGAAACGGTCGACGTGCACCCGGTCTCGTCGCTCGGGGCGCCGGCGGGCATGCTTGCGGCCATCAACGGCGACTTCTCCGAATACACCACCCGTACCGCCTACCGCAACAGCGGCATGCTGGTGAAGGGCAGGAAGATCTACAACTTCGGCTGGGGCGGCCCGGGGGTGGGGTACCTCCCGTCAGGCGACTTCAAGATCGGACGGCCGCGGGCACAGCCGGTGAAGCTGAAGCTGCCCAACCGGCTGACCGCGACGATCGGCGCGTTCGGCGCCCCACCGGCAGCCGGCGACCAGGTCGGCGCCTACGACACCGTCGGCACCGTGGTCACGGTGCCCCGGGGATATGTCGCCTTCACGGTCGACTCGACAGCGTTTCGCACGATGCTCACCGGCGACCGCACCCTCCGCAACCGCACCGGGAACGACCGGTCCGAGCCGGTGGCTGCGTTTGCGTTCGCCGAGCCGACCTCGCCAGGCACCACGACCGCGCTGCCGATCCTCGCTAGCCAGCCGGCGGGGTCGCAGGTGACCGTGCCCGCGGCCGGGGCCGTCCTGATCGCGAAGGTCGGCGGCATCGCGGAGGCGGGACTGTCGGCGCTGGCCGCGTCGGCGAATCCGGTGGTCGACATCAACGGCGACGCCAAGGGCTGGAGCTCCGTGTCAGACCTGATGGGAGGCAAGCCGGAACTGGTGTCCGGCGGAGTCGCGATCTCGACGCGGCCGGCGAGCGTCGACCCCTGGCAGTGGACGTGCGGCGGCGGTTGCTGGCGGCCCGCCCTGATCCGCACCAACTCGGGAAGGGGATCGCTGATCCTGATCGGAGCGCGCGGCGGATCCGGCCTGACGATGCGAAGCTTCGCGCACGTGCTGCGGCAGATGGGTGCGCAGCAGGCGATCGGGTTCGACAACAACGGCTCAGCGGAGATGTACCGCCCCGGATTCAGACCGCACACGGCGTACGGCTACGAGCGCTGGCTGCCGAGCGCAACGACGCTCCGGTACCGATAGCTCTAGGACGCCCGGTAGGCCGCGACGATCGTGGACCTGCGCTGCTCGGGGAGCGCGCGTTCGGCAACGCGCAGCACGCGCGCAGCGCCGGGAACCCGGGCGCCGTAGCGATGCAGCGTTGCCACATACGCGACCGAGCTGGCGGTGAAGCCAGCGGTGCGGGTTGCCGCGTCGAGCGCTGCGGGCGTGTTCGCGCGGTAGCGAGCCGGGAACACGTCGCGTTCGACCGCGCCCGCGCCGCGGCGTTTGACCAGCACGCGGAGCCGCTGCGGCATGGCCCGGGCGGCCGCCATGAACGGGTTCGACCGGTTGCTCGTCAGCAGCACCAGCCAGCCGTCCGGACGCAGAACCCGGTGGAACTCGCGGAACGTCTGGGCGGGATCGTCCAGGTGTTCGACGACGAAGTTGGAGTAGACGAGGTCGAAGGTTGCGTCATCGAACGGCAGCCGGCCGGAGAGATCCGTTTCGATGAACTCGTCCAGCGATGCGTTCTCGCGACCGGCCGTGCCGTCGAGGTCGATTCCCACCAGCCGGCGGATCCGGTCGCGGTGCTCCGCGAGCCGGGTCGTGCGTCCGCAGCCCGCCTCCAGCACGGTGGCACCGGCCGGGATCGCCTGCAGGAGCATCCGCTCCTCGACCTCTGTGTGCGACGTCTCCACGGGTGGTCAGTCTAGTGATCCCGTCCAGGCCCAGTCGCTAGGATCCCGGGGTGATCACCGACCGTCAACCCGTTGGCTGGGGGCGTGCGGTGTTCCTGAGCATGACGCTGTTCGTGCTGCTGTTCGTGCTGGAAGGGCTGGTGGCCGGTCAGCTGACGGATAAGCAGACGACGCTGGCGGCCGGGCTGCTGGCGGCGATCGCGCTGATGTTCGGGGTGGCGATGATCCTGCCGGTCTGCTTCGAGCTGGCCTTCGCCAACCGCCGGCGCGAGTGGGCGGCCTTCGGCGCGGCCCGTGCCCGCCGTTGGATCTCGGGCACCGCCATCTTCATTCCGGTCGCGATCGTGATCGGGGCCGTGGCGATCGCGATCACGAGCGCGCTGCACCTGACCGGCACCAATGACCTCGGCGCGGACCACTCCGGCCTCGGCTACAAGATCGCGCTCAGCGCGCTGGCCGTGATGGTGGCGCCGTGGACCGAGGAGGTGGCCATGCGCGGGTTCCTGTTCTCGGCGCTGGCGCGCCGGTTCGGGTTCTGGCCGGGTGCGCTGGTGTCGGGCGTGGTCTGGGCCGGGCTGCACGTCGAGCCGGGGGTGCTGATCCTGTTCTCGGCGGAGGGGATGCTGCTGGCATGGCTGCGACGGCGAACCGGCTCGCTGCTGCCGGGGATCGGCATCCACGGCAGCTGGAACACGCTGGTGATGGGCACGACGGGTGGCGGCTGGGTGCCGGTGCCGTTCCTGGGGCTGCTGCTGGCGACCATCTACTCGGCGGTGCGCTGGATGCCGGATACCCCGGTGTTCGTGCCGCGTCGGGCCGCGGCGGCTGCGACGGTCGCAGCGCCGCTGGTGCCGGACACGGTGCTGACGCGGCGCTACCCGGCGCCGGCGCTGATGGGCGTGATCAACGTGACGCCGGACTCGTTCTCCGACGGCGGCGACTTCCTGGACCCGGAGGCGGCGGTCGCCCACGGGCTGGCGCTGGCCGAGGCCGGCGCCGATCTGATCGACATCGGCGGCGAGTCGACGAGGCCGGGGGCGGAGCCCGTGTCGGAGGAGCGGGAGTTGGCGCGCGTGATCCCGGTGATCGAGGGGCTGGCGGCGCACACAGCGGTGCCCGTCTCGATCGACACCATGAAGGCGGAGGTCGCGCGGCGGGCGATCGCCGCGGGCGCGGTGTTCGTGAACGACGTGTCGGCCCTGCGGCACGATCCGGCCATGGCGGAGGTGGTGCGCGCGGCCGGAGTGCCGGTCTGCCTGATGCACATGCAGGGCACGCCGGGGACGATGCAGGACGACCCGCGGTACGCCGACGTGGTGGCGGAGGTCGGCGACTTCCTGGCGGAGCGGGCCAGGTTTGCGGAGACGCAGGGGATCGCTCGCGAACTGATCTGCGTCGATCCCGGCATCGGGTTCGGAAAGACGATCGAACACAACCTGACGCTGCTGCGCGAGCTCGACCGGATCGCGGCGCTGGGCTACCCGGTACTGGTCGCGCTATCGCGCAAGCGGTTCCTGGGTCAGATCACAGGCCGAGCCGAGAAGGAGCGCGTGGCCGGGACCGTGGCCGCGAACCTGGAGGCCTACCGGCGCGGCGGCTGGATGTTTCGGGTGCACGACGTGGCGCCCAACCGCGAGGCACTGGACGTGGCTGCGGCGGTGCGACGGGGCCGGCCGTGACGGGGCCCGTGGTCGAGGTGATGGGACTCGAGGTGTTCGCCCACCACGGCGTCTACGAGCACGAGCGCCGGGAAGGCCAGCCGTTCCTGTTCGACGTGCAATTGACGGGCTCCGGCGCCTCCCAGCACAGCGACCGGCTCGAGGACGCGATCGACTACGGCGCCGTCTGCGAGCGGGTTGTTGAGCTGGCCGGCGGCGGGCCGTACAACCTGCTGGAGCGCCTGGCCGCCGTCATCGCCGACGACCTGATCGAACGGTTCCCGGCCGAGCGCGTGCAGGTCACCGTGCACAAGCCCCAGGCACCGATCGGCCACCCGTTCCGCGATGTGCGGGTCACCGTGACGCGTCCCTGACACCCGCATCGGCGCCGTCACGATATGCCGGCGCAACACGCGCGCCTGGCACCGGTGTGGCACGAAATTCGTAGCCAAAGCCGGTCACGGCTACGAATTTCGTAGATCAGGCCGGATTTGGCCTCGAAATTCGTAGCCGCGCCGGCGAGAGGGTGGGTCGGCTTCTTGGTGGGTGTCTTACGCCACCCACGAACCCCCCGTATAACGGTGGTATGGGACAACTGCGCGTTGTCGTCGTCGATGATCACCCGATCTACCGCTGTGGCCTGGTCGGCCTGCTCGAGGCTGGCGGCGTCGCCGTGGCCGGCGTTGCCAACGGCGTGGAGGAGGCCATGGCCGTCGTCCGCGCGACCCGCCCCGACGCTGTGCTCACCGACCTCTACCTCAGCGACGGCAACGGCATCGAGCTGGTCAAGCGCATCGTCGCCTACGACCCGCGGATCCGAAACGTCGTGCTGACGGTCTCGCACGACTCCAACGAGATGCTGGCCGCGATCCGGGCCGGCGCCGATGGCTTCCTGACCAAGGAGCAGGCGCCCGAGCGCCTGGTGCGCGCGCTCGAGGGCGTGTTCGTGGGAGAAGCGGCGCTCTCGCGCCGGATGACCGGCTACCTCGTCCGCGACCTGCGAGACGGCGAGCGCCGGGTCGCGCTCGCCTCGCATTTCCCTCACCGTGAGCGCCTGACTCCGCGCCAGCTCGAGATCCTGCAGCTGATCGCCGCCGGCCACAGCACGGCGGTCATCGCCGAGCGGCTGTGCCTGTCACCCGAGACGGTGCGCTGGCACGTCAAGTCGATCCTGCGCAAGCTGCGCGCCAAGAACCGCGCCGAGGCGGCGGCCACCCTGCGCGAGATCGCCGTCTAGCAGCGCCCGCCTAGCGGCGCCCGGCGGTCGCCATCTCGGCGGCGCTGCGCATCGCCCACATCGTCACCATCGTGCAGTAGGTGATGACGACACAGGCCACGGTGATCACCGCGGCGCGGCCGGTGTTGCCGTGCAACAGCATCCCGACGCCGATCAGAGCGGGGCGCAGCAACACGAACGCGACCACGCCGGTGATGCCGATGTGCACGGCCACGCGGCGCAGCTCGGTGGGACGGATGCTGGGGTACCGTGCGTCGACCCACGCGGCCAGGGCGGCCGGGCAGACGAGCAGCACGATGGTCAGTTCCATGAGGGTCGACATGGCACCTTCCTTGACAAGTTGGGGAGCCCGGCGGCGGCCAACGCAGGTATCCGGCACCGGACTACCTGCATCGTCATTTGTGAGGAAAACATGATGGAAATGTCAGCAAGTACACCCTTCCGAGGGAACCGGGCGTATATCTCTTTGGGGAGCAACCTGGGCGACCCGCTGCTGACACTGCGCCAGGCGGCGGCGGCGCTGCGCGCGCTGGGTACCGTCGTGGCGGCATCCCCGGTGTACGAGACCGACCCCGTCGGCTTGAAGGAACAGCCGGCGTTCCTGAACGCCGTCGTGGAACTGGATACGGCGCTCGAGCCATTGCCCCTGCTCGATGCGCTGCTTGCCATCGAGGCGGAGTGCGGCCGCGAGCGCGGCATCCGGTTCGGCCCGCGCACGCTCGACCTCGACCTGATCTGGTACGACGGTATGCGGCTCGAGAGCGACCGCCTGACGCTGCCGCATCCACGCGCGCACGAGCGCGAGTTCGTGCTGCGCCCGCTGGCCGACATCGCGCCGGGCATCGACCTCCACGGCGAAACCGTCGCGACGCTGCTGGAGCAGCTGCCGCCGCAGGGCGTGCGCGCCACCGGCAGCTCGCTCATGTAGGCCCGGCGGCCCGCCGATAGCAGGAGGGTGGAGCGCCTCTCCGTGATACTGCACCTGCTCGGCTCCCGTGGCCTGCCCACGTTCCTGTTCGGGGTGATGGCGCTGCTCGGGGGCACCGCCGCCGTGCGCGCTTCCGGCCCGGCCGACGTCATCTTCCACCTGTTGGGAGCCGCGCTCTGGGTGATGTTCGCCGTGCTCGTCAACATCCGCCCGGCGCCGCTCCGCCGCGGCCAAAGCGTCGTCGGTGTCGTCGCGGCGCTGACAGCGCAGCTGGCCTTCATCCTGATCGGACTGGCCGCGGGCAGCAGTGGCTCTGGCGTCGTGCTGGTGGTCGGTGACCTCATGCTCGGTGCGGGGCTCCTGTTCGCCATCGCCTCCGTCGCGTTCCTCGGCCGCTGCTTCGGCGTGCTGCCCGACGTACGCGGCCTGGTCACACGCGGCCCGTACCGGCTCGTCCGGCACCCGCTGTACCTGGGTGAGCTGACCGCCGCACTGGGCATCGTCGTTGGCGCCGAGAGCTGGGCGCCGGCGCTCGGTGCGTGGCTGCTCTGCGTCAGCCTGCAGCTGATGCGCACCATGTACGAGGAGCGATCGCTGCGCGCCGAGTTCCCGGAGTACGCGCCCTATGCGGAGCGCACCAAGCGCCTGATTCCAGGCCTGGTGTAGTGTCCGCGGCGGTGCTGGCGCTCTACGACCATCCGATCTCCGGCAACGCGCAGAAGGTGCGGTTCCTGCTGGCCGAGCTTGGCCTCGAGTATGAGCGGCGAGGCGTGCCGATCGAGCGTCCGCGGCCGCAGTGGTACGCCGACATCAATCCCTTGATGGGCATCCCCACGCTGCAGGACGGCGACCTGGTGCTGTCGGAGTCGCATGCGATCCTGCGCTACCTGGCCAACCGCGAGCGCCGCGACGACCTGTATCCGGCCGATCCGCCCGCCCGCGCCCGCGTTGACATGATGCTCGACCGGTTCGCGTTTGCCTTCCGGCCCGCTCTCTTCCAGGTCGAGGCGCAGGCGCTGGGCTTCAGCCCCACGGGCGGCTTCGGCGCCGCCCCGGCTGACCCCGAGGCGGCCGTCGCCAAGGCCCGGGATGCGGCGCCCGTCCTCACCCAGTTCGAGAGCGTGGTCGACCCGTCCGGGTACTGGCTGGGCGAATTCTCGCTGGCCGACGTCGCAGCCGCGCCGTTCCTGTACCGCACGCTGGTCACCGGCATGGACCTGTCGCCCTACCCGAACCTGGCCCGGATGCGCGACACGGTGACCGCGCGGCCCGCGTTTGCAGCGGTCGAGCCCGAACCACGGGCGCCTGCGAATTAGACTTCTGCCATGACCTACATCGACGATCTCGAGGAATACGACGCCGAGCTGGAGCTGCGGCTCAAGCGTGAGTACGCGACCGTGTTCGGCCTGTTTCGCTACTGCGTGCTGACCGCAGAGGCCACCTACCTCTGCAACGAGCTCGACATCCAGCGGAACGACCAGGCCGCCTATCCGTTCGCCCGCCTGACGATGACCGACGTCTGGGTCTGGGACAAGAGCCGCCCGACCCGCATCATTCCGCGCACGGAGGTGCACACCACGCAGGACGTCACCATCGAGGAGCTCAAGCCCGACGACGACATCGAGACGACGCTGCCGCGCGGCTTCGAGCTCACCGACGAGTAGCGCTCGCTTGCTACTGGCAATCGACGTCGGCAACACGCAGACCGTCGTCGGTCTCTACGACGGCGACGAGCTGACCGACCACTGGCGCGTGGCCAGCGTCCGCACCCAGACCGCCGACGAACTGGCGGTCGAGCTGCACGGCCTGCTGTCGGTGCGCGGCCGCGGGTTCGGCGACGTGACCGCGACGGTGGCTTCGTCCGGGGTGCCGCAGCTGGCCGAGGCGCTGCGCCAGACCGCTCGCACCCGCTTCGGCCACGAGGCGCTCGTGGTGGGTCAGCCGGGCGTCGAGACCGGCCTCGAGCTGCGCGTGCCGAACCCGCGGGAGGTGGGCGCCGACCGCGTCGCCAATTCCGTCGCCGCGCTCGCCCTGCAATCGGGACCGCTGATCGTTGTCGACTTTGGCACCGCTATCAACTTCGACGCGGTCTCGGCCGACGGCGCCTTCCTGGGCGGAGCGATCGCACCCGGCCTGGAGATCGCGACCAGCGCGCTGGGCGAGCGGGCGGCCGCCCTGTTCGGGATCGAGCTGCGGGCTCCGGAGCGGGCGATCGGCCGCACCACAGCCGAGAACATGCAGTCGGGAGCCATCTTCGGCTACGCCGGGCTGGTGGACGGCCTGGTCGGCCGGTTCCGTGCCGAGCTGGGCGGGAGCGCGGGCGTGATCGCGACCGGCGGCCTGGCCGGCGTCGTCGCCCCGCACTGCCTCACGATCGACCGGGTCGAGCCGTGGCTGACGCTCGAGGGGCTACGCCTGATCTGGCTGCGGAACACAACGCGTTTGACCGGGTAGCGCCCGTCGCGGCGCCGTCCGGCTCGAGTGGGGGCTGACATCGGCACCCCTGTCCCGTAGACTCGCGCGACCTTGGCAAGGATGCTCTACAGGCTGGGGCACCTGGTGGCGGCGCATCCGGTGGTCGTAATCGTGTTCTGGATCGCCTTGGCGGCCGGTGTCACGCTGACCGTGAAGCAGGTCGGTGCCGACACCGACAACAACGTCACCCTGCCCGGCACCGGTAGCCAGGCGGCCACCGACCTGCTGCAGGTTGGGTTCCCGCCGCAGCAGAACGGCTCGAACCCGATCATCTTTCACATCCGTGGTGCCGGCAAGGTCACCGACAAAGACAACAAGCAGGCGATCACCGACTCCTACAAGGCGATCAAGAAGATCACGTACGTGCATAGCGCCACCAGCCCGTTCGCCCAGGGTGCCGGAGCCCAGATCTCGAAGGACCAGAAGACCGCGTTCATCTCGGTACTGCTGAGCGTCAGCTCCAACGACCTCACCGAGCAGCAGGCGCAGCGGGTGCTGGACGCCGCCAAACCCGGCAAGCAGGCGGGCATGGAGGTGGTCGGCGGCGGCTCGATCGGCAGCACGTTGTCGCCGAACGACACGTCCACCAGCGATGTGATCGGCATCCTGGCGGCGATGATCATCCTCACATTCACCTTCGGCACGCTGGTGGCGATGGGGATGCCGATTGGAACCGCCATCCTCGGCCTGACGACGGCCCTTGGCTTGATCGGGCTGATGGGCCACCTGGTATCGGTGCCGGATATCTCCACCACGATCGCCACCATGATCGGGCTGGCGGTCGGTATCGACTACGCACTGTTCCTGGTCACGCGCCACCGAGGCCAGATGCGCGAAGGCATGGAACTCCACGAGTCGATCGCGCTCGCGGTCGGCACCGCCGGCACCGCCGTCGTGTTCGCCGGT
Organism: Gaiellales bacterium; assembly: GCA_045806525.1. Taxonomy (GTDB): domain Bacteria; phylum Actinomycetota; class Thermoleophilia; order Gaiellales; family JAICJC01; genus JAICYJ01. Next base: position 6,927 of record JBJMJD010000099.1, on the reverse strand, counting down.
TGTACCGTGGTGGTTGCGCTGCTGTCGCTGTTCGTGGCCGGCATCCCGCTGGTGGCCGCGCTCGGCTACACGGCGGCGGTGGCCGTGGGCACGGCCGTGCTGGCCGCAGTCACGTTGCTGCCGGCGCTGATGTCGCTGGCCGGGCGCCACATCGACTCGCTCGCCCTGCCGGTGTGGCTGCACCCCAAGGATGACCCCACGAAGGAGGGGATCTGGGGACGCTGGGCCGGCTTCGTCACCCGCCGCCCGCTGATCCCGGTGCTGCTGGCCGTCGCGCTGATGGTGCCGCTGATCGTCCCCGTGCTATCGCTCGAACTCGGCCAGGAGGATGTCGGCCAGACGAACCCGGCATCCATGCAGCGGCGCGCCTACGACCTGATGTCCCAGGCTTACGGGCCCGGCTTCAACGGGCCGCTGATCATCGCGGTGGCGGTGGCCCCCAAGGCCAAGGGCGACCCCAAGGTGGTCGATCAGGAGAACCAGCTGAAGAGCCTGCAGAAGACGCTCAAGCAGGAGCAGAAGGAGGGCAAGCAGCAGCAGGCCGAGATCAGCTCCGAGCAAGCGCAGCTGGAGCAGCAGCAGGCGCAGCTGGAGCACAAGCAGGCGCTGCTCAATCAGCAGTCGGCATCGCTGCAGGCGCAGCAGGCGCAGCTGGAGCAGCAGCAGGCGGCGCTCGAGGCGCAGGCCGCGCGGCTGCAGGCCGAGAGCAATCAACTGAACGCCGAGCAGAATCAGCTGGAGGCGGAAGCAGCTGCGCTCAAGCAAAATGCGAAGGCGCTCGCCGTGCGGCTGGGCGCCAACCGGGCCGAGCAGGCAAAGGTCGAGCGGAAGCTGCAGAAGGCCACCAATCCAACGCGCATCGCAGAGCTGCAGGCGCGGCTCAAGCGGCTCAAGCGGCGGGAGCAAGAGATCATCGCCCAGCTCAGGCACGACAAGGCTGAAGCGAAGAAGCTGCTGCGCGAGGCGAAGTCGCTGGTGGCCAAGAAGGAGGCGCTCAAGCAGCAGCAGCAGACCCTCGAGGCGCAGTCTGCCCAGCTCAAGGCGCAGGCGGCCTCGCTGCAGGCGCAGGCCGCAGCGCTCGAGCAACAGGGTGCCGCGCTGCAGCGGCAGGGAGACGAGCTGCAGGCACAGGCGAACAATCTGCAGCAGCAGGGCGATCAGCTGAAGGCGCTGCAGAAGAAGGCTAAGAAGCAGCAGAAGCAGGCCGACAAGCTGCACAGCCAGCTGGTGACCACGTTGACCAAGGCCGGCGGCGACATTCGTGGCACCGACCCGCGGCTGGTCAAGCTGCAGAACGCTCTGATCACGACCAAGGGCGACAAGCTGGTGTCTCCGCCCTCCATTTCCAAGAAGGGCAACGACGTCGTCTACAGCGTGATCGCGAGCACGGCGCCCTCGTCGCAGGCGACCGTCGACCTGGTCGGGCATCTGCGCTCGACCGTGATACCGAAGAACTCCGAGCAGGGCGTGAACGCGTTCGTGGGCGGCTCCACCGCCAGCAACGTCGACCTGGCCGCCGAGATCTCGAGCCGGCTTCCGCTGGTGATCGTCACCATCCTGATCCTGAGCATGCTTGTGCTGCTTGTGGCGTTCCGCTCGGTGTTAATTCCGCTGCAGGCAGCGGCCACCAACTTCGTGACGGCGATGGCGGCGTTCGGCGTACTCACCGCCTGCTTCCAGTGGGGCTGGGGCATCGACATCGTGGGTGTCAGCACCGATGCCTCGAGCGTGCCGATCGCTAGCTACGTGCCGCTGATGATGTTCGCGATCCTGTTCGGGCTGAGCATGGACTACCAGGTGTTCCTGCTGTCCTCGGTCGACCACCACCGCCTGCACGGTGAGGACGACCGCACCTCCGTGCGGCTCGGGCTGAAGACGAGCGCGCGGGTTATCTCGGCGGCGGCCCTGATCATGATCTCGGTGTTCTCGAGCTTCATCCTGAACGGCGACCCCGTGGTCAAGCAGTTCGGCGTTGGCCTGTCCACGGCGGTGTTGCTGGCGGCGACGATGGTGTTGATGCTGGCGCCCGCGGTGCTCACCCTGCTCGGCCGATGGGCATGGTGGATGCCCGCCTGGCTGGGCAGGATCGTGCCCACCGTCGACATCGAGGGCACCAGCCTGGGTCGCGAAACTGAGTCGGCGCCGGTCACGCCGCCGCCGCCGGAGCCCGCCTAGGAGCGCGTTGCCACAGCCGCGTACCTGAGAAGCACCCCGACAGCGGCCACATTCACGCATACGGGATGGTCTATTGTCTGACGGCGAGTCAACGACGATCTCTGAGGAGGCGGACCATGCGTAGACGACGACCGTTGATGCGGGCGGCGATGGTTGGTGGGGGCGCGTATGTGGCGGGCAAGCACGTCGCCAACAACCAGGCCGAGGCGGCCAGCCAGGAGCAGCGCATCGCCGACCTCGAGGCGCAGCAGGCAGCTGCGGCGCCGCAAGCCGCGGCCGCCGCCGCCGGCTCCAGTCGCCGCGTCGCCAGCGGCTCCCGCGGGCGATGACCTCACGTCGCAGTTGATGGACCTGAAGAGCCTGATGGACCAGGGAGTACTCAGCCCTGAGGAGTTCCAGCAGGCAAAAGCGAAGCTGCTCGGCTCGTAATGGCGGGCCACGACCAACTCAGGAGACGAGGATGACCATCGGACCGGTGCAATTGCTGATCGTCGGGTTCGCCGGCGGTGAGTTCAAGGGCGAGATCGCCTCCGTGCTCGCCGATCTGCGCGAGCGCGACGTGATCCGCCTGATCGACATGGGCGTCGTCCGCAAGGACGAGGACGGCGTTATCACGATGATCGAGCACAGCGACCTCAGCCAGGACGAGACGATCGAGTTCGGGGCCACCGTGGGTGCGCTGATCGGGCTGGGCGCCGCGGGCGAGGAGGGAGCCGAGGCCGGTGCCATCGCCGGTGCCGAGGCCGCCCTCGACGGCGGCATGATCGAGGATCAGGTGTGGTACATCGCCGATGAGATCCCCGAGGGCACGGCCGCTGCGGTCGCGCTGATCGAGCACCGCTGGGCGATCCCGCTGCGAAGCGCTATCCAGGATGCGGGAGGCTTTCTCGTCTCCGATGCCTGGATCCACCCGGCCGACCTGGTCGCCATCGGGCTGCTGGCGTCCGAGGAGATGGCCGAGTCCTAGGTGGCAGAAGTTCACGGGGCCGGTGCGGCTTCGAAAGCCGTCCCGGCCCCGGCACGTCCCTGGTTCAGCCGCCGCCGTAGATCGAGATCGGCAGATCGAGCAGGCGGTCGCTGTCCGAGTCGGGCAGCAGCGCCGTCTCCCGCTCAGCCTCGGCCACCAACGGCAGCGCCTCCGGGCAGGCGTCCAGCAGCATCGCCTCGGCCAGCTCTACCGACGGCGCCTGCGTCATCCGCACGCGCAGCTCCTTGGCGCCATCCAGCCCGCGCAGGTACCAGCCGTAGAACTTTCGCAGGAAGCCGACCGACCGCTCCTCGCCCATCTCTCGCACCACCTCGCGCATGAACCGCACCAGCTCGGCCACCACCTCTGCCCGGTCGGGCGCCTGCGCGGAGCCCTGGGATAGTTCGCGCAGCGTCCAGGGCCGCCCCTGCGCGCCGCGACCCACCATCACCGCCGCGGCCCCGGTCTCGTCCAGCACCCGCTCGGCGCCGACGTGGTCGCCGATGTCGCCGGACGCGATCACCGGCACCGACACCCGCCGCACCAGCTCCGCCGTCAGCGTGTGGTCGGCGGTGCCCGTGTACATCTGCTGCGCGCTGCGCGGGTGCAGGGTCAACGACGCCACGCCGATTGCCTCCAGCTTCGGCCCCAGCTCGAGTGCGGCCAGCGACCCGTTGCGCACCCCGCGCCGCATCTTCACCGACACCGGCACGTCCACCGCGTCCACCACGGCGCCGGCCAGCGCGCAGGCCAGGTCATGGTCCTCGAGCGCGCTCGCGCCCGCGCCGGTCCTGGTCACCTTCCGCACCGGGCAGCCGAAGTTGATGTCGACGATGTCGGCACCGGCGGCCACGACCATCTGCGCCGCCTCCGCCATCCGCGCCGGCTCGGAGCCGAAGATCTGCACGGCCAGCGGGTGCTCGTCACGCGCGATCCGCAGGTAGCCGAGCGTGCGTTCGTTCCCGTAGGAGAGCCCGCACGAGGACACCATCTCGCTGCAGACCAGGCCCGCGCCGAAGCGCCGCCCCTGGCGGCGGAACGCCTGCACCGAGACGCCGGCCATCGGTGCCAGCACGATCCGCGACGGGATCTCGACGTCGGCGATGTACCAGGGGGAGGAGAGCTGCGCCATGGCGCGAAGGGTACTGGACGCCCGCTTGTGGCTGATGTAGCGACCGGTTTGACGGTTTTGCGATCACGCGGGTAGAATGCGTGGTTCCGCGGTGTCGGCCGGAACCTTAAAGTGCTGCAGTTCAGCCGGTTTCGGTGGGCGCCGCTCGTTTCGTACCGTGGCTCCTGGCACGGGCCCTACACCCAAGACAGCAAGGGATATTTCGTGGAGAAGGACGTCATCCTCACTCAGACCGGCTACGAGAAGCTGAAGGCCACCATTTCCGAGCTCGAGACCGTCAAGCGTCGCGAGGTGGCCGAGCGGATCAAGGCCGCCCGCGAGTTCGGCGACATCTCGGAGAACTCGGAGTACGACGACGCCAAGAACGAACAGGCGCTCCTGGAAACCCGCATCCTGCGCCTCAAGGAGCAACTGCGCGGCGCCCGTGTGATCGACACCAGCGACATCCCCAAGGACGTCGTCTCAATCGGCTCGAAGGTCAAGGTCAAGTACGTCGACGACGGGGAGACCGACGAGTACGAGATCGTCGGCTCGGCCGAGGCCGATCCCGCCAACAACCGGCTGTCGAACGAGTCGCCGGTCGGCCAGGCCGTGCTCGGCCACAAGAAGGGCGAGGTCGTCGAGGTGGCCGCCCCCAGCGGATCGATCAAGCTCCAGATCGTGAGCATCAAAGCGGCGTAGCTGCTCGAACGCTCCCGCCGTATGCGCCCGACGTAGACTGCGCGTCGCGATGAGCGAGCCGGGCGACACCGAGCAGCAGATCCGCCAGGACCGCCTGGCCAAGCTGGCCGCGGCGCGCTCGCGCGGGATCGATCCCTACCCGACCGGTTTCCCGCACCGGCTGTCGGTGGCGGTGCTGCGGGAGCGCTTCGGCGATCTCGAGCCGGGCGCCGACAGCGGGCAGCGGTTGCGCGCGGCGGGACGCGTGATGGCCCGGCGCGGGCACGGCAAGGCTCAGTTCCTCGACCTGGTCGACTCCAGCGGGCGCATCCAGCTGCATGCGACTGCCGACGCCACGCCCCGGTACGAGGAGTTCGGCGACCTCGACCTGGGCGACCTGATCGGCGTCGAGGGCGAGGTGTTCCAGAGCCGCCGCGGCGAGCTGTCGGTGCGGGTGGAGTCGTGGCAGCTGCTGGCCAAGTGCCTGCGGCCGCTGCCCGAGAAGTGGCATGGCCTGACCGATGTCGAGCAGCGATACCGCCACCGCTACGTCGACCTGATCACCAACGAGCAGTCGCGCGTCGACGCGGTCGCGCGATCGCGCGCCGTCACCGCGATGCGGGCCGCACTGGACGAGGAGGGATTCGTCGAGGTGGAGACGCCGGTGCTGCAGCCACTCTACGGCGGCGGTGCGGCCAAGCCGTTCACCACCCACAGCAACGAGCTCGAGCGCGACCTCTACCTGCGGATCGCCGACGAGCTCTACCTGAAGCGCCTGATCGTGGGTGGTCTCGACCGCGTCTACGAGCTCGGCAAGGACTTCCGCAACGAGAGCATCAGCTTCAAGCACAGCCCGGAGTTCACGATGCTCGAGTGGTACCAGGCCTATGCCGACTACCGGGATGGGATGGCCCTGGTCGAGAAGGTGGTGTCGCGGGCCGGCGCCGCCGCCGGCAGCACGCTCGACCTGACGCCGCCGTGGCCGCGGCGGTCGCTGCGCGAGGCGATCACCGAGGCAGCCGGCATCGACCCGCTGGCCGACCGCGACCGCGACCGGCTGGTCTCGTTCATGCAGGAGCAGGGCATGGACACGTCGGGCGACCACACCTGGGCGCAGGCGGTCGACCACCTGCTGTCGCACTTCGTCGAGTCGCGCGTGACAACGCCGATGTTCATCACCGACTACCCGGTCGAGCTGTCGCCGTTCTCGAAGCGCTCGCCGGATGACGATGCGATCGTCGAGCGGTTCGAGGCCTTCTGCGGCGGTATGGAGATCGCCAATGCCTACAGCGAGCTGAACGATCCGGTGGATCAGGCGGGCAGGTTCGAGGCGGAGGCGAAGCTTCAGGCCGGGGGCGACGAGGAGGCCGAGCCGGTGGACGACGACTACGTCGAGGCGCTCGAGTACGGCCTGCCGCCGACCGGCGGGCTCGGGATCGGCCTGGATCGGCTCGTGATGCTGATCTCCGGCGCCGACGCGATCCGCGACGTGATCCTCTTCCCCACCCTGCGTCCCGAGGGCCGCGAGGGAGCCGATGCTTCGGCGGCGGTGGCCTCTGACGGGGCGCCGTCGGCGACCGACTTCGGCGTGCCCACGACGGATGAGGCGGAACCGGTCCAGGAGGCGCCAGTCCCAGCCGCCGCGCCGCCGGTGCGGCCGCGGCGCGCTCGCTCGCTGCGGCCCCTGGCCTGGGCGAGCGTGATCGTCGGGCTCTTCTCACTGCTGCCGACCGCGACACAGGTCCGCTTCTCGCTCGGCCACTTCTCATACGTCACGTCCTCTACACGCTCCGCCGGGCTGATCGTCTCGGTCGCGATCGGTCTCGGGATCATCATCGTCGCCCGCGGCCTGGCGCGCGGGAAGCGCCGCGCGTGGGTGATCGCGGTGGCCCTGTTCGCCGCCGCGGCGGTGGTCCATCTGCTGCGCGGGCCGGACCCGTTCGTGGTCCTGCTGTCGGCGGCGATGCTGCTGGCGCTGATCTGGTTCCGGCGC
>JBJMJD010000098.1:0-11974 GCA_045806525.1 Gaiellales bacterium | reverse complement strand
GGGCTACGCCCTGCACGGCCTCGACGCAGCCGACGAGCGGCAGGTGCTCGAGCACGTCGAGACGTGCGAGCGCTGCCGCGTGCAGCTGCGCGAGATGGAGGCGGTGGCCGCCGCGCTGGCCTTCGCCGCGCCCCAGGCCGAGCCCCCGCCGGAGCTGCGCGACCGGCTGCTGGAGGCGATCGGCCCGGAGGTGGTGCCGAGCGCGCCGGCTGAGGAACCGCCCCAGCGTCGCGCCCGCTGGTCGTGGTGGCCTCGCTTCTCGGCGGTGGCCGTGCCGCTGCTCGGCGTGGCCGTGATCGCGCTCGCGGTCTGGAACGTGTCGCTGCGCGGCGACGTCAAGGACGCGGACGTGCGGTCGGTGGCGCCGATCGCGAACGTGGGTAGCGTGGTCTCGTTCAGCGGTGGTCAGGCGACGGTGTTCGGCGGGCTGAAGCCGGCGCCGGCCGATCACACCTACGAGGCCTGGGTGATCCCCCAGGGCAAGACCGTGCCCCAGGCGGCGGGCACGTTCGCCGGGGGCAGCGACATGTCGTTCACGCTCACGCGCAACGCCTCGGCCGGCGACACGATCGTGATCACGCTCGAGCCGGGCACCGGCGGCTCGGCGCCGAAGGGGCCGGTCGTCGGCAAGACGTCGATCTGACCTTCCTCTGACCCTGCCTGCCGGCTAGCGAGCCAGGAACGCGAGCGTGCCGGCCACGATGCTTGCCGAGATCAGCACGCGCGCGCTGCGGGCGGGGTCGGGCAGATGCAGCGACACGGAGATCGGCTCGCGCTTGCGGGTCGGCCTGCGCCGCGTCAGCCGCAGGCGCGCGGCGGCGGACACGCGCTGGGCCGTGGGCGCGAGCAGCTCGTCGACCCGGAACGGCCCGTGCGGATCCTGGTCGTGGCCGTGGTCGAGACAGGTGAAACCGGTTCGCGACTCGGCCACCTCGCCCAGGCAGCGGGGGCAGGCCTGAGCGGCCGGCTGGAACGGCTGCCAGCGGCGTCGGCCGCAGCGCCGCCGGTCGGCGGTGGTCAGGAGCTGGTGGGCCTTCCACGTCCCGTGCTCATCGCACGTGCCCGCGCGTGCCGGCCGGATGCAGACCGGGCACAGGTGACCCCGCGCGGCCAGCCTCAAGCCACGCGCTCCTGCTGGGGGACACGGATCAGGTTGCGCTGCACCAGCAGCTCGGCAATCTGCACGCCGTTCAGCGCAGCTCCCTTGCGCAGGTTGTCGGCGACGACCCACAGCGCCAGCCCGTGGCGGCGCGACCCGTCCTCGCGGATGCGGCCGACGAGCACCTCGTCGCCGCCGGCAGCTTCGCTGGGCATGGGATAGCGGGCTGCGGACGGGTCGTCCACCACGCGGACGCCGGGTGCGGCCTCCAGCAGCTGCCGGGCGTCGTCGGCCGTCAGCGGCCGCTCCGTCTCGACCCAGACCGCCTCGGAGTGCGAACGCCAGACCGGCACGCGCACGCAGGTGGCGCTGATGCCGATGCTGTCGTCCCCCAGGATCTTGTGGGTCTCCTTGATCAGCTTGGTCTCCTCGAAGGTGTCGGGCCCGTCGAAGGCGTCGCAGTGGGGCAGCACGTTGAACGCGATCGGGTGAGGGTACACGCTGGGCTGGACATCGCCACCCCCAAGCGCCGCCTGCGACTGCTCCCGCAGCTCCTCCATCGCCCGCTTGCCGGTGCCCGAGACCGCCTGGTAGGTCGCGACCGTGACGGAACGGATGCGGGCCCGGTCGTGCAGCGGCTTCAGCGCCACCACCAGCTGGATGGTGGAGCAGTTGGGGTTGGAGATGATGCCGCGGTGGCCGTCGGCCGCCTCCGGGTTCACCTCGGGCACGACCAACGGTACCTGCCGGTCCATCCGGAAGGCGCTGGACTTGTCGATCACCATGCAGCCCCGCTTCACCGCCTCCGGCGCGTAGCGCCTGGAAGTGCCGGCGCCGGCCGAGAACAGCGCCAGGTCGAAGCCCGCCAGCCCCTCGTCGGTCAGCTCCCGCACCTCCAGCTGCTCGCCCGCGAAGTTGACCCGGCTACCGGCGGAGCGGGCGGATGCGAACGGCACCACCTCGGCCGCCGGGAACCCGCGCTCGGCCAGGATCGCCAGCACCTCTGGGCCGACCGCGCCGGTCGCGCCCACCACGGCCACGCGAGGATCAGGCATGCGCCGCCCCGCTCTGGGCCAGCTCCAGCTCGACCTGGAACGCGTCGTGCAGCGCGAGCACCGCCTCGTCCACCTTGTCGCGGGCGATCACGCAGGACACCTTGATCGGGGAGGTGGCGATCATGCGCACGTTGATGCCGTGCTCGGCCAGGGTCTGGAACATGCGCGCTGCCACGCCCGGATGGCTCTTCATGCCGGCGCCGATCATGCTGATCTTGCCGGCGGTGTCGTCCACGCCCCAGTGCAGCCCCAGCTCGCGGCAGAGGCCCTCGATCGTGTCGGTCATCAGCGGCAGGTCGTCGCGCGGGATCGAAAACGTGACGTCGGCGTCGCCGTGGGTGACCGCGTTCTGGATGATCGTGTCGACGTTGATGCCGGCGGCGGCCACGGCATTGAAGATGCCGGCGGCGGTGCCGGGCTTGTCGGGCACGTCGGTCAGCGTCACGTACGCCTCGTCGACGGTGTGGGTGATGCCGGAGATGATCGCGTCTTCCATGCTCAGGTCCTCCCGTATCCAGGTCCCCTCCGTGCCGGAGAAGGTCGAACGAACGTGGATCGGAACGCCGTGGTTGCGGGCGAACTCCACCGATCGTAGCTGCAGCACGCGTGCACCCGATCCGGCCATCTCGAGCATCTCCAGCGGCGACACCCGGGCCAACTTGCGTGCGTCGGGCACGATCCGCGGATCGGCCGTGTAGACGCCTTCGACGTCGGTGTAGATCTCGCAGTCGCCGCCCAGGGCCGCGGCCAGCGCCACGGCGGTCAGGTCGGACGCGCCACGCCCCAGCGTGGTCACGTCGTAGGCCGTGGACACGCCCTGAAAGCCGGCCACCAGCACGATCATGCCCGCCTCCAGCGCCTCCGTGATGCGCTTGGGCCGGATGTCGACGATCTTCGCGTTCGTGTGCCGGGTGTCGGTGACGATGCCGGCCTGCGACCCGGTCAGCGACACGGCCCGGTGGCCCATGTCCTCGATCGCCATCGCGCAGAGCGCGGCCGTGATGCGCTCTCCTGTGGAGAGCAGCATGTCCATCTCACGCGGGTGCGGGCGCGGCGACACCTCGGCCGCCAGCGCGGCCAGCGTGTCGGTGGTCTCGCCCATCGCCGATACCACGCCGACGGTCGGCCGGCCGGTCTCGTGGGTCGCGACCATGCGCCGGGCGACGTTGCGGATCTTGTCGGTGTCGGCGACGGAGGTGCCGCCGAACTTCATCACGTTGACGCGCCCGACCTGTGCGGATGCAGGGTCTTTCACGCGTGCAGTGTAAAGGGGGGTGTCCTAGGACATGGTCGCCAGGATGCCCGTCAGGTCGGACACCGTGGTGCGCGGGTTGATGATCGCAAACCGCGTGCAGGGCTCGCCCTTGTGCGTCGTCGGGGTGACGAACGCGTATCCCTGGTCGAGCAGCCGCTGCGTCCAGGCGGCGTAGTCCTCGGCCGTCCACCCGACCCGCTTGAAGGTGAGCACGGTCAGGTCGGGCTCGACCAGCAACTCCAGGTACGGGCGGCTGCGGATCTCGTCGGCACCGCGGCGCGCCACCTGCAGCGTCGACTCGATCGCGTCGCGGTAGCTGTCGCTGCCGTGCATGGCCAGCGAGAACCAGAACGGCAGCCCGCGGGCGCGGCGCGACAGGTGCACGCCGTAGTCGGAGGGGTTCCACTCGCCGGCGTTGTTGATCGCGTCGAGGTAGCCGGCGTGCTGGGTGTGCGCGCGGCGCGCCACCTCGGGATCGCGGTAGACCAGCGCACAGCAGTCGAACGGGCCGAACAGCCACTTATGCGGGTCGACGATGAAGCTGTCGGCGTGCTCGATGCCGGTGAACAGGTGGCGCACCGAGGGGGCGGCGAGGGCAGCGCCGCCGTAGGCGCCGTCGACGTGGAACCAGAGCCCGTACTCGCGGCAGACCTCGGCGATGCCGGCCAGGTCGTCGACGACGCCGAGGTTGGTGGTGCCGGAGGTGGCCACGGCCGCGAACACCCCGTCCGCGCCCTCGCATACCAGCGCCTCGCGCAGGGCGGGGCCGGTCATGCGGCCACGCTCGTCCGCCTGAACCAGCAGCGGGTCGACGTCCATCACGTCACGAAGCGCATAGATGACGGAGCTGTGGGTCTGGTCGGTGACTGCCGCCCGCAGGCGCGGCGGCAGCGCGGCGCCGTGCCGCTCACGCATGCCGTGCCGGGCCGCCACCAGCGCTGACAGGTTGCCGACCGTGCCGCCCTGCACGAAGCAGCCGCCGGCCTCGGCCGGCATGCCCACCAGGTCGGCGATCCAGCGCAGCGCCTGATTTTCGGCGTAGACGGCGCCGGAGCTCTCCAGCCAGCTGCCGCCGTAGAGCGACGAGACGCTCAGCACCAGGTCGAACAGGGTCGCCGCCTCGGTCGGGGCACCCGGTATGAAGGCCAGGTAGCGGGGGTGGTCGACCGACATCGTGGCCGGGGCCAGCACGTCGGTCCAGACACGCAGCGCCTGTTCGCCGCCCAGGCCCGAGGGCGTGATCGTCTGGCCGGCCCGCCGGCCCAGCTCCTGGGCGTCCACCGGCCCGTCCAGCGGCGCGTCCATCCGCAGCCGGTCGAGGGCGATCCGCATCATCGACTGGGCCAGCGCCTCCGTCTCCTGGGAGTAGCGGTGCATGTCCATCGCTGCGCACTCTACGGCGTCGGAGAAGCGTCCAGCAGCGGTGTTCGCGCTCACATCTCGCGGCGGCCGCTGAATGCGCGGCCGAGGGTGACCTCATCGGCATACTCGAGGTCGCCGCCCACCGGCAGCCCGCTGGCCAGGCGCGTCACCCGGCAGCGGCCACGCAGCCGGTCGGCGATGTAGACGGCGGTGGCCTCGCCAGTCATCGTCGGGTTGGTCGCCAGCACCACCTCGACCGCGCCGTTTGCCTCAACCCGCCGCAGCAGCTCGGCGATCCGCAGGTGCTCGGGGTCGACGCCGTCGATCGGCGACAGCGCGCCGCCCAGCACGTGGTAGACGCCGCGGTACTCGTGGGTGCGCTCGACCGCCACCACGTCGCTTGGGTCCTCGACCACGCAGATCACGGTGCGGTCGCGCCGGGCATCCGCACAGATCGAGCAGAGCGGCCCCTCCGCGAGGTTGAAGCACTCCTCGCAGACCCCGATCTTCTCCTTCACCTCGCGGATGGCGTCGGCCAGCGCCAGCGCCTGGTCGGGCGTCGAGCGCAGGATGTAGAAGGCCAGCCGCTGAGCCGTGCGCCGCCCGATGCCGGGCAGGCGGGCCAGCTGCGTGATCAGGTTCTCGACTGCGGGTGAGTACACCCCGGGGAGGCTACATACCTGGGAGGCCGAGCCCGCCCATGCCGCCCAGCTGCCCCATCATCTTCTGCTGCTGCAGCTGCTGGGCAGCGGTGATGGCGCCGTTCACGGCCGACACGAGCAGATCCTGCAGCATCTCCGGATCGTCAGGGTCGATCGCCTCGGGCTTGATCGTGATGTCGGCAACCTCGAGTGCGCCGGACACCTTCACCGTCACCGCTCCGCCGCCGGCGGAGTGCTCGACGTAGGCCGTCTTCAGCTCCTCCTGCGCCTTCTCCATCTGTGCCTGCATCTGTCCCAGCTGCGCCATCATCTTGTTCGGGTCCATCTTGGTCAACGCCCTGCTCCTTGGTCAGACCTCATGTGCGTCGAACTCCTCCGTGAGGCGCGAGACCAGCTCGTCCTCGGTCACCTGTGCGGCCGGGGCGGCCACCTCGGGTGCGTCGTCGGCATGCTCGGCGCCCAGCACCACGAACCGCACGCGCGTGCTGCCGCCCAGCGCCTGCCCGACCACATCGCTGATCGTCTGCAGGTTCTGGGGGGCTTCGATGATGCCTTTGGCGAACGCCTTGGACGCGGTCAGGCCCAGCACCAGGGTGCCGTCGTCGTAGGAGACCGGGCGCGTGGACTGCACCAGCGAGTGCAGCGGTACCGAGCGGCGCCCGATCTCGGGCACGATCGCCTCCGACCAGCGCGCGCTCACCTGCTCCAGCGTGGCTGGCTCGGCCACCGCCGTGGCGACGGGCGCGGCCGCTGCCTGTGGCTCGGGCTCGGGGTCGGCTGCCGGTGGAGGGTCGGGAACCGGCGGGGCCGGCGCAGCTGCTGCAGTCGGCGCGGCCGGTGCGGCGGCGGTCTGCGGCTTCGGCGGCGCGGGCGGCGCGCCGTTCGATTCCAGCTGCGACAGGCGCTGGTCGAGCGCCTCCAGCGCCAGCTCGTTGGCCGGACGCGAGACCTTGACCAGAGCCAGCTCCAGCGGCAGGCGCGGGTCGCCGCCCTCCTTGACGTCGTCGACGACGGTGCGCAGCAGGTCGATCAGGCGCACCACGGCGCGCGGCGTGACCGCCTCGGCCTGCTCACGCATGCGCTCCTGCTCGTGGTCGGACAGCCCCAGGTCGAGCGGCGGTTGACCCAGCTGCTGGGTCAGGAACAGGCCCCGCAGGTGGCCGAGCAGCCCTGTCGTGAACGAGGCCAGGTCGGTCCCCGACTCGGCCAGGTCGTCGACCAGACGCAGCAGGCCGGCCGCGTCGCCCGCGCCGACCAGGTCGATCGCGCCGAACAGCGAAGCCTCGTCGGCGGTGCCGAGCAGCGCGCGCACGTCCTCCGCGCCGATTGCGGCGCTCTGAGCGGTGGACAGCTGGTCGAGGATCGTGACGCCGTCGCGGAAGCTGCCGCCGGCGGCCCGGGCCACCAGCTGCACCGCTGCATCGTCGATCTCGATCCCCTCTGCGGTCGCGATCCGGCGCAGCACCTCGGAGATCTCGCCCAGCCCGGGGCGCTGGAACACGAACCGCTGGCAGCGGCTGCGGATGGTCGGCAGCATCGCCTGCAGCTCGGTCGTGCAGAGCACGAACACCACGTGGTCGGGCGGCTCCTCGAGCGTCTTCAGTACGGCGTTCGAGGCCTCCTTGGTGAGCATGTGCGCCTCGTCCACGATGTAGACCTTCATGCGGCCGCGGGCGGGCCGCAGCGCCACCCGGTCGCGGATCTCGCGGATGTCGTCGATGCCTCGGTGGCTGGCCGCGTCCATCTCGATCACGTCGATGGCGGTTGCGTCGTGGATGCTGCGGCACGACTCGCAGACCAGGCAGGGCGTGACCGTCGGCCCCTGCTCGCAGTTGATCGACTTGGCCAGGATCTTGGCCATGGACGTCTTGCCGGTGCCTCGCGGGCCAGCGAACAGGTAGGCGTGCGCCACCCGGTCGAGCTCGACGGCGTTTCGAAGCGTCTGCACCACGTGCGTCTGTCCGACCACCTGGCCGAAGTCCTGCGGGCGATGGGTGCGGTAGAGAGCTGACACGTCTCGAAGCTTAGAGGGATCTCCAAGCGGGGCTAAAAGCGACCGTGCACCCGCCTTCGAAGTGACGCACCCGGACGGTGTCGGTGACGCTGGCTCCTTCCAGGCTGACCCACGGCACCCGGGTGACGTTGCTTAGCGCTGCTTCCTTCCGGACCTGACGCGGTTCGCAAGCCTCCGTTGCGTGGGACCTGGCGATCAACACCGAACGCACAGACCCTGATTCCGAACACGCTACCCCTCTGGGCGGGAATTCGGCCCGGCTAGAGCGGATTGCCGGTACAGGGAACCGCTATCTCCCCGCTTAGCACGGTCGCGGAGGATGCTATCAGCTTGCCGGTGTCGCTCGCTCCTCCGCCTCGCGGAGACGGCGAGCCAGGATCTTCGCGACCTTGACCGCGATCTGCGGATGCTGCTCGAGCAGCGGCGTGAACTGCCAGGATGTGAGACCGAACGCGCGCACGGGAGATTCGGCGATCACCGACGCCGTACGGCGGCCGCCCTCGTCCAGCAGCGCCACCTCGCCAAACGACGCGCCCGGGCCCAGCGTGCCGCGGCGCTCTCCGTGCGCCTCGACGCGAGCGGTGCCCTCCGCGATCACAAAGAAGCCGATGCCGCCCTCGCCCTCGCCCACGATCACGTCACCCGTGTCGTAGCGGCGCTCCTTCGCTGCGTTGGCCACGGCGGCGAGCTCCCCCGCCGGTAGGCCGTCGAAGAGCGGTACTCGTCCCAGGATCTCGATGCGCTCGTCTGCCATGCCACTCCTCTCTTTGCGGGCGGAGCGCATAGTACAGCGGACTGGGCACCCGGGAGCAAGGGTCGGTGACGCGATGTCATACTTGGGTCACAGGAGAGGTGTCCGAGTTGGCTTAAGGAGCGCGACTGGAAATCGCGTAACGGGGGATTCCTCGTTCGCGGGTTCGAATCCCGCCCTCTCCGTTCGCAGGCGCGTCCGCGGCCCGTGTTCGAGAGGTCGCGGGCGCAGTCCCGCTGGCGCTGTCGGCGGGCCAGCGAGTGGGCCTATGGCCAGGCCCGGATGGAACGCAGATACCGGGCACCGTGACCCGCGCGTGACCTCGTCGTGACGATCGCCTGATAGAGAGGTGCCGGGCACCGTCGTAACAGCCGTGACGCGCGCGTGACCGGGCGGTGACAGGCCGGCCGATGTGCTCACACCGCCACGTACACGCCCATCTCGACCACCTGGTCGGGCGGGATGCGGAAGTAGCGGGCGGCCGGCGTCGAGTTCCGGTACAGCAGCATGAACAGCCGCGTGCGCCAGCCCGACATGGCTGCGTCGCCGGCTGGAACCAGCGAGACGTGGTTGACGTAGTACGACGTCCGCTCGAGGTCGATCTCGAGCCCCTGGCGCTGCGCCTGGCGGATCGCGGCAGGGACGTCCGGCTCGTCCTGGTACCCGTAGCTGGCGGTGATGCCGACGAAGCCGAGCCGCTGCGGCCTGATCTCCAGCCGTGCCTCCTCGGTGACGTGCGGGACGCCCCTGGTCGCCACCGTCAGCAGGATCACCTGCTCGTGCACCACGCGGTTGTGCACGAGGTTGTTGCGCAGTGCCGCCGGCACCGTGCCGGGAGCCGAGGAGAGGAAGACGGCGGTGCCGGGCACCCGCAGCGGCGGCTCGTCGATCAGCCGGTTGATGAACCGGCGCAGCGGCGTGTGCCCCTCACGCACCTGACGGTGCAGGTTGGCGCGTCCGCGTCGCCAGGTGGTCAGGATCACGAAGAACACCGCTCCCACGGCCAGCGGCAGCCAGCCGCCGCTGAACAGCTTGCCCAGGTTGGCGGCGAAGAAGGCCAGCTCCACCGTCAGGAACGCGGCGGCGCCTGGCACCACCATCCACAACGGCTTGTGCCAGAGCGAGCGAAACACGGTGAACGCGAGCAGCGTGTTGGTGGCGAAGATGGCGCTCAGGGCCACGCCGTAGGCGGCGGCGAGGCCCTGCGGGTCACGGAACACGAGCACCAGCGTGACCACGGCGGCGAGCAGGAACCAGTTCACCAGTGGGATGTAGATCTGGCCGATGATCCGCTGCGACGTGTGACGGATCGAGATCCGCGGCAGGAAGCCGAGCTGCACCAGTTGCTGGGTCACCGAGTAGGCGCCCGAGATCACCGCCTGCGAGGCGATCACCGTCGCCGCGGTGGCCAGGATCACCATGGCGGTCTGCGCCGTCTGCCCACCCGGCACCATCAGGAAGAACGGGTTCGAGATCGTGCCGGGGTGGTCGAGGATGAGCGCGCCCTGGCCCAGGTAGTTCACCACCAGCGCCGGCAGCGCCACGGCCAGCCAGGCGCGCGTGATGGCGGGACGGCCGAAGTGGCCCATGTCGGCGTAGATCGACTCGGCGCCGGTCACCGCCAGGAACACGGACGCCAGCGAAAGAAACCCCGCGCTGGGCTCGCCGAACAGGAACGATGCTCCGTAGCTCGGGGAGAGCGCCTTCAGGATGTCCGGGTGCAGCAACACCTGCTTCGCGCCGATGAACGCGAGCACCGCGAACCAGATCAGCATGATCGGTCCGAACAGCACCCCGATCGTCCCGGTGCCGAACCGCTGCAGGGCGAACAGCGCCACCAGGATCGCGAGCGAAAAGGGGACGATCTGGGCCGCCAGCGCGGGCGACGCCACCTGCAGGCCCGACACCGCCGATACCACGGAGATGGCCGGCGTCAGCATGCCGTCCCCGTAGAACAGGGAGGCGCCGAGGATACCCACCAGGATCAGCGCGGTGCGGCGGCGACCCTGCACGCAGCGCTCGATCAGCGCCACGAGCGCCATGATGCCGCCCTCGCCGTGGTTGTCGGCGCGCAGGATCAGGAGCACGTACTTGAGCGTCACCACCATCACAAGCGACCAGAAGATCAGCGAGACCGCGCCGTAGACATGCGTCGGGGTGGGCGCCAGGGGGTGCAGCGTGAACACCAGCTGCATCGTGTAGAGCGGGCTGGTGCCGATGTCGCCGTAGACAACCCCCAGCGCGCCCAGCGACAGCGCCAGCGCGCCCAGATGGCCGGGGTGCGGCAAACGGGCTGCCGGCGCGGTCGTTGCCGCGCGGGGAGCGGAGCCGGCGGCGACGCCGGCGGGTGCAGGCCTCGGCCTCACGCCGCCACCGGCGCCTGGATGAACATGGTGGGGACGCCTGCCTGATCGGAGACGCGCCGTGTGACCGCGTCGTGAGCAAGCGCCTGGTGGGAGGTGCGCGCGCGCCCGGTGGCGCCAAGTACGATCAGCTGCGCCTTGCGCCGCTGCGCCTCGCGCAGGATCAGGTCCGCCGGCTGCCGCGTGCGCGGAGCCGTCACGTCCACGCCGACGCCGCGCCGGGCGGCGATCGCGCGCGCCTGCCCGGCCATCGCCTCGACGTGGCCTTCGAGGTCGGGGAGCTCGACGTCCATCTCGTCCCACAGCGGGATCTCGGTGAAGGCCAGAAGCACGATCGACGAGCGCCGCTCGGTGGCCAGGTACGCGGCCACGTCCAGCATGTCGCAGGGCAACTCGGGCTGCGCCGTGTTGACCGGGATCAGGATCGAGCGAAACCCGGTGGTGATCAGGTGCGTGGTGCCATTCGCCGTATCGGAGCGTGTGAATGCCATGATCGAAGCCTGGCAGCAATCGCGTCACGCCGGTATTACGATCAGGCCTGTTTGCACACCGTTTCGATCACGATGGCATCACGTTTCCATCAAGGCCCGGTGCTACCCGCGCAGGCGGTACCCCACGCCGGTCAGCGTCTCGATCGAGGTGCGGGGCACGCCCTGGGCCTCCAGCTTGTCGCGGAGCCGGCCCATGTGGGTGCGCAGCAGCTGCATCTCCTGGGCGTAGCCGGTGCCCCACACCTTGCGCAGCAGCATCTTGTGGGTGAGCGGCCGGCCGTCGGCCAGCGCCAGCTCCTTCAGCAGGTCGAACTCGGTGGGGGTGAGGTGCACCTCGTTGCCGGCCGCCGTCACGATCCGGTGAGGCAGGTCGATCGTGAGCTCACCCACCTCGATCACCTGCTCGCCCGACACGGTGCCCTCGGAGCGGCATAGCAGCGCGCGCACGCGTGCCAGCAGCTCGCCGATCCCGAACGGCTTGGTCAGGTAGTCGTCGGCACCGGCGTCCAGCGCCCGGATCTTGTCCTGCTCCTCGCCCACCGCCGAGATCAGCAGGATCGGCGCCTGCATCCAGTCGCGCAACTGCCGGCACACGTCGGCGCCGTCGGCATCCGGCAGCATCAGGTCGAGGATCACGAGATCGGGCGGTTGCAGTGCTGCCTGCGTCAGTGCCTCGGACGCGTCGAGCGCGGTGCTGACTGCGTAGCCGGCCTTCGCCAGCGTCACCTCGAGCGCGCGCCGGATCGGCCGCTCGTCGTCCACCACCAGGATCCGCGTCGAGCCCGCCGTCACGAGGGCTTCCCGGCCGCCGGCACAGGCACCTCGAGCGTGAAGCGGCTACCGCCTTGGGCCGGGCGAGCTACCGCCAGCCGGCACCCGTTGGCCTCGGCCAGTCCGCGGGCTATGGCCAGCCCCAGCCCGG
>JBJMJD010000097.1:0-33051 GCA_045806525.1 Gaiellales bacterium | reverse complement strand
CGATCCCTCCTGAATGAGGTCCAGGAACGTGAGCCCGCGGCCGAGGTAGCCCTTCGCGATCGACACGACCAGGCGCAGGTTGGCCTCGATCATCTGCTGCTTGGCGCGCATGTCGCCGCGCTCGATACGCTTCGCCAGGCTCACCTCCTGGTCTGCCGTGAGCAGCGGCACCTTGCCGATCTCACGCAGGTACAGGCGCAGGGAGTCGAGGCTGGGCTCGACCGTCAGGTCGAGCTCGGGCGGCTTCTCGCCGTGGATCAGCCGCTCCTGCTGGGCCTGCTGCTTGGACTCGCCGTCCAGGAGTTCGATGTTGTGGTCGAGCAGGTAGGTGTAGAAGTCCTCGAGCTGCTCCTTGGTGAGCTCGATCTCCTCCAGCGCCGCTGCTACCTCGTCAAAGGTGAGGTACCCCTTTTCCTGTCCTTCGGTGACGAGCGCCTTCAGCTCATCGATATCGGGCAAGGAGATGTCGACCGTCAACATGGGCGCCCTCGTATACGACGTCGGAATGGAAGAAGACCCCGCCACAAAGAGATGGCAGTGGGAACGCAGACGGGCGGAGTATAACCGCGGATTTTCATTCCGAAAACCGAAATGTCACCGAATGTTCACCATCGTCACAAGTGTTACGCCCGGGCCAGCGGCACGTCCGCGCGCAGGAATCCGACAACGTCACCGGGCGAGTTGCGAAGCTCGGGCTGCTGGAACCTGGCAAGCCGCGGCGGCGGCTGAGACCAGCCGAGCACCTGGCCGAGCACGCTCATCAGGGTCGGGTCGACCGCGCGGTACGCGCCGTCCTCGACCCGGACCGCCACGCCCAGGCCCTGCTCACCCAGCGACACGCAGCCGAGGCCCTCGGCTCCGCCCTTGGCGACGGCGCCGGGGACGGCCGGCGGCAGCTCGGTGTCGAGGTCACCCGGGCCGGCGATCATGGCCGGATGGCTGCGCATGGCCGCGCGCTGGCGCGGCAGCAGCTCGGGCAGCCGCGCGTACATCGACGCGATGGTGACAAGCGGCAGGGCGAAGCAGACGACCCCGCAGCCATCGGTGCAGGTGGCGATCTCGGCGGCGGGCACGCCTGAGGCGCGGGCCACCTCCCCAAGCGCCGCCTGCTGGGCGGGATGCGCGGGGTCGCGGTAGCTGGGGATGTCCCAGCCCTCGTGCACGGACAGCGCCAGGAAGGCGAGATGGTTCCCGGAGCAGTTGTGGCGCAGACGCTCTTCGGGGCTGCCGTTCGAGTTCCGCAGCGCCTCCGGGCCGAGCCCACAGGCCTCGAGGCCACGTCGCACGGCGGCGACGTGCTCGTCGCGGCCCTCGTGCGAGGCGCAGCAGACGGCCAGCGTCTCTGCGTCCAGGCCCAGCGCCTCGACGGCACCCGATGCGACCAGGGGCTGTGCCTGGAACGGCTTCGCACCCGATCGCATCGTGGTCAGGCGGTGGGCGTCGCCGTGCCAGGCAACGAGGCGCCCCTCGCTATTGACGACGGCCACGTGCACGCTGTGGCGGCTCTCCTCCAGCTCTCCTCGCACCACGGTGACCGTCATCAGCGCCTACCGTACAGGGGATGCCCGAGCTACCGGAACTGGAGGCCTTCGTCCGCGCTCAGCGCGATCGGCTGCGTGCGGAGCCGGTGGCCGAGGTGCCGGTGGCGCACTTCGCCACGCTGAAGACGGTGGATCCGCCGCCGGCGGCGCTGGTCGGCCGGCGCTTTGCGGAGGTGCGGCGACGGGCCAAGCGGCTGCTGTTCGAGACGGAGGACGCCGGGCCGGTGCTGATGGTGCACCTGATGTCGGCCGGTCGGCTGGCGGTAGGCCCGGGGCATCCCAAGTCGGCAGTGCTGGCGGTGCGGTTCGAGGACGACACCGAGCTGGCCATGACCGAGGCCGGCCGCAAGCGGCGGGCGGGGGCGTGGCTGCTGACGCCGGAGCAGGCGGCCCAGCAGCTGGAGCACATCGGCCCGGAGCCGCTCGATCCGGCGTTCGACACGGCTGCGCTGAAGGCGGCGCTGGAGCAGCACCCGCACCGGCTGCACGCGTTTCTTCGCGACCAGCGGGCGATCGCCGGGATCGGGCGCGCCTACGCGAACGAGATCCTGCACGCGGCGCGGCTGTCGCCGTACGCGAACGGGGCGTCGCTCGCGCCCGAGCAGCTGGAGCGGCTGCACGCGGCGATCGTGGGCCAGCTGAGCGAGGCCACGGAGCGGTTGGTTCCCCTGTCCCAGAAGGGGCTGGCGGCGAAGGCCGGGCACGACTACCGGGTGCACGACCGGCTGGGCCGGCAGTGCCCGGTATGCGGGAATGAAATCCGACAGGTCTCGTTTGACGAACACACCATCTACTACTGCCCGACATGCCAGACCGATGGACGGGTGCTTGCCGACCGGCGGCTATCGCGGCTGCTGCGAGATTGAGAGGGCTACCATGGCATCGATGAGCCAGACCGAGACAGAGATCTTCGCGAACGACCTGCAGGCTGCCTCGCCCGAGGTGCACCTGGCCCTGACGCGAGCGGGCGTGACGGGCGTCCACAAGGTGATCCGGATCGCCCACGCCGGCACCGAGCTCGTCTACTACGCCGACATCGACGCCTACGTCGACCTCGATCCGAAGCAGAAGGGCGTGCACATGTCGCGCTTCCCCGAGACGGTGTCGGAGGCGATCGACCAGGTCGTGATCGGCGAGTCGCTGCACGTGGAGGATCTGGCCCAGCGGATCGCGTCGCAGATCGTGGAGCGCCAGCAGGCTCTGCGCAGCGAGGTCATGATCCGCGCCAAGTTCCCCGTCACCCGGCGCACGCCGGTGACCGACCTGCCGACGCAGGAGATCTACACCTTGATCGGCCATGCGCTCGCCAACACCGACCACTCGCGGCGGATGGTCGGGGTCGAGGTGCGCGGGCTGAACGCGTGCCCGTGCGCGCAGGGGCTGGTGCGGGAGCACGCGGCTGTGCGTCTGCGCGAGGCGGGCTACGACGAGGGCCAGATGCGCGAGATCTTCGAGCTGCTGCCGGCGGCGACGCACAACCAGCGGGCCGAGGCCACGCTGATGCTGGGCACCAGCCGCGAGGTGGACGCGCGTGACCTGATCGGGATCGCCGAGCGGTCGATGAGCGCGCCCATCTTCGAGCTGCTGAAGCGGCCCGACGAGCTGCACGTGGTCGAGCAGGCGCATCTGAACCCGCGGTTCGTGGAGGACTCGGTGCGGCTGATGGTGGCGGGCACGCTCGACCACTACGACGATCTGTCGGACGGCTGTTTCGTGCTGGCCCGTCAGGTCAACTTCGAGACGATCCACAACCACGACGTGGTGGCGGAGCGGCACGGTGCCGTGCGTGAGCTGCGCGCGGAGCTGGCGGGCGCGCCGGGGGCGGCGCACCACATCACCGCCGGCGAGTGGCTGCAGACCCGCTAGCCGCGGCGAGGCTCCGTGACGGGACCGGCTCGCGCCGGCAGGAAGGTGTACGCGGCGTGAAAGCTGGCGCTAGTGGATCAGCACGCGACGGGCGCCGTCGCCCGCGCGCATCTGGTCGAACGCGCGGTTGACGTCCTCCAGGCGGATTCGCTCCGCGATCAGCCGGGCCACCGGCAACTTTCCCTGCATCACCAGGTCGGCCAGCCGCGGGAAGTCGCGGTCGGGAACGCAGGAGCCGTAGGTGCATCCCAGGATCGACCGCCCGGACGACGTGAACGGCAGCGGATCGAACGAGACGCTCGTCCCCTCCGGCGTCATCCCGACCAGCGTGGCCGTGCCGCCGGGCGAGAGTAGCGAGATCGACCACTCGATCGTCTCGCGCAGCCCGATCGCCTCGAACACGTGATCCGGCCCGTTCGGCAGGATCGCTGCCACCTCGGCGCCGGCCGTCTCGCCGGCGCGCACCAGGTGCGTCGCCCCCACGTCGCCTGCCAGCCGCAGCTTCGGTGAGCTGATGTCGACCGCGATCACCGGGTCGGCGCCGACCAGGACTGCCCCCATCACCACGGACAGCCCGACTCCGCCGCAGCCGACCACCACCACGCTCTGGCCCTGCTGCACCGCCGCCGTGTTCGTGACCGCACCCACGCCCGTCGCCACGCCGCAGCCGATCAACGCGCCCAGCTCCGCCGGCAGCCTGCCGTCCACCCGCACCGCGCCCGACGCAGGCACCACCGCGCGCTGGCCGAAGGAGCCGACGGCCAGGTAGGACCGCACCGGCTCGCCGGTGAGCCTGCGCAGCCGCGTTCCGCCGTCGGGCATCAGGCTCGAGTTGGCGCGCGTGTTCAGGCACACCCAGGGTCGCCCCGCCCGGCAGCGGGCGCATTCACCGCAGGGCGCATACCAGCACAGCACCACCCGGTCGCCCGGCGCGAACTGGTGCACGTCCTCGCCCACGGACTCCACCACCCCGCAGCCCTCGTGGCCGAGCACCATCGGCGGCCGCTCACTCCACTCGCCCAGCATCACGTGCAGGTCGGAGTGGCACAGCCCCGACGCCTCGATCCGCACCGCCAGCTCGCCCCGCCCCGGCTCGTCCAGCTCCAGCGTCTCCAGCTGCAGCGGCCGGTCGATGCCGGTGTACACCGCCGCGCGCAGCGCGGTCATGACCGCACCCCGCGCAGGTTCAGCCGCCGCTCGGTGCCGCTTCGCAGCGCCGCGATGTTCGTGCGATGCCGCCAGAATACGAGCCCCGCCCCGAATAGCGTGAACACCACGATCGGCCACGGCTGGCCGGTGAAGATCGCAAGCAGCACGAACGCCACCGCCGAGACCATCGAGGCCACCGACACGTAGCGCGTGATCAGTCCCACCACGATCCAGAGTATGACCACGATCACCGAGATGCCGGGCGCCAACCCGAGCATCGCGCCCGCCCCCGTGGCCACGGCCTTGCCGCCTCGGAACCGCAGGAACACCGGGAACGTGTGGCCGACCACGGCGGCCGCCCCCGCCAGCGCCTCGGCGCCGACCCCGCCCAGCTGGGCCGCGATCAGCACCGCGGCCGTGCCCTTCAGCACGTCCAGCATGATCACCGGCACGCCCACCGCCGGGCCCAGCACCCGCACCGCGTTGGTGCCGCCGGTGTTCCCGCTGCCCTCCTTGCGCAGATCGACACCGCGCAGCCGGCCCGCCCAGTACCCGAACGGACACGAGCCCAGCAGGTAGCCGATCACGATCGAGAGCACGACGCCGTTCACGCCGGCTCCCGCAGGATGTCGCGCCCGGCGATGAAGTACTCGATCCCCGACCAGATCGTGACCGCCACCGCGCACGCCACCAGCACCGTCGTCACGGTGTGCGGGGGATCGTCCACGATCAGCGCGATGATCGCCGCCACCTGCACCGTGGTCTTGACCTTGCCCCAGACGGACGCGCTGATCACAACGTCCTGCGTCGCCGCGATCAGCCGCAGCCCCGTGACCGCGAACTCGCGCGCAATGATCACCATCGCGACCCACGCCGCCACCCGGTCGAGCTCGACCAGGGAGATCAGCGCGGCCGAGATCAGCAGCTTGTCCGCCAGCGGGTCGAGCAGCTTACCGACCGTCGTGATCGACTGCCGCGACCGCGCCAGGTACCCGTCCAGCGAGTCGGTCGCGGCGGCCACGCTGAACACCACCACGGCGATCAGATCACCGTGGCTGATGTTGCCGAGCAAGGCAACCATGAACACGGGGATCAGCATGATCCGGCCCAGCGAAAGCCAGTTTGGAAGCGACACCGCACAAGCCTAACGCCTGAGCCGCTCGACCTCGCGCCGGACGAAACAGCCCGCCAGGTGGTCGTTGACCACGCCGCAGGCCTGCATCGTCGAGTACACCGTGGTCGGGCCGACGAAGACGAAACCGCGCCGCTTCAGCTCCCTCGCGAGCGCCTTCGACCCGTCGGTGGTGGCGGGCAGGTCGGCCGCGGTCGGTGGCGCTTCCGGCCGGTCCAGGCGGAACGACCACACCAGCTCGGCCAGCGACTCGCCGGCAGCCAGCATCTCCCGCGCCGCCCGCGCGTTGGTGATCGCGGCCGTCACCTTGAGCCGGTTTCGCACGATCCCGGCGTCTGCCATCAGCCGCGCGACGTCGACGTCGTCGAACCGCGCGACGCGCTCGATCTCGAACCCCGCGAAGGCCGCGCGGAAGTGCTCGCGCTTGCGCAGGATCGTCAGCCACGACAGCCCTGACTGGAACGCCTCCAGCGTCAGCCGCTCGTAGATGCCATGGTCGTCGGTTACCGGCCGGCCCCATTCGTCGTCGTGGTAGGCCATGTAATCGGGCGTGGAACCACCCCACCAGCAGCGCTCACGGCCATCCGGCCCCTGTGCCAGGCCGCCCCGCGTCAGATCGGGTTCCTCTGCCAAAGCTCGGCCGCCAGCAGCTCCGCCACGGCCGTCTCGGCGATCGCCGCCACCACCCGCCGGCCGGCGCCCTCGTACGTGATGGCCGCGTCCGCACCGGCCAGCTCGTGTCCCACCGACACCAGCCGGAAGTCGCGCTCGCGGCGCCAGCCGGCCACCTCCGCGTCGTAGCGCGACCCGCTCAGCAGCAGCAGCGCGTACCCGGCCGGCTTGGTCAGATAGACGTCCACGTGCAGCCAGTCGCCGGTCTCGCAGGCATCGGCGATGATCCTGGGCCCCTCGCGCAGCATCAGCGCGGACTGCTGCGCCGAGCCGAACCGCTCGGCGGGCCCCGACACCCAGACGCCGCGGCTCGCCTCCGCGACATCGACCAGCCCGGGCAGCCACCGATCACGGCCCTCGATCAGCTGCGCCACTGCGGCGGCCGCCATCCGGATGTCGTCTGCGGGCGCGCCGCAGATCAGCGCCAGCACCGCCTGGGTGCAGGCGAAGCTGCGGCACGCGACACCGCCCGGCTCTGGGCCGGCGAGCACGTCCAGCGACTCGTCCGCCTCGGCGGCGAGCACGCTCGAGGGCGTGTTCGTGATCGCCAGCACGCGGCTGACGCCGCTGTGGCGCCGCAGCGCCTCCAGCGACTCGCCGGAACCACCCGACGCCGAGATCAGGATCGCCAGCGTGTCCTGCGCAGCCGGCTGCGGCGTGCCGGTCGACGCCAGCTCCGCGTGTGCGTCGAGGCCGCGGCCCCGCAGCGCGGCGACGGCCGTGCCCGCCGCATAGCCGGAGCTGCCCATCCCGATCATGAGCAGGCGCGGCCGGTCGAGCAGCCGCTCCAGGTGCCGGTCGCCGTAGGCACCCGCCACCCGCTCGAGCGCCTCCGGCTCGCCCAGGATGTCGACCAGGAACCCGTCGCTGTTCACCGCGCCCGCACGCCCATCAGCCATCGCATCCCGCCCATCGCCGCGTAGGTCCACTCGGGCAGGAATGTGGCGGCGTAGACGAACTCGTAGGTCTCCTTCTCCACCTCGAGCGCGCGCAGCAGCCGCGGATCGTGGTCGCCGTACGCCTCCAGGAAGCCCTCCCGCGCGTTTACGATCCACGCCTCGATTTGACGGCGGCGGCCGGGCATGAGGTCGCGGTCGACGTGGCGGGCGAGGTGGTCGAACGAGCGCAGCATCGCCGCAACGTCACGCAGGGGCGTGCCCAGCCCGTTGCGCTCGGCCAGCGCCTTGGTCGGCTCACCCTCGAAGTCGACCACCCGCAGGCCGTCGCGGGAGCGCAGGATCTGCCCGATGTGGTAGTCGCCGTGCACCCGCGTCAGCAGCGGCGGCGGCCCCTGCTCGACGGCCGCGAACTCCTCGCGCAGCCGCGGCGCGTAGCCCTGCAGCTCGCAGCGCGTGTCCGCGTCCACCAGCTCCAGCACCCGGTGAAGCTGCGCATCGGCCGACCGCCGCCACTCGTGCTGCTCGGCGGCCGTGGCCGGGCGCGACTCGAGCTGCGCCAGCGCCCCGTGCAGCGTGCGGCTGTTCGCGCCCAGCCGCGCCATGTCTGCGACCTCCCCCGCCTGCACGGCGGCCGCTCCCCACTCCCACCCGTCTTCGGCGTTCGACACGTAGGCCTGCAGCATGGCGATCGCGTGCCCGCGCCAGCGCACCGCGCCGGCGTAGGCGGGCACGAACGCGACGCTGGCCTGCTCGGTCAGGTACTGCCCGATCTCGATGTCGGGATGCCGGCCCGGCTCCAGCCGCCGGTACATCTTCAGCGCCAGCCGCTCGCCCACCACGACCGTCGTGTTCGACTGGTCGGCTCCGATCGGCCGCTGCGAGAGGTCGGAGGGCAGCAGCCCCGGGAGCACGATTCCGGGCCGAAACGACCAGTCGCCGTGGTCGCCGCCCGCCGCGATCGCCTGCACCAGCGGCTCGCCGATCCGCTCCTCACCGGTCAGGTACAGGTAGCGCTCGTCGGCACGATTCTGCGACCGCACAGCCAGCACGTGCAGCGCGGCCCCGCCCGCCAGCTCCAGCCGATCCTGCTCCGTGACGGTCTCGATCGCGGCTCCCTTGCCGCCGTACCAGCGGGCCGCGGCGATCTGCTCGGCCAGCGCCGAGCCGTCAGGCAGCGAGACGCTCAATCAGGTCCGCCGCAAGCACGGTGCCACGGTCTGCCTGCAGCCGCCGCGAGATGGCGGCGAGGCGGTCGTGGAGCGCCCGGTCGGCCGCCAGCCGGTCGATGGCCGAGGTGATCTGCTCGGGCTCGAAGGTATAGGTCGGCAGCCGAGCGCCGAACCCGGTCTCGTCCACGCGCTGGGCGTTGTCGTACTGATCCCAGAACACCGGCATCGCGATCATCGGTTTGCCGTGGTGAAAGCACTCGGTGGTCGTGTTGTTGCCGCCGTGGGTGATGACAAGATCCACGATCGGCAGGATCGCCGGCTGGGGCAGGAACTCCTCGCCCCACATGTTGCCGGCCAGCTGGTACTGGTCGTGCTGGGGGCCGCGGGACACGATGTAGCGGTGCCCGGTCGTGCCCAGCACCTCCACCAGCCGCTCCATCAGCGCCACGTCGGCCGATGCCAGCGACCCCAGGGACAGGTAGACGAGCGCGCCGTCGCCGCCCTGCAGCTGCTCGGGCAGCTGGAACTCGCCGTCGCCGGTGCGCACGCACGACTCCAGGCGCTGCCAGGTCGGGTCGAGCGGGGTGCTGCGCGGGTAGTCGGCCTCGGCCGGGTACAGGTAGAGGTTGAGGTCGGGGCTCTGGTGGATGAACTCGAGGTCGTGGAGCGGCGGCGCACCCTGCTCCTGCACCCACTCGTTGAAGTCCTGCCAGAGCGGACGGTGCACGGTGTCGTACTCGCGCATGAAGTCGGCCCAGCCGCTGCGGTCGGCCAGCGGGTAGCCGGAGAACACGGGCGGCAGGTCGGCGTCCCTCAGCTCCAGCGGGTTGCAGGAGGCGATCCGCACCCACGGCGCATCCGCCGTGACCACGGCCGGGAAGCCGCACACGTTGTCCTCGACGATCACGTCGGGATGCAGCTCGCCGAAGATCTCGCGCAACCGCGGCTCGACGTAGCGGGCGCCGTCCAGCAGCGCCGCCCAGGTGGGCTGGATGAACTCCGCCAGCTGCTCGATCGTGGGCTTGCGGAAGACCGGCGCCGTGTCGCGGATGAAGTCCTTCCAGAACTGCCCGGGCGCCTCCTCCACCTCCGGGGACGGCCCCAGCCGCATCAGCCGCTCCTCGAACCCGCGCGCCTCGAGCGTGCCGGCGAACGACTCCTCGACGATGAACACCACGCGGTGGCCGCGAGCCCGCAGCTGCTCGCCGATGCCGACGCAGTTGTTGGTCGGGCCGAATGCGCCCTCCGGGAAGAACACGACCGTGCGTGCGCTCACATCGCTCCCTTGTCGAATACCGCGACGGCGGGGCGGGGCCGCCGTGGCCCCACCCCGCCGTCAGTTCACGGATGTCGCCGGATCAGACCGCAGCCGCAGCCGAGCGGGCCTGCGCGTAGCGCTCGCCCACCGCATCCCAGTCGACGACGTTCCAGATTGCGGCCAGGTAGTCGGGCCGCCGGTTCTGGTACTTCAGGTAGTAGGCGTGCTCCCACACGTCGATGCCCAGGATCGGCGTCTGGCCGTCCGAGATCGGGGAGTCCTGGTTGGCGGTGCTGGTCACCTTCAGGTCGCCGCCGTCGACCACCAGCCACGACCAGCCTGAGCCGAAGCGGTTCACGCCGGCGTCGGTCATCTGCTGTTTGAGCTGATCGAGGCCGCCGAAGGCGGACGTGATCGCGTCGCCCAGGTCGCCGGACGGCTGACCGCCGCCACCGGGTCCGAGCACCGTCCAGAACAGCGAGTGGTTGGCATGTCCGCCGGCGTTGTTGCGGACAGGGCCCTGCTTGTCGGCGGGCAACGAGGAGAGGTTCTTGAGCACCTCTTCGACCGGCTTATCGGCCCACTCGGTGCCCTCGAGCGCGGCGTTCGCCTTGTCGACGTAGGCCTGGTGGTGCTTGTCGTGGTGGATCCGCATCGTCTGCTCGTCGATGTGCGGCTCCAGTGCGTTGTAGTCATACGGCAGTGCGGGGACCTCATAGGCCATGCTGGCTCACTCCTTCTGTCCTTGGACGTGCCGACTAGCATACCCCGCCATGGCGCACCCTCGAGTCGCATTCCCCGGCCTGGGAACGGGCGCACAGAGCGCCGTCGGGTGGTACCCGTGAGGCTGCTGGGCACGAACGTGCTGGTGGCCGGCGGCGCCCACCGCGTGGGCCGCGAGATCGCGCTCGACCTGGCCCGCGGCGGCGCCAACGTCGGCATCAGCTACCACACTTCGCGGGAGTCGGCGGCGCGCACCGTCGCCGAGATCGCGGAGCTGGGCGTGCACACCTCCTCGCGGCCGGCCGACGCCTCGCGGCCGGGGCTGATGCGGAAGCTGATCGAGCAGACGGCGGCCGAGCTGGGCGGCCTCGACGTCTACGTGCACTGCCCCTCGGCCGGGTTCGAGGCGCGCCCGGCGGAGCGGATCGACGAGCCGCTGTGGGACGCGGCGATGGACTCGACGGCCAAGGGCTTCATGTTCGGTGCGCAGGCGGCGTACCGCCTGATGCGTGAATCGGGAGGCGGCGTGATCGTGGCCATCACCGACGTGGCCGGGATCCAGCCCTGGCCGCGGTTCGCGGCGCACGGAGCGGCCAAGGCGGCGCAGATCCACCTGGTCAAGTGCCTGGCCGCCGACTGGGGCCGCGACAACGTGCGCGTCTGCGGCGTCGCGCCCGGGCCGGTGCTGATGCCCGACGACGTGCGCGGCGACAAGGAAGAGACCGTGCTCGGCCGGCTCGGTGATCCGGCCGATGTGGCACAGGCCGTCCGCTACTGCATCGAGGCCGACTTCTTCACCGGCCAGAACCTGATCGTGGACGGCGGCCGCATCCTGCGGCCGTGACGGATACCGACCGCGGCCCCGCCTATCCTTGAGATCATGGCCACCATGGAGCAGCCGGTGAACGCCGCCAGCGACCAGATCGAGGTGCTCGACCACGGCTTCGTCCGGCTCGACGCGAGCATGGCCGACGACCTGTCGGTGGTCAACTCTGCGCGCGTCTCATTCGCACAGCACTCGAGCGAGATGACGCAGCGCGAGGAGGGTCTGATCCGTTTTCTGATCAGAGAACGGCACGGCAGCCCGACCGAGCACAACGCCTTCCGGTTCCACATCAAGTGCCCGATCTTCGTCTGCCGGGAGTGGCAGCGGCACCGGATCGGGTCGTTCAACGAGTGGTCGGCCCGCTACTCGCAGCTCGAGCCCGAGTTCTACGTGCCGGCCGCAGAGGACGTGCGCACGCAGGTCGGAAAGCCCGGCTCCTACAGCTTCGAGCCGGTGGGCGATGCGCTGGCCGAGCACACGCGCGAGGCGCAGCTGTCCGTCTATCGCGCCGCCTACGAGACCTACCTGGAGCTGCTCGAGCAGGGCGTCGCCAAGGAGGTGGCGCGAAACGTGCTGCCGGTGGCGATCTATACCCAGTTCTACTGGACGGTGAACGCGCGCAGCCTGATGAACTTCGTGTCGCTCCGCAACTCCGAGACCGCCCAGCGCGAGATCCGCCGCTACGCCGAGGCGGTCGAGCACTTCTTCGCGGAGAAGATGCCGGTCACGCACGCCGCGTTCGTGGCGAACGACCGCCGCGCTCCCTGACCCGGTTTTAGACGACCCAGTGCAGTGCGACGACACCGTCGATGCCGAGCAGCGGCCGGCCCCGCGTCGCCAGAGCTTTGATCAGGATCGTGTGCTTGCCGGGCGACTTCCAGCGATGCTGGTAGACCAGCTCCCCGTGATGCCTCGCCGGCGAGTGCAGGTTCACGGTCGTCCAGGTGCGCCCGCCGTCGGCTGACACCAGGGCACGGCCGTATCTGGGCCCGGTGGTCGAGAGCCAACCGGCCTCGTAGCCGTTGGTGGTAAGCGCGGCGCGTGCGGTGGCGCTCGTCGCCACCAGCATCGACCCGCCCAGATCGTGGCTGTTGCGCTGGGTGCGCCACCCCCCGGCGTACGCGACGCGCGGTCGTGCCAGCAGCACGGTATGCACGGTCGTTGCTCCCGCCCAGCCGCTCTGGGTACCGTCGCAGCCGACGGCGGCGACGCTGAACTGGTCGCTCTGGCCGGGGCTGATGCCGACATCGGCCGACGTGCCTGGAAGCGTGCCCAGCGGCAGCGTGGTGAAGCCGGCGCCATTCTCGTCATCGCGCACGATATGCGAGCAGACGGCGTGCGAGCCGGCCTGCGAGGCCCAGGTCAAGTGCAGGAGCAGCTGCCAGGTCTCGACCTGCTGATGCGGCGTCAGATCGACTGTCGGATAGCCCACCATCTGCGGTGGCGCGGGCGCCGTGCGGAAGGTCTCGATGTCGCCCAGCGTACGGTCCTGGATGTTGCGGGCCTCGAGGCGGTAGTAGTACGTGGTATCGGGTTGCAGGCCCCACACGGGGATCGATTGCGGCAGCGCTGCGGTCCCTGACCCGACCGGGCCGAGCGACTCCTGCACGAGCGCGGTGGGAGATGTGCCCAGGTCGTAGTACGCCGTCGTGGCCAGCCCGTTGGGGTTGACCGATCCGTGCAGCACCGCATCCGTCGTGTCGATGGAGTCGGCTGCACCCGTGACGACGTCGGGCTGGTCGCCGAATGTGGTGAACACCTGGTCCGCTCCCACCGCGACGCCGCCGTCTCCCGTCACGACGGCCCGGTAGTGGTAGGTGGTAGCAGGCACCAGCCCCGAGACGAGGTCGGTCACCGTGACGTCGTCGTTGCCGTCGCCGGCGGTCACCGGGAACGTGGTCTGGCCGTACCCGGGGGTGGTGCCGTACTGGAAGGTGACCGTGGTGCTCTGCCCTACGGGGTTGATAGAGGCGCGGATGGTCGCGTTGCGCGAGCCGACGCCCGACGGAGCGAGCGTGACCGCGGCCGGCGCCACGAGGTCGGCCGCGGCGACACCGGTTGACGCACCCACGATCAGTCGCGACCCGTCGAACACGAGTCCCGTACCGGAGCGGGCGGCGCTGAATGAGCCGGCGATCGGGCCCCAGACGCTGCCATCCGGTGATACGTCGACCCCGGAGCCGTTCGCGACGTACATTGCGCCATCGCCGCCGGGATCGAACGCGGCCGCCGAGCCCGATTCGAAGCCGGGCAGCACCGTCCAGGTGGCCCCGGAGTCGGTCGACTGATAGAGGTGGTCATACCCCGCGGCCAGCAGATGCTGCGGGTGCGCCGGATCCTGCGCCAGCGACTGCACGAAGTCCCCGCCCGGCAGGTTGGCCGCCATCGGGCTTGACCAGGTGTCACCGTGGTCGGTACTGATCCACACCCTGAACCCACCGGCGTAGAGGCGAGACGGATCGGAGGCATCGACGAGGATGTCGGCGATGTCTCCGGACGCCTGCACCGGCGACGCGGCGGCGGCGGCCCAGGTGGCACCTCCGTCAACGCTGCGCTCGATCGTCGTACCGTCGACCGCGTAGATCCGCAGCGGATCGGCCGGGTCGACCGCGATCGCCCAGATCCGGCCGGCGGCGAAGCCGCTGTCGATCTGCGACCAGCTGGCCGCACCGTCGGTGCTTCGGAAGAGATGGCCGCCGTTGGAGGCGTAGACGGTGCCCGGCGTCGACGGATCGGCGGTGATCGCGAAGATGCTGCCGGTGATGCCGGGGCCGGCCGGTGACCAGCTGTCGCCCTCATCGCTGCTGACGAACACGCCACCGGACTTGGTGCCGGCGTACAGCGTCCCCGGCCCCGCCGCGTCGGCCGCCAGCGCTCGCACCTCCTGCCCATCCGACAGACCGGCGCTCGAGAATGACCAGCTCGCCGCCGCATCGGTCGACCGGTAGACGTCGGTGCCGGTCGTCGCCAGCAGGTGCGAAGGGTCGGATGGATCCACCCAGATGCCGTTCGGAACGCCGCTACCGTTACGATAGAGCCCGGCATCCGCCGTTGACCAGTGAGCGCCGCCGTCGGTCGTGGCGTAGTCGTGGCCCATGCCGATCAGGTAGAGCGTGCCAGGCGTCGGGGCTGCCACCAGGCCGAGCACGCCCAGATTTGCCGCCGTCTCGTTCCACGTCTGGCCCTCGTCGGTCGACCGGAACACGGTGCCGTCGAAGTTCGAGACCGCGTAGATGCCATCGGGCGCGCTGATGAGCGCTGAAGCGGCTGTGGCGGTAACGGCGCCCATGTCCTGGAAGCTGACGCCGCCGTCGTCGCTGCGCCAGACATGCCCGTCGCCGGATCCCACGTAGACCTGGTCGGGCGATCCGTGAACGACGGCGATCGTCCTGGCCGACGCCGGCCCGCCGCCGGTGGCCGTCCACGACTGGCCGTCATCGGTCGATGTGAAGGTGCTGCCCGAGAAGATCGCGTAGAGGTCGCCGGAGGTGGTGTCGATCGCGACCGCGCCCCCACCCTCGATCCCTGTGCATACGCGCGTCCAGCTGGCGCCGCCGTCGACCGAGCGCTCGAACGGGCAGGTCTGATAGTTGTTGGTCGCGTACAGCACGCCCCCGGCCGGATCGGCCGCCAGCCATCCGACTTCGGCATGGGTGGTCCCGGCCTTCGCCCAGTGCGCGCCGCCGTCGCTGCTCGACCAGACGGTCTGGTCGCCGCCGGCGTAGACGACGCCGCTGATGGGGTCTGATGCGAACGCCGCGATGTCGGCGCCCTCCGGGCCGTGGGTCGTCCAGATGACCCCCGAGGCGGAGGCGCTGCTGCTCGTGGCCAGCAGCATCACGGCCATGAGGAGCAGCGGGACCATGGCTCGTGGCGGGCGCAACCCCATACCCACAGGATCAGCGCGAACGGGGATGCCTGCCATCCCTCGGCCGGGTGAGGGCAGCGCCGGGCACGCGCCCACTTCTCGCCGCTGCGCAGGCGTCAACCCCGCCGAAGGGGGATGCTGAATTCCGGCCGCAGGGCGATGGTGTGACCATGACGCCCACCGTCTCCCCGCAGGCGGGTCGCCTCGCCGTGCGCGAACGCGATCGCACGTCGGACCAGATCCGTCGCTTCGCGCTGCTCTGGATGGCCGCATCGATCGGCGTGCTGGTGTCGGTGGCGCTGGCCAGCGTGGTCGCCTCGCACTACCGCGACGACGCCACCCGACGGGCGCGGGCGAACGCCGACGCCGAGCTGGCCGTGGCACATCTGCAGGCGCAGATCCAGGGTCAGGCGGCGAACGTGCTCGGCTACCGGTCGACCGGTGAGGCGATCTACCGCCAGCAGTTCTCGGCCGGTGGCCGCGATACACGGGCGGCGCTGGCCACCCTCCGACAGGCGACTGTCACGGCCGGCGACCACCGCACCGACCGGCAGCTGCTGGCCGGCACCACCCACGACATCGCGGCCTGGGAGAGCGCGGCGGCTCTGGAGATGGCCCGGTCCCACGGCGGAAAGGGGGGACCGTCGTCGGCCGGGAACACGGCACCCAACGGGAAGGTGGCCGAGATCACCCGTCAGCTGAACCTGCTGGCCTCATCGCTAACGGATGAGACGGATAACGCCCGCTCGGCCACGAAGCACCACGCGCACATCGCCGACCTGATCCGGCAGGGATCGCTCCTGCTGGGCCTGATGATCCTGTTCGCGGGCGGCGTGCGGCTGTTGCGCCGGGCGTTCACCCTGGCCGCCGAGGCCGATGCGCGGCGCGAGCGCGAGGCCCGCTGGAGCACCCAGATCGAGGCGGTGATGGCCTGGAGCGTGCGCGCCAAGGGTGCCGTCACGCGCAGCCAGCTGATCGGCTTCGCCCACATGGTGCCGCGCGATGCCGTCGGCGCGCACTGCTTCATCGTCACCGAGGGCACCGCGCCGACGCATCCGTCGCACGGCCTGCCCAGGTTCGCGATCGAGGTGGACGACGCCGGCGAGGGCCTGCACGTCTCGGTCTGCTTTCAGCCCGAACGCGGCGACGAGCACGACCACCAGGCGCTCGACCTGCTGCTGGGCCACCTGTCGGCGCTGTGGCGCACGGTGCTGCGGCAGGAGAACCTGGAGCGCGCGGCCGGCCACGACGCGCTCACGGGTCTGCCCAACCGGCGGGCGTTCGAGGCGGAGCTGCGGCGGCGGGTGGCGCTGTCCAAGCGGCGCGGGCTGGGATTCACGCTCGCGATCGTCGACCTCGACCACTTCAAGCAGGTGAACGACTCGTTCGGCCATCCGGAGGGAGACGCCGTGCTGCGGCGGGCCGGCGCGGGCATCCGCGAATCGCTGCGAACGTCCGATCGCGTGTTCCGCTACGGCGGAGAGGAGTTCGCCCTGATCCTGGAGACGGCTGATGAGGAGGGCGTGGCCGACCTGCTGGAACGTGCCCGCCAGGCGGTGAAGGCGCTGGGGGTCGCACCCACCCCGGCGCGACGGTTGTCGGCGTCGATCGGCTGGGCGGTGTTCCCGCATGATGCGGACGACCGAGCCGAACTGATTGCGCTGGCGGACGGCGCGCTCTACCAGGCCAAGGAGACCGGCCGCGACCGCGTGATCCGTGCCGGGCGGTACGAGCGCCTGGCCGGTTAGACCCCGATCGCCAGCCCGTCGCGGCGCGGCTCGGTACCGCCGCGCAGCATACCGTCGTCATCGCGGTGGATGACGTGCCCGTTGCCGAAGTTGCCAACGTCTGCGACCACACTCGCCGGCCGGCCGAAGCGGTCGGCCAGGTGCTCCAGCGGCGGCTCGAGCGAGACGCTGCCATCCTCCTCCAGCCGGTAGCGGGGCGCGTCCAGCGCGGCCTGCGGATCGAGCCCGTGCTCGAGCATGTTGACCAGCACCTGCACGTGGCCCTGCGGCTGGAACTGGCCCCCGGTGACGCCCAGCACCGCCGTCCAGCGGCCGTCCGCATCGAGCAGGGCGGCCGGGATGATCGTGTGAAAGGGGCGCTTGCCGGGCGCGAACCCGTTGGGGTGGCCGGGCGGTTCGACGAACCCGGAGCCCCGGTTCTGCAGCATGAAGCCGTGACCGGGCACGATCACCTGGGATCCGAAGCCGTAGAAGATGCTCTGGATCAGCGAGACGGCCATGCCGTCCCCATCCGCCGTGCAGACGTACGCGGTGCCGCCAATGGTGGCGTACCCACGCTCGTAGGCGGCGGCCAGCGCCTCCACCTGGTCGGGCAGCTGGGGTGAGCGCAGGGACTCCAGCGCCCAGCCCGCGATCGAGCCCTGGCCGTTCGGCGGCATCTCCAGCAGCTGGTGGCCTCGATAGCTGAATGCCAGCGGCTCGACCCAGTCGTTGCGGTGCGTCTCGAGGTCGCCGGCAGCAAGCCAGCAGGCCCCGGCGACGGCGGCCGCGGTGTCGCCCTGATAGAAGCCGCCCGCCACGACCGTCTCCAGCGTGTCTGCCAGCGCCGGGTTCGCGAAGAACGGGCGTGGCCGGAACAGCTCGCGGGCCTCCCCCGAGAGCTCATTCCAGTCCTGCGTCCATCCGGCCGTGTTGCGGGGCTGCATAGGGAAGCCGCGCCGGGCGAGTGCGATCGCCGGCTGCAGCGCGGCTGTCAGTCCGCGCGACGAGAACCGCTCGGCCAGGTCGGCCCAGCCGGCCGGACAGCCGGGCACGGTCACGCTGCGCGGCCCGAACAGCTCGGGCAGCGCACCGCCGGGATCGGCCGGCGACCGCCCGCTGGCGTTCAGCCCCACCGGCGGGTCACCGTCGCGAACGACGATCGCAAACAGATCGCCGCCGACGCCGCACTGGTTGGGCTCCGTCACGGCCAGCACGCCGGCGGCGGCCAGCGCCGCGTCCATCGCATTGCCGCCGTCTCGAAGCACCTCAGCGCCGGTCAGCGCGGCCAGCGGCTGGCTGGTCGAGACCATGCCGCCACGACCGATCGCGGGCGGCCGGCTCGGCGAGAGGGACCAGGTCACGCGCGGATCGTAGATGGTTCAGTCCAGCGGGAAGGGCAGCTGCCACCAGGGCGCTCGGCCGCTCGGCTCGATCGCGCTGACCCACTTCACCCACCAGAAGCCGCGGCTGCCGGGTACCACCAGCCGCGCCGGGCCGCCGTTCGCCGACGGCAGATCGCGGCCGTCCAGCTCGGTGGCCAGCAACAGCTGCGGCAGGTCGGCCACGTCGAAGCGGCGGCTGTAGCCGGTGTGGGAGCTGACCAGGACGCTGCGCGTGCCGGACGGCACCGGCCCCAGCAGGTCGGCCACGGCCACTCCGCTCCAGCGGTTGACGCTGTACCAGCCGCTTGTGCAGTCGAGCGCGCAGGTGACCGAGCGGGGCGCCAGGCCGGCGATGCGATCGCGCCACTCACCGGCGTCGACGGCCGGCGTGGAATCGTCCAGCCATGAGGTCGGGATCGGCTGCTCGCGGCGCAGAGAGCCGGTGGCCGCGCGGGACGCCCCGAGCGTGCCCTCGAACGCCGCCTTCGCGGCCACTGCCAGCGCGGTGAGCCCGGCCAGCCGCAGGAACCCTGCCCGCGTCAGGTCGCCCCGCCGGGGCCGCTGCGGCCGGTTGAACACATGCATCGCCACCAGCGGCAGCAGCGCCAGCGCGAGGGCGATGTGGATGCCCAGCACCGTCACCGGCCCCAGCACCGACACCCCCAGCGAGTGCGCAACGCCGGTGGCAAGCATCGCCACCGCCACCGCCGCCGTGGCCACCGCCGCGCCCAGGTCGGGCCGCGCACGGCACAGGCCGCGCCGCACCACCGGCACCTTCCAGCGCACCAGCAGCAGCACGGCGAAGCCGGTGGCGCCGTGAGCCCAGGTCACGATCCAGACTCGCGACTCCCCGACCCAGAGCGCCAGGACACCGGTCACGAACGCAGCCAGCAGCGCTGCCAGCAGAGTCAGGTTGGTGCGGCGCGCCACGAACCTAGGCTAGATGATTGATTGCACGAGCTATGTGGCGCCGGACAGCCTCGAGCGGTGGCCGTGCCCCGTGGGGCCGGCCACCGCTCGTTTGCGGCTGGCTACGCCTCGATCGGCACAGCATCCTTGGCCGGGTTCACTGCCGGCGCGTGCCGCAGTCCGAAGAAGGCCGTCATCGCCGCCGAGAAGGCGAGCACCGCGCCCACCAGCATCGCCCCCTGGACGCCGTGCACGAAGGCGGTCAGCGCCTGGTGCTCGAGGGCGTTTGCGGCCGCCGGAGGGACGCCGTGGCTGATCGCAAGCTGGTGGATCTTGGCGCCCTGTCCGCCGGTCACCAGCGGCACCGCCGCCTGGGGGCCCGTCCACACGCTGTCCACCCGCGTGGACACGACCGCGCCCAGCACGGCAACGCCCAGCGCGCCGCCGACCTGCCTGGAGGCGTTGATCACCCCTGAGGCGACGCCCGCCTTGGTGTGGTCGACCGCTCCCATGCCGGCCGCCGACACGGCCGGCATCGTCATGGCGATGCCGATGCCGGCGAGCACGTACGCGGGCCAGATCATGTTGTAGGAGCTGTCCACCTGCAGCCGCGACAGCTGCAGCAGTCCGGCCGTCATCATCAGCATGCCCACCGTCATCTGGTAGCGCGGCGGCACCCTGCCGCTCATGCGGCCGGCGATCGGGGCCACGAAGATCACCATCATGGTCAGCGGCAGCGATCGCACGCCGGCCTGCAGTGCCGAGTAGCCGAGCACGTTTTGGAAGTACAGCGTGACGAAGTAGAAGATGCCGAACATCGCAAAGCCGACCATCAGCACCACCGCGCTCGAAGCCGAGAACACCCGCGACTGGAAGAAGCTGAGCGGGAGCATCGGCTCGCGCGTGCGTGCCTCACGCCAGATGAAGGCGGCGAACAGCACGGCGGCTACGCCCAGGAAGAAGAGTGTGTAGGGCGACGTCCAGGAGTGGCTGCCGGTCTTGATCAGCCCCCACGTCAGCGAGAACAGCGCGGCGGTGACCAGCACGGTGCCGATCACGTCGAGCGTCTTGGTGGTGGTATCGCTCGACTCGACCACTGCCCACCAGGTGACGCCGGCGGCGATCACACCGATCGGGACGTTGATCCAGAACACGGCCGACCAGGACACGTTCTCGACCAGGAACCCGCCCAGCAGCGGTCCGACCGCCAGGCCCAGTCCGGAGATGCCGGCCCACACGCCGATGGCGGTCGGCAGCTGCTTGCGCGGGAAGGCCGACACCAGGATCGACAGCGACAGCGGGTTCAGGAGCGCTCCGCCGACACCCTGCAGCGACCGAAACGCGATCAGCTGGGTGTCGCTTGTGGCCAGCGCGCAGGCGGCCGACGCGACGGTGAAGATCGCAAGGCCGACCAGGAAGATACGTTTGCGGCCAAAGCGGTCACCGAGCTTTCCGCCGAGCAGGATCAACGCGGCGAACGTGAGCACGTAGCCGTTGACCGTCCACTCGAGGTTCTCGGGGTTGGTGATGTGGAGCGAACGCTGGATCGTCGGCAGCGCGACGTTCACCACGGTGTTGTCCAGCATGATCATGAACAGGGCGAAACACATGGCGAACAAGGTCCACCACTTGTGGTTTGGATGGTCGTTGGTCATCCATCCACCTCCTGGGGATTCGTCTGCAGCAAAGCGAGCAGCGTTTGTGGAATCTTGGGCAGCTGGTCTGCGATCTCGGGCCCCTCGAGGGCCATGCGGAAGCCGGCGGCGAGCACGAAGCCCAGCCACAGCCAGCCGATTTGATCGGGATCGATGTCGGAGCGGGCCGTGCCCATCTCCTGCATGTGGGCGACCGAGCTGACGACGCGGCGCCGCATCTCGGTCACGCTCTGGGCGAGCGCCCGCTTGATCACGGGATCGTCGGCCAGGGTGATCGCAAGCATGCGCAGGCGCGACACCTCGATCATGACCGGATCGTGCGAGAGGTCACCGACCATCATCACCATCTGCTCGAGGCCCTTGTCGCAGCCGTCCAGCAGGGTGTGGATCCGCTCCTTCAGCTGGGTCGTTGCGTCGACCAGCACGGCCGCGAACAGGGCCTGCTTGGAGGGGAAGTGCTTGTAGAGCATCGGCTCCGAGCAGCCGGCCGCGCGGGCGATCTCGGCGGTGCCGGCCCGGTGGTAGCCGTGCCGGGCAAAGACGGTGCGCGCCGCCGCAAGGATCGTCTCGTACCGCTCGTCGCGGGTCAGTCGCTGTCTCGGTGCCACGGCCATGCGACGTAGATTAGTGAACATTCACTAACCACGCAATGTGTGACCGTTATGGAACGGTTAACCGGCGGTGGGTGCGCCCTCCGGGTCGGTCGCTACCGTAGGCCGGAATGGACGCGCCGGGTCAGCTCCCCGATGACCACCTGATCCTGGACGAGGTCACCCAGCAGCTTGCCACCACCTTCCAGCTGCTGAGCGGAGACCCCGACGAGGCCGCGGAGCGGGCCCTGGCCGAGATCGGCGTGGACACCCGCACGGAGGCCACCCTGCTGGGCGAGATCGCCGCCGCCGGCCCGCTCGCGCACCCCGATCGGTTCGAGCAGAGTCACCGCCTGGTGATGCGGGCTCTGGAGGTGCTCGACCGCGACGGCTGGAAGCACCCGGTGCTGCGCCGGCTGGGCCCGTTCTCGGGCGCCGCCGCCGGAGCCGTGCAGTTCGTGGCGCGCACGATCGTGCGCGGTCACGTCGCCAACGTCGTGCGCGCGCTGTCCCGTCTGTACGCGCGGCGGGAGAGCCAGTCGCAGACGGCCAGCGCCGAGCGCCGCATGCTGGCGCGGGCGCGAATCCAGGCCGACCGCCTGGCGCTCGGGTACAAGGGCGGCAGCCTGCCGCTGCCGACGGTGCTGATCGGCGGCGCAGCGGTGCCGGTGCTGGCATCGATCGCGCGCCAGTTCGGCGCGGTCAAGGGCCAGGGACCGGTGCTGGTCGTGCCGCTGGGCGTGATCCTGGCGATCGTGTTCGCGGTGCTCGCGTGGGTGCTCCTGCAGGGCGCCGGCCTCGCCCACCGCCGCATCAAGGTGACGCTCGACCCGTCGCTGGCGGCGCTGTACGAGACGATCGGCCACTGCGGGAACCCGCCCGGGGACGACAGCGCGGCGATCGCGGCGGCCGCGATCGCGCTGACGGCGCTCGCCTGGTTCGTCGTGCCGATCGCGATCGCGATCATCGCAGCGTTCCTGTAGCTGCGGACACTCCTCAATCGCTAAGGCATCGGCCCCGGATGGCCGATACCTGGGGACCATGACACTCTCGCCGACAGACGCGATGTCGCTGCTGTTCAACAAGCGCGACGTGGAGCTGGAGCTCGACGGCGGCGGCATCCTGCGCATGCATCTGATCTCGCTCGAGGGCGAGCGGGCGACGGTCACGGCGCCGCGACTGTCCGTCGCCACCGGCATGACGCTGACCGGCCGGGTGGTCGGCCCGGACGCGCGGCCCTGGGAGCTGCACCTGCACGTCGACGACGCCAGCTACCACACCCAGGATCTCGCGATGGTACAGCTCATGCCCGGAACCATCCAGGTGGACGAGAGCCGGAGGGCGTCCGAGCGGGTGCCGATCGGCGGCGTCGCCTGGCTGGAGGCGGTCAACTGCCAGGACGTGGTCGACCGCGACCGCGTGGACGGCACGCTCGACGACCTCTCGCGCACCGGCGTCGCCTTCACGACCGCCCGCGTGCTGCGCGTCGGCGACCGGCTCATGTTCCACGGGCGCTTCTTCGCCGACTCGATCAACGGCGAGGTGCGCGTGGCCTCCGTACGACCCGCCCACCAGCCCGGACACACCGTGGTCGGCTGCCGGTTCCTGCACGTCGACACCGACAGCATCGCCAAGATCGACCGCGTGCTGTCCGGCGGCCAGCAGCCGGATGAGCAGCCCGGTCTCTCGATCGCGGCCCTGCGCGAGCTGGTGGTCGTCGAGGACGGCGACGAGCCGGAAGAGGATCCCGGCAGCGGCTGGCTGAGCCGGATCCGCCGCGACCGCTAGCGCGCGACCGCCTTTACAGCAGGTCGGATGCGTGCTCTCGGAAGATGGCCGCGAAGTCGCCGGCGCCGGGAGCGTGCAGCGCCTCGACCAGCGTCCTCAGCCGCGGCGGCATCACGAGCACGTACCGCGCCGGCCCGGCGCCCGCGTTCCAGAACGAGTGCGGCGTTCCGCGCGGCACGAACACCGCCGCGCCGGGGCCAGCCTCCACCTCGTCGTCACCCACGCGGAAGCCAAGCGTGCCCTCGAGCACGTACCAGGCCTCGTCGTCGGCGTGGTGAACGTGCATGCCCGCGATCGGCCGCTCGCGGCTGGTGACCCCGCCCGGATCGGACCACTCGACCAGCACGAACTGCCCTTCGCGGCCGCCCACGGCTCCCGACGCAAGCGGGGCGGCGGGCGTCGCCATCAGCTGGGCGAGTAGGCGTGGCCGGGCGTCCCGCCGACGCAGAGCACCAGCGTGCCGACCTCGAGCGCGACCGCATCGCGTAGCACCTCGGGGCTGACGTGCAGCATCTCGCCGGCCACCAGCTCCACCGTCTCGCCGTCACAGGTGAAGCGGGCGCGACCGCGGAGCAGCACGTACAGCTCCTCCTGGCCGCCGTACTCGGTCTCGCTGTGTGGGACGATCAGCTCGCGGCCAGCGTCGGCGACGTTGGCGTTCACGCCGAATCCGGCGATCCCGAAGTGATCGCCGACCGACTGCCAGCGGCTGCCGAAGTCGGGCTCCCGCGCCCACTCCTCCC
Source organism: Gaiellales bacterium (assembly GCA_045806525.1). Taxonomy (GTDB): domain Bacteria; phylum Actinomycetota; class Thermoleophilia; order Gaiellales; family JAICJC01; genus JAICYJ01. Next base: position 9,151 of record JBJMJD010000097.1, on the reverse strand, counting down.
AGAATCCCGGCTCGGCGGTGCTGCCCACCGCCTCGATTCGCGCCACCTTCCAGGCCATCAGCGTTCGACCTGCGATCCGCCCACGATCGCGTCGCGGCCGTTCGGGTAGCGCACCCAGGCCTTGTTGGTGCCGTCGTAGTCGGGCGCCCACAGGATCAGCGTGGCCGGCTCGCCGCGCACCGTGCAGGGCGCATCGCCCTCCGGATCGAGGCCTCGCCAGATCCGGATGAAGGGGTTGTGCTCCCACTCCTCGCCGATCGTGGTGGGCAGCGTGTGGCCGGGGTGCACCCGCACGGCCGGGTCGAGCTGCATGAGGCGGTCGATCGACCCGCGCATGTCCGCATAGCCGTTCTCGCCGCCGCCGGTGGTACCGCCCAGGGTGCCCTTGAACAGGACGTCGGCGGTGAACACGTCACTGTCGTCGACGAGGAGGCTGAGGTGGTCGGTGGAGTGCCCCGGGGTGTGGATGGCCTGGATCCGCAGATCGCCGGACTGCACCACCTGCCCGTCGGCCAGCTCCGGCCAGCGCAGCAGCGGCACGCCCAGCCGGGCGGCCGTCTCCTCCACTCCAACCACGTGGTCGTGGTGGCCGTGCGTGACCAGCACGTGGGTGATGGTGATGTCGTCGGCCGCAGCCCGCGCGGCGAGCGGCTCGGTGACCCCGTTGCCGTCGATGTAGACGCCGTGGCCACCGGGCCGGTCGGCGACCAGGTAGGCGTTCGACGTCCAGGTCGGGTGCTCGGCCCGCTCGACGATCACGCGGCGCCGAACCCGATCACGCTGCGAATGCCGTCCTGCGCCTCCATCAGCTCGAAGCCGTGGTTGACCTCGTCCAGCGTGATGTGGTGGGAGATGAAGGGATCGACATCGATCTTTCCGTCCAGCCACATGTCGACCAGGCGGGGCACGCCGTCGCGGCCCTTGACGCCGCCGAACGAGCTGCCCGCGATCCGCCGGCCGGTGATCAGAAAGCGCGGGATCACGTCCAGCGTCTCGCCGCGGCCGGCCACTCCGCACACCGTGCACAGCCCCCAGCCCATGCGGGCCGACTCCACGGCCTGGCGCATCACCTTGACGTTGCCGGTGGCCTCGAAGGTGTAGTCGGCGCCGAAGCCGCCGGTCATCTCGACGATCCGCTCGACGGTGTCGTCGCCGCCGATCATCGTCTCGGTGGCGCCCTGCCCGCGCGCGAGCTCGAGCCGCCCCTCGGACATGTCGACGCAGATGATCCGCTCGGCGCCCTGCAGGCGGCAGCCGGCAACGGCGCCCAGCCCGACCATGCCGGCGCCGAACACGACGCAGGTCGATCCGGCCTCGACCTTGGCGGTGTTCATGGCGGCGCCGAGGCCGGTCGAGAGGCCGCAGGCGAACAGCGCGGCCCCCTCCAGCGGCGCCTCCGGCGAGACCTTCGCCAGCGCGATCTCGGGCATGACCGTGTACTCGGCGAAGGTGGAGGTGCCCATGAAGTGGCGGATCGGCTCGCCGTCTCGGGACAGGCGCGCCGTGCCGTCGGGCAGGTAGCCCTTTCCCTGCATGTCGCGGATGGCCAGGCAGAGGTTGGTCTTGGGGCTGAGGCAGTGCAGGCACGTGCCGCACTGGGGCGAGAACAGCGTGACCACGCGGTCGCCGACGGCCAGCGAGCCGACGTCCGGGCCGATCTTCTCGACAACCCCTGCGCCCTCGTGGCCGAGCACGGTCGGTGCGTAGCCGGAGGGGTCGGCGCCGGAGGCGGTGTAGAGATCCGTGTGGCAGACGCCGCAGGCGACCAGGCGCACAAGCACTTCACCGGCCCGAGGCTCGTCCAGGTCGATCTCCTGCACGACCAACGGCGCCCCGAACTCCTCAAGCACGGCTGCCCTGATCCTCATGACGCCGAGTCTACAGTTCCCGCGACATGCCCCACCACTCCCACGGACAGCCGCCGTGAACGTCGATCAGGCCATCCGCACGCGCCGCACGCACAAGGTGTACCGGCCCGATCCGGTGCCCCGCGAGCAGCTCGACGAGCTGTTCGAGCTGGCCCGCTGGGCGCCCAACCACCACCTCACGAACCCGTGGCGGTTCCGGGTGCTGGGGCCGCGGTCGCTGGAGGCGCTGAAGCAGGCGCACCCCGAAGGCGCGGCCAAGCTCGACCGTGCTCCCACGCTGGTCGCCTGTTCCGTTTTCCAGACCGGCGACGTGGCGCAGGACGAGGAGGACATGGCTGCGGGGGCCTGCGCGGTCTACGCGATCATGCTGGCCGCCCACGCCCGGGGGATCGCGACCTACTGGCGGACTCCGGGGGTGCTGCGAAGCGCTGACGGCCGGGCAGCCGTGGGGTTCGGGGACGAGGAGCACGTGCTGGGACTGCTGCATCTGGGCTACGCGGACCGCGATTGGCAGCCGCCGGCACGGCTGGAGCCGGGCGGCTTCGTGCAGTACCTGGACTGATGCAGCGCAGCGACTGGTCGCGGATCGCACACGGCGATCTGGAGTTCATGGGCCCCTACGACGAGAGCAGCTTCGAGCGGCTGTTCGACGGAGCCGCGCTGGCCGCCGGGGCGCGGGTGCTCGATCTCGGCTGCGGCAACGGTGCGCTGCTGCGGTGGCTCGCATCACGCGCGCCGATCGACGGCACCGGCGTCGATCTGCACCCGGGAATGCGGCCGATCCCCGGCGTTCGGCTGGTGGCCGGCGACGCGCGATCGTTCCCGGCCGAGCCGGAGTCGTTCGACCTGGTCTGCTCGGTGGGAGCGGTCAGCGGCATCGCCCGGCTGGGCACGCTGGCGCGACCGGGCGGCCTGGTGCTGCTGGGCGACGGCTACTGGCGGCAGGCGCCGGGCGACGCCTACCTAGACGCGCTGGGGGCGACGATCGACGACATGCTGGACTGGCACGAGACGCTGGCGATCGGAGCAGCGCACGGCCTGACCCTGGTGAAGGCGCTGCCGAGCAGCGTCGAGCAGTGGGACGCGTACGAGGCGACCTGGGCCGCGAACGGCGAGCGCTACGCGGCCGATCACCCAGGCGAGCCGGGCCTGGCGGAGTTCCTGGAGTGGATCCGAAACGGGCGGCGGCGCTACACCGAACTGGGCGGCCGGGACACGCTCGGGTTCGCGCTGCTGGTATTCCGCAAGCGCCACGCAGATCCGTGATCGGTGCGTGGTACGCAATCCCGCACCCGGGCTCGCCTCAGGCGCGCCAGCCGACCGATCGCGCCCAGCGCTCGGCCTCGTCCCGCCGCGCGGCCGGGTCGGCCGGCCGGTGGTCACCCTCCCGCTCGGCCGCCGCCTGCGCACTGGCGACCTGGGCGGCCAGCGGCGGCAGGCCCACCGACGCGCGGCGTTCGTCGACGCCCTCGGCGTCCTCGATCGCCCACGGCACCAGGCATCCCGATTCATCCCAGTCGAACATGCTTCCGTAGACCTGCGGACGCCCCTCGTAGAAGCGGATACCGTCCAGCAACGTGGCCGGATGCCAGGCCGGGATCTCGCCGCGTGCGGCCGCCTGCTCGAGCAGCGGCAGGCAGCGACGCTGCAGCGCCGGATCGCCGATCGCGTGGTGCAGCACCAGCCACGCCGCATCGGCTCCGTCCTCGCCGACCATCGGCGTCACCGGCCAGCCATGGGCATCCACCATCTCGCCAAGGCGGTCGCCGTTTCGCCGGTGCACGATCGCCATCAGGGGGTTGTACCCGTCAAACAGGCTCCCGTCCTCGACCAGCCGCTCCCGCATGGCGCCGTCGTCGGCCGCCATTGAGATCAGCTCCTCTCGCAGAAATAGCTCAATCACGTCTGTAGGCTATCGGCCGTGAGGGTCTTCATCATCAGCGATATGGAGGGCGTCGCCGGCGTCACCAAGTGGCCTGAGACCGAGGGCGGCGAGGCGCTCCACGCCGATCGGTCCCGGCTCTACACCGAAGAGATCAACGCGGCCGTGCGCGGATCGTTTACTGCCGGGGCAACGGAGGTGGTCGTGATGGACTGCCACGGCGCCGGCAAGGGCTGGACGTTCAACTCGCTGATACCCGACCTGCTGGATCGCCGCTGCGACTTCGTCGTGCAGCACGAGTGGAGCGAGTACACGGAGTTCCTGGAGCAGGGCTGCGATGCGGCCCTGCTCGTGGGCATGCACGCAAAGGCCGGCACCCCGGACGGCGTCATGAACCACACCGTGTCGGGCACCGGCTGGCGCAACCTCTCGTTCAACGGCACGGCGGTCGGGGAGACAGGTATCAACGCGGCCCTGTGCGGCACCTGGGGCTGTCCGGTGCTGATGGTGACGGGTGACCGTGCCACCTGCCGGGAGGCACAGGAGCTGCTGGGCGACGGCCTGACGACGGTCGCAGTGAAGCAGGGACTGGGCCGCTTCAGCGCCCGACACATGTCGCCGCTGCGGGCGCGCGAGCTGATCGAGAGCGCAGCCGCGCAGGCGCTGTCCAACCTCGGCGCGGTGCCGCCCTACGACCCCGGCAAGCCGTGCGAGATCACCGTCGAGCTGGCCACCAGCGAGGAGGTCGAGCGCTACCGCCACCATGCCGTGGTCGAGATCCTCGACGGGCGCACCCTGGTGTCGCGCGCCGACGACTGGTGGACGGCCTGGCGGCAGTTCTACTTCACGTTCTTCCGGGACATCGACTAGGCGCATCCGGGTAGCCGGTCCGGTCGAGCTATGGCCCGACGTTCACCGGTGCGTGCTGCGACCGGTGTTGTTCAGCTGCACCGCCGCCGGGAACACCATGCCGGGCTGCGGGTCGAAGCTGAGCAGCGCGATCAGCCGCGTCGGCCCGGCCACCACCGGCGACACGCGATGCAGCGAGCGGGTGCCGCGGAACAGCGCCAGCGTCCCCGGGGCCAGCGGCGCCGTCCGCACCTCGTCGCTCGCATCCTCGAACACGCGCCGGATGCGATCCGTTCCCGGGTCGTCGTCGTCGCGGATCATCTGCACGTACTCGAACTCGCCGCCCTCCGCCGGCTTCTGCAGCAGCAGCGATACCACGAACTCGTTGTCGTCGAAGTGCCAGCCCTGCTCGCCGCCCGGCACCATCGCCGTGATCACGAGTGCGATCAGCGGATCGTCGCACCGGTAGACGCGCCGTCCCAGCACCGCCGACAGGAACCCGGTGAGGCCGTCCCATTCGTACAGCGCCCGGATCGGCGAGTCCGGCTCGATCAGGTCGTAGGCGATCGTGCGCATCGAGTGGCGGTGGGCCGTCCGCACAGGGTCATCGGCGCCCAGCGCCGGGTCGATCTCCGAGGCGTCCATGGCAACGATCGCCCGCTCCTTGCGGAACGCACCCTCCACCCGCGGCTCGAGCTCCGCAACCGACTGCGTCACCTCGTCGTGACCCAGGAATCCCGGCAGCAGGCAGAGACCCGTTCGTTCCAGCTGCGAGCGGCAGTCGCCGATCAGCGCGCGCGCGCGCTCGCCGCCGAGGTCGTCGATCGGGTAGCGGTCGAGGTCGAGGGGCAGGGTGGCCGGCACGCCGCCATGCTACCTGCCCGGGACGCGCACCTCGACCATGTGGAACGCCGTCCTCGAACGGCCCAGTGCCTTCAGCGAGATGTCGCAGCCGTGGGCGAGCCGCCCGCGAAGCAGCGAGCCGTCGACCGTCGTCGTGAAGTGCTTCCAGCGGCCGGTGCCGGTCTTGTGCACGACGTGCCGGTCTGAGGCCGACCTGCCCCACGACACCCGGAACCTGCCGTGGCCGCCGTTCAGGTACCAGACCCCGATCACCACCTTGCGGCCGCTGACGCCGGCCACGAAGTCGTTGTTCAGCCGGAAGCCCATCCGCGACCGCGACGTGTGCCCGGTGATGCGCCGCGCGTAGCGGCCGAAGCGCTGGCCGGCCGGCCCGATCATGTGCTTGCCCTGCCCGCTGCTGAGCGGCGTGGACGTGAGGCCGGGCGCGTATTGCGTGATGAACTGACCGAGGTTCCCGGCCGTGCGGCCGCGGCCCTTGCGCAGCGCGATGAACGCTCCCGAAGCCGTCTGCGGCGTGGCCGCGCTGCCCGCGTAGCGGTTCGCGAAGTCAAAGGCGGCGCGGTACTGGGGGTTGCCTCCGTGCCGGATCTGCTCGCCGTAGACGGCGATGTAGGACACGCCCTTGTACAGCTCCAGCAGGATCCGCCAGTAGTTCCAGCTGACCAGGTTGCGCTTGCCCTGATACGGGATCGGCTCCCAGTAGCCAACCGTTCGCCCCTCCCGGTCCCACCGGCGCGCGAACACGTCGAAGGCGTCGCGGCTCGGGTTGTAGTCGATGTCGGACGCGGTGCCCATGATCCACGCGCCGTTTTGGCCCAGCCAGCTGAGCGGCGACCCGTCCGAGACGAACGCCTCGGCGCGCAGCGCCACGTGGATGTCCGGCGTCATGGCGGAGTGGTACAGGCCCATCACGTTTCGGAAGTAGGTGTGGGCGACGTTCGGCGACCACTGCCCGGCGACGACCACTGCCGGTGCGGCGGCCGCGCACGAGACCGAGTGCGGCAGCATCGTCAGCTCGGTGCCGATCGCGTTCGGGCTCGCCCGCACCAGCGCCACCGCCTCGGGATGCGGGTAGGCGCGGATGGCGCCGGCCAGGCTGTTCACGAGCTCGCTCTGCAGCATCAGGTAGTCGGGGTTCCAGTACTGGGGCACCGCCTGCCCGTTGACCGATCCACAGCGGGCGACCACGTCCCAGATCCATCCAGGCTTGCCATGAGTCGAGTTGACCTGGACGGTCGCGGTCTTGCCCATCGCCCGGTAAGCATCCAGCTGGGTGTAGAGGCTCGACCAGTTGAAGTGGCCGCGGGAGGGTTCGACGTCGCTCCACTGCAGCACGATCTGGCCACCCTGGACGTACGGGCGCGAGGCCACGTCGCGGGAGGCTCCCCAGACCTGGTAGACGCCGGGGGTGGCGGCATGCGACACGGCGCTGCCGGTCAGGAGCAGGGCGATCGCAACCAGTGGCGACCAGCGGATGAGGTGCAGACATCCCATGGACGGCTCCCCAAGGGGGCACGGCCGGTATCGGCAGCACGCGGGAACCGCTTTAGGCTGTGGCTACGCGACGGACGGCTCGGGCGCCGTCTCCAGCACCACGTCGGGGGCGTGCACCTGGGCCAGGCGCGCCGCCACGAAGATCCCGACCATGTCCAGGAAGCAGTAGCCGCCGGCGATGCCGCTGGGCGGGTTGCCGAACGAGACAAGGCCCATCGGGGAGTGGTGCGCCCACGCCCAGGTGCCGACGTTGGTGCCGACGATCTCGAGGTAGGCGGTGACCGCGAACGCCGCGGCGTAGACCAGCGGCGCGCGGCCCCGCAGGATGAACGCGGCCAAGAACAGGTAGAGGACGGCGCCGCCGACATCCGGCCGGGCGCTGATCGCCACTCCCCACACCGCCCAGGCGCCCGCCACCACCAGCACGGCGCGCGGGAACCAGATGCCGACGCGGGTGCCGTACATGGCGCCGCCGATCGTCAGCGCGGCCAGGTAGACGAGGCCGTGTCCGGGCGGGACGAAGCTGGGCACGTTGTGCAGCCGGTAGGTGTAGAGGCCGAGCAGCGGCGAGGCGGTGTACTCGAGCACCGTCGCCGCCGCGATCACCGCGCCCACCTGGTAGCGCACCGAGCGGCTCTCACCGCGGAGCAGCGCCAGCAGCAGCAACCAGGTGAAGGCGCCCAGCGTCCGCTGCGTCCAGATGCCGGCGCCGCGGTCCGCGAGCAGCACCGCGGCGATCCACAGCACCGAGATGGCGCAGATCAGCAGCAGGCGGCGTCGGGTGGGATGGAGCACGAGTCGAATACGTAGCGTATAGCCCGGCGGTTCACAACCGCCGCCGTGAGGATGCCACGCTACGATCGGGCCCGTGCCCGCACCGCTGACGCCCGCGCCGTTCGACCACTGGCCCCGCTACCAGGAGCTGACGGAGCTGCTTCAACGCTGGGCGGCGGAGCGGCCGCAGCTGCTGACAGTGGTGTCGATCGGGCGCTCCCACGAGGGCCGTGACATCTGGATGTGCGAGGTGACCGACGAGGCCACCGGGCCGGCGGCTGACAAGCCGGCCGTCTGGGTGGACGCCAACATCCACGCCACCGAGGTGACCGGCGGCGCGGCCGCGCTGCACCTTGTGCACGCGTTGCTGGCCAGCCACGAGAGCGACCAGCGGATCAGCCGCGCGCTTCACGGCCGCAGCTTCTACGTGGTGCCGCGGCTGAACCCGGACGGCGTCGAGCTGGCCCTGGCCGACGTGCCCCGCTACGTGCGATCCGGCGTCCGCCCCTGGCCGCTCCCGACCGAGCTTCCCGGCCTGCACTCCTCCGACGTGGACGGGGACGGCCGCGTCCTGTCGATGCGGATCGAGGACGAGACCGGCAGCTGGAAGGCGCATCCGGAGCATCCGCGCCTGCTGGTACCGCGCGGTGCCGACGAGGAGGGCGGCGGCCCGTACTACCGGCTGCTGCCCGAGGGCCACCTGACCGACTACGACGGCGACATCATCAAGGTGCCGCCAAGCCTGGCCGGGCTCGACTTCAACCGCAACTTCCCCTACGACTGGCGCCCCCACTCCGACCAGGACGGGGCCGGCGCCTACCCGACGTCCGAGCCCGAGATCCGGGCCGCCGTGCAGGCGGTCGTGGACCGCCCCAACATCACCTGCGCCGTCAGCTACCACACGTTCGGCGGCGTGCTGCTGCGGCCCTACGGCGCGCGGCCGGACGACGACTTCCCGCCCGCCGACCTGCGAGCCTACGACCGCATGGCCGACGAGGCGGTGCGCCTCACCGGGTACCCGCGCGCGTCCGTCTACCACCACTTCCAGTACGAGCCGAAGACGTGGATGCGAGGCGCCTTCGACGACTGGATCTACGAGCATCTGGGCGTGTTCGGGTGGACGACCGAGTTCTGGAGCCCGATGCGGGCGGCCGGCATCGACGTCGGGATGCGCTTCATCGACTGGTGGAAGGATCACCCGCTCGAGGACGACCTGAAGATGCTTGCCTGGTCCGACAACGAGATGGGCGGACGCGGCTTCATCGATTGGTATCCGTTCCAGCATCCGCAGCTGGGACCGGTCGAGCTCGGCGGCTGGGACGAGGTCAACGTGCTCAGCAACGCACCCTTCGACCGGCTCGAGGCCGAGGTGGCGCCTCACAGCGAGTGGGCTGTGTACCTGGCGCTGGTGTCGCCGCGG
>JBJMJD010000096.1:0-8949 GCA_045806525.1 Gaiellales bacterium | reverse complement strand
TTGCGAGCGTCCACACCAGGCACCAGCCCAGCGAGAACATGAACAGGCGCTTGCGGCCGAGCCGGTCGGTCAGGCACCCCAGCAGCCCTGGACGGCCTGGAGGTCACCATCGTGGGCCTGATCGCACCACTTGACCGGCACGGCCGCGCGGGCGCTGCGCCTACCCTGGGGTGGTGCACCGCTTCGTCGACATTCACAGCCACATGATCCCGTCGGGCGACGACGGTGTCCGGTCGGTGGACGAGGCGGTGGAGCTGGTGCTGGAGGCGGCGTCGCGCGGCACGGCCGTGCAGTACGCCACCCCGCACGCGATGGATCGGCATCCGTTCACCGACGAGCGGCGCCGGCGCGTGACCGCGGCGCGCGAACAGGTACGGGCGCGGCTCGAGGGCCGCGTCGATTTCCGCGTGGGTTGGGAGATCAGCCCCGAGCCCTGGCTGCTGGAGGCCGATCCCCGCTTGCTGTCGATGGAGGGCCTGGACGCCTGCCTGCTGGAGCTGCCGCTGCCACACACGGGCCCCCGTGACCTGGACATGTTCGTGGCATGCGGCGAGCACATCGCCGCGTCCGGTCTGGTGCCGATCATGGGGCACCCCGAGCGCTGCGATCTGGTCCTCGGCGATCTCGACCAGGTCACCGAGCTGCGCGGGCGCGGATGGCTGGCCCAGGTGAACGCCTCCAGCCTGCTGGGCCGCCACGGCCGGGACGTGCAGGATGCGGGCTGGACGCTGGTCGAGACCGGTCGCGCCGACATCATCGCCTCCGACGGGCATCGCGCTAACCGGCCGCCCTGGCTGGACGAGGCGTTCGCCGTCGTGGCAGCTCGTGTCGGCCGCGAGCAGGCGCTGCCGGTGTTCACGGGCGCCGCGCTGGTGCCGCTGGCCACGCTGCCGCTGCCGCGGGCCGAGCCCGCCTAAGACCGCTGTCGCAACGTCACGCCAGCGCTATCCGCTCTCGATCACCGGCTCCAGCAGCATCTCGCTGCTGACGGTGTTCGCGATGTAGCACTCGCGGTGGGCCAACTCGACCAGGCGCGTGACCTTCGCAATATCACTGCCCTCGGCCACCACGATGTGCGGACGCAGCGTGATGCGGGTGATGCGCGCCGGCAGGTCATCCTCGGGCATCACAGCCTCGGCCTCGTCCGTGTAGGACAGCACGTCCACGCGCGCACGCGCAGCGACCGCCAGGAACGACAGCAGCTGGCAGGAGCTGGCGGCGGCCAGCAGCAGCTGCTCGGGGTTGGTCAGCGCGGGGTCGCCGCGGAAGGCAGCGTCGGCGGACACGGTCAGCGGCTCGGCTGATGGTGGCAGCGCGATCTCGTGCCGGCGGTCGTAGCGCTCGTACCCGGCGCCGGTCGACCCGGCCCAGATGACGGTTGTGCGGTAGCTGTGCTGCTCGCTCATGCCGGCTACCGCGGGTCGGATGCTTCCAACGGGCCGACGCTGGCCTCGATCGCGGAACCGACCTGCGCCACCCGCGCCGCCAGCGCCTTCAGCTCTTCCTGGGGTGTCATGCCGCTGCGTGCGCTCAGCTGGAGTAGCTGCTGGTGGACGTCGAGCAGCTCCTCGAGCGCTTCCTTGGTCTGCTGGTTCATGGAACACAGCATAGGGCGGGCGCCGCGGCGTTCGGAGAGGCCCGGCTGTCTGCCGGGCCTCTCTGCGGACTACTCGCTGTCCGAGGGCGATTCGTCCTCGGCCAGCAGCTTGTACAGCCGCCTTCGCGTCTCGCGCAGGAGCTCGGCGGCAGCGGTCAGCTGCTGCTCGGATCCTGCGTGCACGACCTGGCGGGTCGCGGCGCGCACCTGGTAGATCAGGTCGCGCAGCTCGACGATGGCCGGCGGCACGTCGGAGGCGACCTCGGCCCAGGGCTCGCTGGGCGCGGCCGCGGCCTCGCTGGTGCCGGACTCGGTCAGCGAGAACACGCGCTTGCCGCCCTGCTGCTCGGCCCGGATCAGCTCTTCGTCCTCGAGCTGCGAGAGCGTGGGGTAGACCGATCCCGGGCTGACGCGCCAGGCGCCGCCCGAGCGGTCCCGCAGCTCTCGCATGATCTGGTAGCCGTGCATCGGCTGCTCGGCCAGCAGTGCCAGGATGGCTGCGCGGATGTCACCGCGGCCGGCCCGCCCCTGATAGCCGCGCGTGCCACGGCCGTGGTGGTGTCCTCTGCGCCCGCGGCGGGTGCAGCGCTCGATCATCTCGCGGAACTCGCCGCGACGCCTCCTGACGGGGACGATCACATACTCACTCATTGGGGTTCTCCTTCGTTCATGTGATAGCTCAAGTTCTATCACGATATATCGTTACACGCAAATCGTCGCTTCCATCCCTTGCACCGTCGGCCTACCATGCCTACAGTCGAGGTCAGGAGCGGGCTCCGGGAGGGCGATGCGCGGTTCGATGGCACGGCTGGCGGGAATCACGGTGGCACTGGCGGTGCTGTGCGCCGCTCCAGCGTCGGCCCGCGTGCTGCAGCCGGCCGCAAGGCCGCACGTGGCCGCCGGCTCGGCCTACGTGCGCGTGAACCAGGTTGGCTACTCGACCAGCGCGGCCAAGCGCGCCTACCTTATGTCGAGCACCAGCGAGTCGGGCGCCACCTTCTCGGTGATGGACGGCTCGACGGCGGTCTTCACCGCCCCGATCGGGCCGCAGCTGGGCTCGTGGAGCGCCAACTTCCCGCACGTCTACGCGCTCGACTTCCCGACCACCGGCGCCGGCTCCTACAGGATCACGGTCAGCGGCCCCGTCGCGGCCAGGTCACCCAGCTTCGCGATCGGCGCCGGCTCATCGGTCTACGCAGGCGCGATCGGAAACGCGCTCAGCTTCTACCAGGACGAGCGGGACGGCCCCGCCTACATCCCCTCGCCGCTGCGCACGGCACCGGCGCACCTGAACGACGAGAACGCGATGACGTATCTGACGCCGAAGGTGGACGCGGACGGCAACTTCCAGGGCAGCCTGACGCCGCTGGGTACCCGCGTCAACGCCGCGGGCGGCTGGTGGGACGCGGGCGACTACCTCAAGTTCGTCCAGACCGAGAGCTACACGACCGGCGTGCTGCTGAGCGGCCTGCGCGACTTCCCGGCGCAGATGGGGCCGCACAGCGGCGCTGACTTCACGGCCGAGTCGACGTTCGGGGTGCGCTGGCTGCTGCGGATGTGGAACGACCGAACGAGGACGCTCTACTACCAGGTGGGAGTCGGCGAGGCCAACGACCAGACCACCGGCGACCACGACATCTGGCGGCTGCCGCAGGCCGATGACAGCTGGGGCGGCCACAGCAGGGCCGACCGCTACATCCGGCACCGGCCGGTGTTCCGGGCGGGCAGGCCGGGCTCACCGATCAGTCCTAACCTGGCCGGCCGCGACGCCGCGGCCTTCGCGGAGTGCTACCAGGTGTTCAAGAGCACCCGCCCGGCGTTGGCGGATCGCTGTCTGCGCTCGGGCGAGGACGTCTTCGCGCTGGCGGACACCAGCCCCCGCGGCCACCTGCTGACGGTGATCCCGTTCGATTTCTACCCGGAGTCGGAGTGGCGGGACGACCTCGAGTGGGGCGCCACGGAGCTGTACCTGGCGACCAAGGGCGGGCACCTGCCGCCGGGGCTGCCGCACAGCAACGCACGCTTCTACCTGAAGCACGCGGCGCACTGGGCGCACGCCTACATCAACGGCCCCAACGACGCCGCCGACACCCTCAACCTGTATGACGTGAGCGGCCTCGCCCACTACGACCTGTACCGGGCGATCTCGATGGCGGGCGGGGCGAACGGCCTGGCCGTGACGCAGCCGGCGCTGCTCGCCGATCTGCGAAAGCAGCTCGACCGCGCAATCGCTCAGGGGCGCAAGGATCCGTTCCGCTTCGGGTTCCCGTGGGCGGCGTTCGACACGACGTCGCACGGCTTCGGCCTATCGGTGATGGCCAGCGAGTACGACCAGTTGACCGGCACCAAGCGCTACAGCAAGCAGGCTGGACGCTGGCTGGGCAACGTGCTGGGCGGGAACGCCTGGGGCGTGTCGCTGGTTGTGGGTGACGGCAGTCGGTTCCCGCGCTGCATGCAGCACCAGGTCGCGAACCTGGCGGGCTCGCTGAACGGAGCGCCGCCGGTGCTGGCCGGGGCGGCGGTCGAGGGGCCGAACGATGTCACGTCGAGCGGCAAGGTGGACGGAATGCGCGACTGCCCGGTGCGCCACGTCGACCCGTTCAAGAAGTTCAACAACGCCGCTAGGTTCAAGGACAACGTGCAGTCGTGGTCGACGGTGGAGCCAGCCATCGATCTGACGGCCACAAGCCCGCTGGGGTTCGCGCGGGCCGCGGCCGGGTTGAACTGAACGCGCCTGCGAGCCGATATGCTTCGGCACGGCCGAGCGCCTCGCGGCGACGGCCGGCCCGCCCTCTTAGCTCAGTTGGTAGAGCACTTCCATGGTAAGGAAGGGGTCAACGGTTCGAGTCCGTTAGAGGGCTCTCGCCTTCCGGCTTCGTTGAGCCGAACTGCAGGAGCAGCAGGACAGTTCAAGAATCTCGTGGGGGCACACTGGGGGCACCGCGTTCGGTTCTTGGGCCGCCCGCCCCGTACGGTTGAGGAAGACCTCACGGCCCGAATGCAGTCGCGTCACGGCGCCGCGGGTAGCGTGATCGTGGCCAGGGTGCCGCCACCCGGCCGATCGTTTAGGGCGATGGTTCCGCTCTGCACCTCGGCGAGCGCCTGCGAGATCGCCAGGCCTAGCCCGATGCCGTCGCCGTCGTGGGCGAACCGGTCGAACACGTGGTCGCGCAGCTTCTGATCGATTCCGGTGCCGCGATCGGCGACCGTGATGTCGACCAGGCGACCGCGCTGCTCGGCCGACAGTTCGATGTGCGCTCCATCGGCGCTGTGCTCGTCCGCGTTTCGCGCCAGGTTCAGCACGATCTGGCGCAGCACGTCCTCGTCAGCGGAAACCGTTACTCCACTGCCGGCGGCAACCGACCACGCTCGGTCACCCACCGGCGACAGCTGTGACGCGATCGACAGCAGGAGCGGTTCGACGGGCACCGGCCCAATGTTCAGCCGCTCGATTTCGCTTGCCCGAGCCAGTTGCAGCAGTCCCTCGACCAGTCGGCCCATGCGATCGATTTCGTCTATCGCTACGGCGATCGCCTGCTGGCGCTGCTCGGGCGTGGTATCCGGGCCCTCAGAGATCAGCTCCAGGTGGCCGCGGGCGATGGTGATCCCTCCGGGCCTGGACGATACCGCAGCGGGCGCCTCTCGCCAGGGCCTCTCGAGGACTTTTGATCCGGCCCTGCGGCTCGGAGCCTGATCCCACTCGGCCGCCCGGCTCGAACCGTCAGCCCCTTCCACGCCGGAGAAGGGCTCAGGCGACCCCTTCCCAAGGGCCGTTCGGCGGTGTTGCTACAGACTGGCGGTCAGCCTCGCCTGTGGACGCATGGTCTGGTGTCGCACCGGCGACCTGGCGTCAGCCGCTTCCGGACGACCGACCTGCCCACGCCGTGTCGTCGGCGAGGTAGATCACGCCCATCCCGAGGGCATGCCCCTGCGCCGCGGCGGACGAAACCCCGGCGGGTCACGCCGTCCGGGCAACTCGGTTTCGCCGTGGCAGCTACGGGTATGCGTGACGCGTGATCTTCATCGGATCAGGTCGGCTCTTCCTGCTGCTGCCGCTGCTGCTGTTTTTCCTTGCGCCGCTGTTCTTCTACTCGCCGCTGGCAGCGCTCGTCCTGATCGGGATCGTGGTGTTCGTCGGCGCCTCGGCGGGCAGGCGCCGCCGGACGCACCTGGAACCGGCCGCCGGATTTCCGCCGTTGGCGCGGCCGGATCCGAGAATGTTCGAAAACGTCCGGCGGGCTGCCGAGGAGGACGTCCTGGGGCTTGCCGACGAGATCCGCTCGCTCGATCTGGACATCGAGATGCCGGGCGTCGTGTCGGAGGCACGAAGCGACTACATGCATGCCGTCGATCAGTACGACCGCGCGAAGGCGGCACTCGACAGTGCGCGCACACCCCACGATCTGGCCGCTGTCTCGTCCGCGGTCGAGGAGGGCCGGTTCGCGATCACCTCGACGCGGGCCCGCCTCGCCGGCAAACAGCTACCCCAGCGACGGCCACCGTGCTTCTTTGATCCGCGTCATGGCCCCTCGGTACGCGACGTGGCCTGGGCGCCACCGGGAGGCACGCCTCGCCCGGTCCCCGTCTGCGCCGCCGACGCTGTGTCACTGGAGGACGGCAACGAGCCACACGGCCGCCGCGTGCGTGTCGGAGACCGCGAGGTGCCCTACTGGAATGCTCCCGCGTACTACGGCCCCTGGGCCGGCGGCTACTTCAGCCCGTTCAGCGTGCTGCTTCCCGGGCTGCTTCTGGGCTCCACGCTTGCCGGTGGCATCTACGCCATGGACGCGTACGGCGACGTTGCCGATCCCGGCGACGGATCGCCAGGCGATAGCGCCGACAACGCGTCCGGCTACTGGTAGGCCGGAGCTGGCCCTCACCGTGGAGCGGCTCCTACAACCCCGCAGATACGCTCTGCGTTCGCGTGCCCGGAGTATGACACTGGGGCACGTCACCGCCAGCAGCGTCGGCAGGTGCTCGATCAGGCCGCCAACGAAGTTGCGGTGGTGTCGTCCGAGCTCGCACAATTCGGCGGCACCGCGCGGCTGCACGGCGGCACGCTGGCGTATTCCGGCACCTCACCGAACAAGCCGACGTTCTCGCTCGCCATCACCGGCGGCACCGGCGCATACGAAGCGCCGAGGGCCAGGTTCACCATCCACAACCTCGACCCCAACGGCAACGTCTCTGACCGGCTAGCGCTGCTCGGGCGCGGCGCGGGGGTGTGATTTCCGCGGCGCACCCCCACCAACCCGCTAACGGCGCCGCCGCTGCGGCTGTGATGTGAAGCGCGGCCGGTAGATGGCCTGGACGGTGGCGCGGTGGCAGTGGCTACAGACGAACAGGTTCGTCGGCTGGCGGTACTTACGGCACTTGTGGTTGGGGCACTTTCGGCCGTCCATTTGAGGTTGATCTATCGACCGAGGGCGGCGTCTGCATGAACGCCGTCAGCCTGCTCGCCGATCTCGCGGGCGCGATTGAGCGCTGCGTCGCGATCCGCGAACATCGCCACCACGTCGGACAGATGGACGAGGTCAAGCGCCTTCCGTACGATCGCCGCCTTCGGCTCGACCACCAGCACCGTTTCACCGCCCCGGTGCGCCTTGACGATGGCGCCCATCACCGACGAGTCGATGAACGTCACCTCGTCCAGGTCAACCACCACGATCGTGTTATCGGCCCGTGCCGCCTCATCGAATGCCGCCTGGACGTGCGGCAGCGTGGCCAGGTCGTGTTCGCCGGCCAGCCGCATCAACCACACCGACGGGCCGAGCCGTTCGAGCGGAGAGTCGAGGCCGACCGCCATCACAAGCTCCTCTCAACAGAGACGAAACCTGGGCTGTCAGCTCAACCCCCAGCCGAACCGTTATACACCGCTTCGCGGCGGGGACGCAAGCGGACGCGGACGCGCTCGGCAGAGCGGACGCCTCCGGCGAGCTTCAGGAGCGCCGTTTGGCCGCCAGCTCTTCCATTGCGCTGCGGTCGGTGGCGTCGGCCGGCATCACGCCGATCCGGCACTTGGTGCGCGCCCGCAATGTGGCCTGGCGGGTGCCGTCGCCGAGCACCGCGCCCTCGCCCAGGATCGCCCCGGGGCCGATCTCGGCGATCTCCTCGCCGTCGCGCTCGACCGCCAGCACGCCGTCCAGCAGCAGGTACAGCTCGTCGCCCGTGTCACCCTGCTCGACCAGCGTGGCGCCTTGCTCTACCACCCTTCGCCGCAGGTCGACGCCGCGGCTGATCATGTCCCGCGAGATCCCGCGCTCGAGCGCGGTCTCGGCCGCGACCACGAAGGCCTCGGAGTCCTCCGCACCCCACGGCGTCTTCTCGCCGTGCGACTCCCGGTACCACTTCTTGAAATCGATCGTGCCGGCCTTCTGAACCAGGGTTCCGGTGTCGTCATAGACCCAGTGCCGTGGGAACGGGCTGGCGCCCACCAGCTCGTGCCGTGACGAGCCGTCCGCGCTGATGGTGAGGGCGAGCGTCGTCCAGGCGGTCGCCGAGTTGATCCGGAAGAACGGCGCGCCGCGCACCATCCGCGGCGCCGGGAAGCCCGCGCGGCCGCCCACCGTCTGCACGAACCGCACCGAGTCCGGCCCTACCTCCGGCTCCGGGCGAAGCGTCTCGAAGGCGACGCCGGGCACCTTCACGTTCTTACGACCTGCTTTGAAGGTGGTTGTCCCCACGAACGCCGAGCCTTCATTACCGTGGTCGGTGATGCGGCCATCGACGACGTCGATCCAGGCCGCGAGGTGGTTCGCCTCCCGGAACCGGTCCTCGTCGCGCAGCCGCTCGAGGTCGCCCGGCGAAATCTGTTCGGGCGGCGCCGGGTCGTAGTGGCCGATGCCAAGCTCGAACGGGAGCTTGGGCAGCCCTTCGATCGCGGCCTCCGGAATCCACGAAATCGCGCTGATTGACGACTCGATGCGCATGGCGACCTCCCCTTGGATTGCGCAACCGTAAACCATCGAGCCAGCTCGCTCAAGGCGGGCGACCTCGTCCGACCATATGCTTTCCGGGACATGACGATTCAGCGGATGGACAACGTGCTGATCGTTGTCGACGACCTCGAGGCTGCCAAGGCGTTCTTCGCCGAACTCGGCATGGAGTTGGAGGGCGAGGCGACGAACGAGGGGCGTTGGGTGGACCGCGTGGTCGGGCTCGACGACGTCCGTGCCGACATCGCCCTGATGCGGACGCCCGACGGCCACAGCCGGCTTGAGCTGGCGAAGTTCCACACGCCGCCGGCGGTCAGAGTCGAGCCGGAACCCGCGCCGGCAAACGCGCTGGGCATACGCCGCATTATGTTCGCGGTCGACGACATCGACGACGTGGTCGCCCGGCTGCGCGGCCAC